>JAYSZM010000084.1:0-17703 GCA_043738015.1 Lysobacterales bacterium
GGCGCGCTCAACCGACAGGACGTGCACGTCGACCTGTGGTTCCGCAGCTTCGATGGCAGGCTTGGCCTGGTGCTTCTGACCGTACTGTTGCTTGGTGCCTTGCTCGGCGGATTGGCAGTGACCGCAGGCGTGGTCTGGCCGATGCGCAGGCGCCATGGTCGCGCCCAGCGCACCCAGTCCGGGCCTGATGCCAACGAGCTTTCCAGCGATCGTGGTGACTTCCGATGATGACGCATGCCGCATGGCTGCTCCTGATTCCAGCTGCGGCAGCGGCCGGCTGGGTGGCCGGCCGTCGTGGCGGAGAGATCAAGGGCGGGGCGCGCGTGTCACGCTTGTCCAATACCTACTTCCGGGGTTTGAACTACCTGCTCAATGAGCAGCAGGACAAGGCGATTGAAATATTCCTGCAGATCGCGGAAGTCGACAAGGACACGGTGGAAACCCAGTTCGCCCTCGGCCATCTGTTCCGGCGCCGGGGCGAAGTCGACCGGGCGATCCGCATGCACCAAAGCCTGGTCGCCAGGCACGGGCTGAGCGAGGAGCAGAAGACCCGCGCGGTGCTCGCGCTCGGCGAGGACTACATGCGCGCCGGCCTGCTCGATCGCGCCGAAGTGTTGTTTACCGATCTGCTTACGATTGATGCCTACGCTGCACCGGCACTGCGTCAGCTGATCTCGATCTGCCAGCAGGAACGCGACTGGCATCGCGCGATCGAGCACGCGCGAAGGCTGGAGAAGATCAGCGGCGAGTCGCAGGCGCGGCTGATCGCGCATTTTCTTTCCGAGATCGCCAGCGTCGCCTGTCAGAAGAACGACATCTCCTCGGCCGAGCACCTGATTCAGGAAGCGATCCAGATCGATCGCAAAGCGGTACGCCCGCGTCTGCTGCAGGGCCGTCTGGCGATGCAACGCGAGGACTGGCGCGCAGCCGCAACAGCATTTGAGGCAGCGCTCGACAACGACGTCGATTTTGTGCCGAATGCTTTGCCGCAGATCATCGTCTGCCTGGAAAAGCTGCATGAGCCGGCGCGCATACGGCGCTATCTCGAGTCCTTGTCGGAACGCTATCCAGGCGTCTCTCCGATGCTGGCCTTGGCCAAACGCATCGAGGACGAGGATGGCGTGTCCGCGGCCGCCCAGTTTCTTTCCAGGCGCTTGCAGCAGAGACCATCGGTACGCGGGCTCGCAGCCCTGGTCGAGTTGCAAATACTGGCCAGCGCCGCAGAGTCGCGCGATCAATTGATGACCCTGCGCGAACTGTTCCGACAGCTGATCGAGGATCAGGCGGTCTATCGCTGCAATCACTGCGGATTCGGCGCGCGATCGCACTTCTGGCAGTGTCCTGGATGCAAGAACTGGGGTTCGATCAAGCCGGTTCACGGCGTGGCCGGCGACTGATGCTGTTCTGGTTTGCCGCTTCCGCAATGCTGGGCGTGGCGAGCACGGCCGTGCTGATTCGTCTCCTGCGGGCAATCAAGATGATCGACCATCCCGGTCAGCGCCGCTTGCATGCCGTGCCCATCTTGCGCGGTGGTGGTCTGGCCATCGTGCTCTGCGTGCTGTTGCTGGCGCCGGTTTCTGCCGTTGCCTGGAACCCCATGCTGTGGATGTCCCTTGCCGGCCTGCTGATCGCTGCTGGCATCGGTTGGCTGGATGACCGCTACAGTCTCGGCATTACGGCGCGGTTGCTCGCTCATGCCTGTGCTGGCATTGCGCTCTGGTTTGCTCTGTCGAGCCTGCAACCGGCTGCATTGTGGCCGATCCAGCCGGTCTGGCTGGTAGCGATCCTGCTCGTGTTGAGCGTGATCGCCTCGATCAATCTGCACAATTTCATTGATGGCGCCAACGGCATGCTGGCCTGGCAATCCGTCTTTGTGATCATGGCCCTGCTGGCTTTTGGACTGCTCAACGATCCTCCCCTGGCCCTGGTTTCCGTCATCGTGCTCGGCGCGGTGCTGGGGTTCCTGCCTTTCAATTTTCCGCGCGCAAGGATTTTTCTGGGTGACGTCGGTAGCGGGGCGCTCGGCTATCTGCTCGCCTTGCTGACCTGGTCGGCAATGGCGCGTGGGCTGTTGTCCCTGCCCGAGGCCCTGGTGCTGCATTCGCTGGTACTTATCGACACGCTGTGTACCTTGTTCATCCGCATGGCGGGGGGGCGGCGCTGGTGGAATGGGCACCGTGAGCATCTCTATCAGTGGCTGATCCGTGCTGGACGCAGCCATGCCCACGTGGTGATCGGATTACAGCTCTGGAATTTTTTGGTCGTGCTGCCTGCCTTGCTGCTCATTCGCTGGCTGGCGCGGCCTGCCACTGAACTTGTGCATGGCATCGCGGGTCTTTCCGCTATCGTTCCGTGGCTGGTTGTGCTGCTGATTGCAGTAGCGGGCGTGTTGACCTGGCGATGGGCCCGACGTGGGATTCTGCTCCGTCATCGGGCAAAATAGATCTGGGCTAGGGGTTCGTCGATCCGTCAGACCCTGTTGTTGGCGCGGACTGCGAATCCGATGCCGGTCTGAGCACGCGGAGCGCCCCAGGATTACCTTGTGACGGTACGCTCTGAGGGTGCCTCCGCTTGAGCTGCCGCAGCCTTGTGTACGGCATGGTTACTGAAGGACTGCAGATGAAGTTTCGAACCATCATCGCCTACATACATCCGCGCATCGCCGTGGTCGGACACGATCTGTCGATGGTTTGGCTGGCATGGTTCAGCGCCAACTGGATCCGATACAACCTGTTGCCGGTGGCGCCGCCGATTCCGCTGTTTGGACCCGAGTACGCCATTGTCCTCGGTCTGCAGGGCCTGGTCCTCTACTGGACCGGCCTGTATCGAGGACTCTGGCGCTTTGCGAGCCTGCCTGATCTCTGGAACATCGCACGCGGCAGCGTGATCGGCACCACCGCGATCGCGATCGGTCTGTTCCTGTTTGACCGTCTGGAAGGCACACCGCGTGCTGTCCTCGGCATCTATCCCTTGATGCTGCTGCTGGTACTCGGCATGCCGCGCATGCTGTATCGCTTCTGGAAAGACAGCCGGCTTGATGGTGGACCGCATGCGACCGCCAAACGCGTGCTGATTCTTGGCGCCGGGCGCGCTGGCGAAACTCTGGTGCGCGATCTGCGCCGCGAAACGCAGTATCGGCCGGTCGGTTTCCTCGATGACAACCAGGCGCTGAAGGGCGCCAAGCTGCATGGTATTCCCGTGCTCGGTCCGATTGATCAGTTGCCCGAGTTGGCGCGCGAAGTTGCTGCCGAAATGGTGCTGATCGCTGTGCCCTCGGCGAGCAACCAGCAGATGCAGCGTATCGTCTCGTTGTGCGAGCGCAGCAGCCTGCCATTCCGCACCGTGCCGCGCCTGCAGGATGTAGTTGAAGGTCGCTCCAATTTCAATGAGTTGAAGGAAGTCGCCATCGAGGATCTGCTCGGTCGCGACCCGGTTGCGCTCGATTGGACCGCAATCCGCACCGGCATTGCCGGCAAGCGCGTGCTGGTTACCGGAGGCGGCGGTTCCATTGGCGCCGAGCTCTGTCGACAGGTCGCACGCCTCGGTGTTGAGTCGCTCACGGTGCTGGAACTCACCGAGTTCAATCTTTATCGCATCGAGCAGGAACTGCGTGCGGAGTTTCCGGATCTGGTTCTGGATGCGGTGCTTGGTGATTGCGGCGATGCTTCGGTATGCGAGCGGATATTCACACGCAGCAGGCCCACCGCCGTTTTCCACGCGGCCGCGTTCAAGCACGTGCCGCTGTTGCAGGAACAGGTGCGCGAGGCGGTGCGCAACAATGTGCTCGGCACCCAGGTGATGGCGGTTGCGGCGGAGCGGCACGGCGTGGACACCTTCGTGCTGATATCGACCGACAAGGCGGTCAATCCGTCCAGCGTGATGGGTGCGAGCAAGCGCGCGGCCGAAGTGTTCTGCCAGTCATTTGCCCAGCAGGCCAAGACCCGCTTTATTACCGTGCGATTCGGCAATGTGCTCGATTCTGCCGGAAGCGTGGTGCCTCTGTTTCGCGAGCAGATCAGGCGCGGTGGTCCGGTTACCGTTACCCATCCTGAAATATCCCGCTACTTCATGACGATTCCCGAAGCCTGCCAACTGATCCTGCAGGCTGCGGTGCTCGGTCGCGGCGGAGAAATATTTGCGCTCGATATGGGTGAACCCGTGCGTATCCGCTATCTCGCCGAGCAGATGATCCTGCTCGCCGGCAAGGTACCCGACCGCGATATCCAGATCGTCTATTCCGGGCTGCGCTCGGGCGAGAAGCTGTTCGAGGAACTTTTCCATGAACAGGAAGACTACGAAAGCACGGGACACCCGAAAATCTTCCTGGCCCAGCCCCGCTATGTCGCCTGGCCCGAGTTGAATACTGTGCTGCGCCAGGCTGAAGCCGCCGTGCGCCGTTTTGAAGAGGCCGAGGTCCTGCGCTGCCTGCGGCTTCTCGTGCCCGAATTCGATGCCGAGCGTGGACACCAGACCGGCAACGAAGTGGTCTCGATCCACCGGGCGCGCAGCTGACGGTGGATATCTGCCAGGCAGCGCAATAGTCGAGCATCTCGAGAGAGACAATGTGCTCGCCACGGGCGCGGCGCTGAACGCATAGAGATCCCACCGGAGTGGGCGGGAGGCCGAACGCCGGGATGATTTTTCTGACTGTTTCCGCATGATCCCTGCCGAGCAGTGCTGTGCAACTCGGGCACTGAGACACCGATGAGGTTTTCGATTTCTGCAAACAAAAAACCCCAGCCTGGGCTGGGGTTTTTGCGGTTTGCTTGCCAGTCGATTGGGCAGGCAATCGCGACGCCGGGCGGCTAGATCAAAGGACGATCCGCGTCGTGACTGTTGTCCTGAGCTTCGGCGGCGATTGCGGCGACTTGTTCCGACAACGTGCTGACGGATCCCTCACCAGCACTCGAAGCCTTTGGCTGGGGTGGGCCCAGATTCACTTCTGCGGGATCGTTGAGTGCGGCCGTGATCGGGGCTATGTCGACAGCTTTCGCGACTACTGCCTGAGGCTCGCGGATGGCTGGCACGACTGCAACCGGCGCCACAGCAGCTTCCGCGACTTCTGCCGGAGACTCGGTGATCGTTGGCGCCACAGCAACCGGCGCCACAGCAGCTTCCGCGACTTCTGCCGGAGACTCGGTGATCGTTGGCGCCACTGCAACCGGCGCCGCAGCAGCTTTCGCCACTTCTGTCGGAGCCTCACTGACCGGTGGCGCGACGGCAACCGGCACAGCAGCAGGACTCACAGGCGGTGGCGGGGCAACATCGAACAGATTCGGTTGCGTATGCGCGGCGATCGACACGGCGACAGCTAGCGGGTTGTGCCGCGGAATATCCAGGCGAGGCTCGACCGGAGTACGTCGGTACGGCGGCGGGCGATCTGCTGCCGGCGTTGCCGCCGGTATTGGCGCGGCCTGAGCAGCGACTGCAACGGCCGGGATCTCGGCAGCCTTATCGACCGCAGCAGTAGGCGCGGTTTCAATTGATTCGGCAGGCTGGGCAGCCGCCGTATCCATGGCCGGAACGGCTTGTTCCAGCATCGCGACGGCGAGTTCCGGGTGCACCGATTGCGTGTCCGCACTGGAAGCTTGGAGCTCGACATTCCGCTCGGCCGATGCCGATGCGACGCTGTCTGCGGAAGTTGCTTCGGCCGGCTTCGGCTGTGCGTGGCGCGGAGCGGAAACTGCGGCAACCGGTGTTGTCAGCTGGGCCATGTCGACGCTTGGCGAGGCCGATTCAAGTGCAGCACGATCGCCCGACTCGGCCGACGGATCAAGCTGATGATCGTCTTCATCATCGAGGTCAAGATCGCCAAGTGAAGCATTAAGCGCCGCTGCGTCCGGACCTACGCCGGTGCCACTGCGTTCACCGCGGCGACGACGACGACCGCCGCGGCGGCCACGACGACGCTTGCCATCACCATCGAGCGCAGCGGCATTGGCATCTTCGACACCTGCAGAATCGCCGGCAAGTGCGGATACCGACTCAGCGGTCGCTGCGGCGGCGGCCAAATTGAGGCGTTCGGCTTCGCTCTGCGTAGCGGTCAGCTGGGACTCCCCGGAAGCCGCATTGGCCGCGGTGGCCGCAGTGGCTGCAGCCGCCTTGTTTTGGCCCTGCTGAGCTGGACGCTGCTCCTGCCGGGCCTGTTGTGGCTTCGGTTGTTGCGCCGGTTTGCTCTTGGCGGCATCGGGGCGTGGCTGCTGGGTGTTGCCGGCAGCACCCGCCGGCCGATCATTGCGCTGCTCGCGACGTTCATCGCGCTTGCGGTCGTGGCGATCATTGCGGCCCTTGCCATGACGGTCGTTGTCGCGGCCGCCGTGCGGACGGCTGTGCTGGTTCGGTCGCGACTTGGAGTCGCCCTTGCCATCAGGACGCGCGGTTGTCGCGCTGCTGGTCGGAGTGCTCGGAGCGCCGCTGAACCAGGCCAGCATCCGCGCAAAAAAGCCCGGCTTTGCGGCAGCGGCCACGGCGCGATTGCCACGCGCGGGCTGCGCTGCTGGCGCTGCCGTCTGCACGTCTTCCTCCAACTCCGCTTTCATCGGTGCCGGTGCCATCGGCGCGATGCGGGTAACTGCAGGCTTCTCGGCCTCTGCAACCGGCTGGGTGGAAGCGGGCAGGGGCGTTGGCGAGGCGACGGTCAGTCGCTCGTAGCTCGGCTGCGTATCCATCGCGACTTCACTCTCGCGAATGCGCTTGATCTCGTAGTGCGGGGTGACCAGCTTTTCGTCGGCGACGATGACCAGGATGGCCTCCTGGCGCTTCTCGACTTCGGCCACTGCGTAACGCTTTTCGTTAAGCAGGAAATTGGCGACCGCGGTCGGAACCTGGATCAGTACCTGTCCGGTGTTTTCCTTCATCGCCTCTTCTTCGGCGATGCGCAGAATCGACAGCGACAGCGATTCGACGCCACGTATGTGGCCATGGCCTTCGCAGCGTGGGCAAACATTTTGTGAAGCCTCGCCGAGCGAAGGACGCAGGCGCTGGCGCGACAGTTCGAGCAGGCCGAAACGCGAAATGCGGCCGAGCTGGACGCGGGCGCGGTCGACCTTCATCGCATCACGCAGCTTGTCTTCGACGTCGCGTTGGTGCTTGTTGGACTCCATGTCGATGAAATCGATGACGACCAGGCCACCGAGATCGCGAATGCGCAATTGCCGCGCAATTTCGACCGCCGCCTCGAGGTTGGTGTTGAGGGCCGTTTCCTCGATGTCGCCACCTTTGGTGGCTTTCGCCGAGTTGATGTCGACCGAGGTCAGCGCCTCGGTATGATCGATCACGATGGCGCCGCCCGAGGGCAGTCGTACCGTGCGGTCGAAGGCGTTTTCGATCTGCAATTCGATCTGGAATCGCGAGAACAGCGGAACGGTTTCCTTGTACAGGCGCAGCTTGCGCAGGTTTTGTGGCATCACCTGTTGCATGAACTCGCGTGCATCGTTGTACAGGTCTTCCTGATCGATCAGGATTTCGCCCACATCATTGCGCAGGTAATCGCGCAGCGCGCGAATGATCAGTTTGGATTCCTGATAGATCAGGAACGGCGCCTTGCGCGACTTCGCCGCCTCGGAAATCGATTCCCATACCTTGAGCAGATAGTCGAGATCCCACTGCAGCTCTTCGGCATCACGGCCGAGTCCGGCGGTGCGGATGATCATGCCCATGTCATCGGGCAATTTCAGCTCGTCCATGGTGTCTTTCAGATTCTGCCGGTCATCGCCCTCGATCCGGCGCGATACGCCGCCGGCCTTGGGGTTGTTCGGCATCAACACCAGATAACGTCCGGCGAGACTGATAAATGTGGTCAGGGCGGCGCCCTTGTTGCCGCGCTCTTCCTTCTCGACCTGGACGACCACTTCCTGGCCTTCTTTGAGCAGCTCGCGGATGCCCGCCTTGTGCGGGTCGAGGCCGGGAGTGAAGTACTCACGACCAATTTCCTTCAGTGGCAGGAAGCCGTGGCGATCAGCGCCGTATTCAACGAAGCAGGCTTCCAGACTGGGCTCGACGCGGGTAACGCGGCCTTTGTAGATGTTGGATTTTTTCTGTTCGCGGGAGGGGACTTCAATATCAAGGTCAAACAGGTTCTGGCCATCAACAATGGCCACACGCAACTCTTCACGCTGAGTTGCGTTGATCAACATACGCTTCATTTTTTTGTTTTCCTGGCGCCCCTTAGGTCGCCCGCTTCAGCGGTCATTCCAGCCAGCGGCGCTTGGGGCCTTCGCCACACCAAGCTGCCAATCGGGTTGAACGATGCGGCGGTACGAATATCTGGGACGCTTGTTGCATTGTGGTCTGAAGGATGCCGGCTCACACCATGCCGCTCGGTGTGCGTCTCACCGAAGCGAATCCGTTAAGGGAATCGCCGCTGTGCCCGCCGAAGCAGCTAGGATGCGCGGCACTCGATTGCCTGATGGCTTTCAGTGCTCGAACCGCAGTCCGCTGCAGCGGGCGCGAAAAGCCAGAATGGGCGTTCAAGTTCTTGATCGCACGCGGCTTTCGACGCATTTCGCGTGCGCAGTGTAGCAACCGGTTGGCAGAACCCGCAAACGTGAAGAAAACCCGGACCAGAAATCGCCCCGCAGGATCGCGCCCGCCACCGGATGGCCGAGTGCCGCGCCGTGCCGCATCCAATGCAGCGAGTGCGCCCAAGGACCGGGCAGTCGCACCAAAGGCGCGGCCAGGCCGCTCACCGTCTGCGCCTGGAAAACCCGCGAAAAGCCTTGTTTTCAAGCAGGATACGATGCCCAGCCGGGGCAAACCAGCGGGCGCGCGACCTGCTCGCGCTCAGTCGGGATTGGCCAAGCCCACCCCTGCGCGGCCGTCCCCGCCGAGTAGGGCAACGGCACCTCCAGCCCGAGCCGAGCCCATGCCCGCGGCGCCGATTGCGGTACGCATCATCGCCATTGACGCCGAGCGCGTCGGTCAGCGGATCGACAATTTCCTGTTCGGACAGCTCAAGGGCGTGCCGAAATCGCATGTTTACCGTCTTTTACGTTCGGGCCAGGTGCGCATCAATGGCAAGCGGGCCAAGCCCGAGAGCCGGCTGGCCGATGGTGATCAGGTTCGTGTGCCACCGGTGCGCGTCGCTGAGCCGCGCGATCCCGGGGTTGCACCGGACGCGATGCTCAATCGCATCGATAGTTGGGTGATTTTTGAGGATCGCGGGTTTCTGGTGATCAACAAGCCCAGTGGAGTTGCCACCCATGGCGGCAGCGGGATCAGCTTCGGTGCCATCGAATTGATGCGGCAGTGGCGCCCGGATGAATCCATGGAGCTGGTGCATCGGCTCGATCGCGATACCAGCGGTGTGCTGGTACTGGCCAAGAAGCGTTCGGCATTGACCGGTCTGCAAGCATTGATTCGCGATGGCCAGACCGACAAACGCTATCTCGCCCTGCTGTCCGGCGTGGTCAACCGTGCGCGGGTCGACGTCAACGCACCCTTGGCGAAGAACGTCATGCAGGGCGGCGAGCGCATGGTGCGTGTCGATCCAGACGGCAAGCCATCGCGCAGTGTGTTTCGCGTTTTGGAAAAGTTTGCCGATGCGACACTCTGTGAAGTGGAACTGGATACCGGCCGCACGCATCAGATCCGTGTGCATGCCGCGCACATGGGCCATCCTTTGCTTGGCGATGACAAGTATGGAATCCCCGAGGCCAACCGGCTGGCGCGCCAACAAGGACTGAAGCGCCTGTTTCTGCATGCCGCGCAGTTCAGCTTTACCCTGGTGGGCAATGCCGAGCCTTATGTCTTTCATGCGCCGTTGGCGCCCGAACTGACTGCTTACCTCGACGGATTGCGTTGATTCGGCAGTCGGTGTTGGGCGCGCGATAGCGCGCCATCAATGTCCGGCCAGCTTCCCTGCGCTCAGCCCGACCGCGGTCCAGACGCCGATCGAGGTGCCGAGACTGGTGAGGAAAAATACCAGGAATACCCGAGTCACATCGTTGCGCCACCAGCCACGCCAGTGCATCACATCGTCGCGCAGGCGGGCGAATTGTTCGACCCGGGGCTTGCGCACCCAGGCCTCGACAACGCCACTGACCATGCCCGAGGCCAGTGCGGGATGCAGTGGCGTGATCGGCGATGAGATCGCCGCAGCGAGGATTGACAGGGGGTGCGCGCCGGCGAGGAGAGCACCGAGTGCCCCGCCCGTTGCGGTAATCGCGGTCCAGGAAATCAGCAGCTCGAGGCCGAGTTTCTCGCTGCGCGAAAAGCCCCAGACAAACCCACCGATAATGATCGCGATCACGGCATAGCCAAACCATTTTCCGAAGTTCGATGGTTTGGGTTCGCGGCTGATCTCGCCGATCAGCTCGTTCGGCGCCTGCACATCACCGCGCAGATGTCGTTCGATGCCCTCAAGATGGCCGGCGCCAAGGACGGCCAGCACTTTCCGCGGCGGCGCCCGCTCCGCTTCGATGCGCAGACGCGATGCCATGAACTGATCACGCTCGGCAATCAGGCTGCGGTAGAGCGGTTCACTCTGGCGGGCAAATTCTGCGAAGGTGCTTTGCAGCATGTCGCCTTCCTTGAGCTTCTCGATGTCCTCCTCGGAGATTTCATCGCTCGACACCATGCTGCCGATGATGCCGGCGGTCAGTGTCGATTTGTCCCAGAAGCCGAGCGATGACCGTGCCCTGCGCAGTGTTAGCCCGACGTCGCGATCGATCAGCCAGCAGGGAATCTGCTGCTCATCTGCGCCATCCATCGCCGCGCGCATTTCGGCGCCGGGTTCGATGCCGAATTGTTCCGCAAGCCGGCGTTGGAATGCGCCGAGCGCGAGACCGGCCGCGATCACTCCGACCTTGCCCTCGCGGATCACCTTGAACAGATCGAGACTGCCGACTGCGTGCGGATCGCGCATTGCGCGTGCGCGGTGATCGCAGAGCTCGACGGCCACCGCATCAAAGGATTCTGCGGCGAGCATTTCGCGAACCGCGTCGGCACTTCGCCTTGAGACATGCGCGGTCCCTAGCAGCACGTACTCGGTGCCATCGCGGTGAACGCGGCGCACAGGCTGATCCTGCGCCGCTTCGGTGGCGTGTTCGTCGGGTGCGGCGGTGTCCATCTGCTGAAGTCCTGTTGCGGCATGGGGGATGACACCGGCGCTGCATTGCACCGCGCGTGCCGGTAGCGAGCGAGCTCAGTCGCGATAACGCTTGAGCAGATCGGCATAGGCGTCGATCCGGCGGTCGCGCAGGAAAGGCCAGATTCTACGCACGTTCTCGCTGCGGCGCAGATCGATTTCGGTCAGCAGGACGGTCGGCGATGAGGTATCGGCCTCGGCGAGCAGCTCACCCTGCGGCCCAGCGACGAAACTACTGCCCCAGAACTGGATGCCGGCCGACTCGGCAAGCGGGCTCGGCTCAAATCCGACCCGGTTGCACGACAGCACGGGCAGTCCGTTGGCCACTGCGTGGCCGCGCTGCGACAGGATCCAGGCCTGGCGTTGGCGCTCTTTCTCGGCATCGTCATCGCGCGGATCCCAGCCGATCGCGGTCGGGTAGAGCAGCATTTCCGCGCCAGCAAGGGCCATCAGTCGCGCTGCTTCGGGGTACCACTGGTCCCAGCAGACCAGCACGCCGAGACGACCCACCGAGGTATCCACCGGCTCGAATCCAAGGTCGCCAGGCGTGAAGTAGAACTTCTCGAGAAATCCGGGGTCGTCGGGGATATGCATTTTGCGGTACTTGCCGGCGAGCCGGCCATCGCTGTCGAAAATCACGGCGGTGTTGTGATAGAGCCCGGCAGCACGACGTTCGAACAGTGAGCCGACCACGACCAGCTTGAGCTCGCGCGCCAGCGCCGACAGGCGCGCGCTGCTCGGACCCGGTATGGGCTCAGCACGATCGAACTCGTCGACCGACTCGTGTTGGCAGAAATAGGGTCCGTTATGCAGTTCCTGCAGCAGTACCAGACGTGCACCTTCGGCCGCCGCAGCACGCAGCCGTGCCTCGATCGCGTCGAGGTTTTCGTTGACGCTGCCGTGATTGCATTCCTGCACCAGGGCAACGCTGAGGGTTTCAGCTCGCGACATTGAGCACTCCACGGGGCAGCTGCATGGTGATGCAGTGCAGACTGCCGTTCTGTTCGATCAGGGCGCGGCAGGGTACCGCAACTATTTCGCGATCCGGAAACGCGTGTGCCAGAACGCTCATCGCATCGGCATCCTGGACGTCGCCGTAGGCGGGCATCAAGACAGCGCCATTGATGATCAGGAAATTCGCATAGCTTGCCGCGAGTCGACGGCCATCGGCGGCGTGGATAGGTTTTGCCCACGGCAGCGGGAACAGTCGATAGGAATTACCAGCGATCGTCCGCAGACCGGCGATCTCGGCCGCCATCGCAGTGAGCGGAGCATGGTGCGCATCGCTGGGGTCGTCGCACGACTGGAACACGATCGCATCGTCAGCGGCAAATCGTGCCAGCGTGTCGATATGGGCATCGGTATCGTCGCCCTGCAATTCGCCGTGCTCGAGCATCAGCACGCGAGTCGCATGCAACATCTCGGCCAGGCGCGCCTTGAGCGTATCGCGATCCAGACTCGGGTGGCGCTCGTGCAGGCAGTTCCAAGTGGTCAGCACCGTGCCGCCGCCGTCGCCATCGATCGCTCCTCCCTCGAGGGCAAAATCCCAGGGCTTCAGCGTGGCTGCGCGAAACAGTTTGGCCTCGTGCAGGGCGCCGACCAGTTGATCGTCGCGACTGGCCTCGTACTTGCCGCCCCAGCCGGTGAAGCGGAAATCATTCAGCAGAAAGGCGTCTTGCGATTCCAACGTGATCGGGCCGGAATCGCGCAGCCAGGTATCGTCATAGGCGGCGTGGACGAAGCGCAGTCGGGCGGCATGCGCGAGCCCGGTGCCTAGCTGCGTACGCACCTCGGACTCGGCGCGCTCGTCCGGAACAATCAGCACTGCCGGCTGGAAACGGCAGATCGCAGTCAGCAAGGCGAGATAGCTCGCTTGCACATCGGCAAGATTGGCGGACCAGTCGGTTTCTGCATGAGGCCAGGCGAGCAGGATCGCGTCCTGGGCTTCCCATTCGGCGGGCCAGCGCCAATCCGTCGGCTTGGTCAACTCGTAGGCCTCGGCCCCTTTTCGTCCGCATGCGCCTTGTTGATCACCGTGGTGATCACATGCGAATGCTCGAAATAGACCGTGAAGTTGTCGTAGACCCAGCGCGTGATCGGCGGACTGCCGACCGGTCCGACCCGATGCAAGGGCGGGCCGAAGCGCGCCTCGACCTTGTTCATGACTTCGCCGCGCGCGGGATGCGGATTGCTCGCAGCGGCATCGCGGCGTTCAATCAACAAGGTATCGGCACGGCTCATCGGAGACGCCGCCACCATCACCACCAACAAAGCTGCCAGACCCAAGTACTTGTTCATCGTAGCCTCCAGGGGCCGTATGCTCCTGATGTCGACTTTGTAGCAAAAGCCGACCCCGACTTCCATGATCCGCTTCATGTACCAGCGTACAGACCTTCGCGCGGGGCAGGGCGGTCATCGGCATCTGACCGCGCAAACGGTCTGCACAGGGTAGGACCGACGGGTCCCAGATACCAGAAAGCCGGCAATTGCCGGCTTCCAGGGGTGGCCGAGTTGTCGCTGGATCAGCGCTGACGGGCCTTGAAACGCGGGTTGGACTTGCAGATCACGAACACTTTGCCGCGGCGACGAACGATTTTGCAATCGCGGTGGCGGGCTTTTGCGGATTTCAGCGAGGACAGGACTTTCATGGCGGTTCCGGGTTTGGCAGTAATGCGGAAAGCCGGCGAGTGTAGCGATCCGGGTCGATTTACGCAAGATCGGCACCGCGATATCGGGCCGCGGGCCAAAAGGCCGGTTACGGCCCGCGCGCTACCCGGATCTGGCCAGGCGCCCGCAAGTGTAGGGCAGGGGAGCGCGGCGCGCAGGATTTCGACATCGTTTCGACATCGTGTTGCGGGCCCTGTCTGCTAAATTTACCGGCCCTATTGCGACGAATCCGACCGATGACTTCAGCCAAGGCCCGCACCATGCCCGGCGTGATGGAGCTGCTGCCGCTCGATCAGATCGCCTTTCAGAACATGCTCGATACGGTACGCCGCAATTTCGAGCGTTTCGGCTTTCTGCCGATCGAGACGCCGGCGATCGAGTTCAGCAATGTCCTGCTGACCAAGTCCGGCGGCGAGACCGAGCGCCAGGTCTATTTCGTGCAGTCGACGGGCAGCCTCAAGCAGGGCGATGAGCCCGAACTCGCGCTGCGCTTCGATCTGACCGTGCCGCTGGCTCGTTATGTCGCCGAACATGAGGCGCAGCTGACCTTTCCTTTCCGGCGTTACCAGATGCAGCGCGTGTATCGTGGGGAATCGGCGCAGCGCGGTCGTTATCGCGAGTTTTACCAGTGCGACATCGATGTGATTGGCAAGGACAATCTGTCGGTGCGCTTCGATGCCGAGCTGCCCGCAGTGATTTACGCGATCTTCCGCGAGCTGGAGATCGGTCCGTTCTGTATCCAGATCAACAACCGCAAGCTGATTCGCGGATTCTTCCAGTCGCTCGGCATCGATGACGGTGAGCGTCAGATGCTGGTGCTGCGCGAAGTCGACAAAATTGACAAGCGCGGCGTACAGAAAGTGCGCGACACCCTGCTCGGCGAGGGCTTCGCACTCGCGTCGGCTGTGGTCGACGCCATTCTGGATTTCGTCGGCACGCGCTCGCTGGGGCACGCTGATGCGCTTCGTCGGCTGGAGGCGATTGCTGCTGAAAATGAGCTGATCTCGACCGGTGTCGCCGAATTGCGCGAAGTGCTGACCCTGGTCCGCGCGCTCGGTGTTCCAGAAACCCATTACGCGCTGAATTTTTCGATCGCGCGCGGCCTCGACTACTACACCGGTACGGTCTACGAAACGACGCTCAACCTGCACCCGGAAATTGGCAGCATCTGCTCGGGCGGACGCTACGAAGACCTCGCCAGTCAATACACGCGCTCGCGACTGCCCGGTGTTGGCATATCGATCGGCGCAACGCGCCTGTTTTGGCAGCTTCAGCAGGCAGGTCTCGCCGCCAAGGGCCGCAGTCATGTGCAGGTGCTGGTCGCCCTGATGGATGAGGCGAATCTGCCGTTGTACCTGGAGCTTGGTACGCAACTGCGGCTGGCCGGCATCAATACCGAGGTCCAGCTCGAAACCCGCAAACTGGCACGCCAGTTCCAGTACGCCGATCGAGCCGGCATCCGCTTCGTCGCCGTGCTCGGATCCGACGAAATCGCCAAGGGGACCGTCGCCGTGAAGGACATGCGTCGTCAGGAGCAATTCGAAGTGAAACGTGAGGATCTGATCAACACCCTGCGTGTCGAGATCCAGCAGGGTGAAGTGATGGATTCGTTGTCTGCGCAGGGCACGCCATGAGCGCCCGGATCCTGCTTGATGGCGCCTCGCTTACCCGCGCCGATGTACTCGCGATCAGTACCGGTACCGGTGTAGAACTGGCGCCTGCGGCCCTGGTTGGGGTGGAACGCGCGGCCGCTTTTCTCGCCGAACGGGTGCGTCGCGAGGAACCGATCTACGGCGTGACCACCGGATTCGGCAGCAATGCCGACAAGTTGTTGGGGGCCCGTCGTGCCCGTGACGATCTTCCCGGCGGCAATCCCGAGCCGCGTTCGGACAGTCTGCTCGAAGAGCTTCAGCACAATCTCATCATTACCCACGCCGTCTGTGTCGGCGAACCGTTTCCGGCCGATGTCGTGCGCGCCATGCTCGGCATTCGCATCAATACCCTGCTGCGCGGACATTCGGGAATACGTCCGAGCACCCTGCAGTCCCTTGCCGACCTGCTCAATGCCGGCATTGTGCCGGTGGTGCCGCAGATGGGTTCGGTTGGCGCCAGTGGCGATCTCGCGCCGTTGTCCCATCTCGCGATTGTGCTGCTCGGTGGCGGGGAAGCCTGGTACCAGGGCGAACGGCTTGCCGGTGCCGAGGCGTTGGCGCGCGCCGGACTGCAGCCGGTTCGACTTTCGTTCAAGGAAGGCCTCGCGCTCAACAATGGCACCGCCCAGATGCTGGCCTGCGCTGCGCTTGTATTGGCGCGCGTCGAGCGTCTGCTTGAGGTTGCCGATGTCGCCGCAGCGATGAGCCTTGAGGCCTTCGCCGGCCGCAGCGGCGCATTCGAAGAGGATGTCCATGCGTTGCGACCGCATCCCGGTCAGCTGGCCACCGCGCGCAGCATGCGCCATCTGATGCAGGGCTCTCGCCTGGTCGATATTCCCTACCATCTGGTGCCGCGTTTCCGTACCTGGTTGCCGGAGAGTTGGCACAAGCCAGAAGATCAGGCCCACCGTTTCGATATCTGCTGGGACTATGTCCCGCCCTCACAGCGTCATGGCCGCGAGAATTTCTACAAGCGCTTCCTGCCCTTCAAGGGCGGCAAGAAGCATCAGCCCCAGGATGCCTACTCGCTGCGGTGCATGCCCCAGGTACACGGCGCAGTGCGCGATGCCTATGCCCAGGCCTGCCGGGTGATTGATATTGAATTGAACGCGGTGACTGACAATCCGCTGGTCTTTCCTGATCGCGCGCATGCACGCAATATCGAGGACCAGGTGATCTCGGCCGGTCACTTCCACGGCATGCCGCTGGCATTGGCGATGGCCTATCTGAAGGCGGCGATTCCGGTCTTGGCCAGTATCTCCGAGCGTCGCATCAACAAACTGGTTGATCCGGCCACCAATGATGGATTGCCTGCTTTTCTGATCGGCAACGAAGATGCGACCGACTCCGGCTTCATGATCATCCAGTACACCGCAGCCGCCCTGGTCAACGACCTGGCCACACGCGCGCATCCGGCTTCGGTCTATTCGGTGCCGACCAGTGCCAATGCCGAAGACCATGTGTCGATGGGCGCCAATGAGGCGCGCCATGCATTGGACATGAGCGCTGACCTGTCCCGTGTGCTGGCGTTGGAAATCTACACGGCTGCGCAGGCACTCGACTATCGACAGGAAATGCTCAATGCCGCGCGCACCCTTGCGGCACGTGGCGATGTCGATGCCTTCATCGCCAAGATCGCCAATCCGCCTGCCACCGATTCGCCTGCGTACGCACAGTTCCGATCCGAGGTCACCGCGCTGATGCGCGAGTTGGCGGATACGCCAGCGTTCACGCCGTCACCGGCGGTCGCCGCGGCGCTCGCCACGGTGCGTGAGGAGATTGCGTTCATGCATCGTGATCGCGCCATGGATGGTGAAGTTGCGCGAATCTGCGCGATGGTGGAAGAGGGCAGGTTCAAGCGCTGACCGCGGCCGCCGCGAGACTGGCGAGCACAGGCAGCCCAGCGTTCCAGATCAGCCCTTGGACTCTGTGTTATCGATGTCGGCAGGCGTCGCCAACACGACACAGTTGCGGCCCTGAGCCTTGGCCCGATACAGCGCGCGATCAGCTGCTTGCAGAAGTTCACGCGCATGGCCAGGCTCATTGCCGGGCTGAGTGGCAACGCCGATACTTACCGTCATCGCCAGTTTTTGTTCGGCGTGAGTGACCCGCATCGCCTCGATCTCACGACGCAATAATTCGGCGCGCTGGGCGGCGGCCTCGCTGTCGGCGCCGGGCAGCATCACGACGAACTCTTCGCCGCCGAAGCGAGCGACAAAGTCATCGGCCTCGCGGATGCAGGAGCGCAGTTTTGCCGCCACCGCGCAAAGACAGCTGTCGCCGGCAAGGTGGCCATGC
>JAYSZM010000085.1:0-8080 GCA_043738015.1 Lysobacterales bacterium
GCGTGGATTGCGCGCGTTGTAGGGCATTCGTGGGCCTTTAATGGACTGGACAGTACAGTCCAATCTTGGCGCCCACGTCCACACTTGTACAGCTGCCGAAAGTACCAGGCAGTGATGGCGTCCGACGAGTTGGCGCGCCAACGCAACAGACATTAACTACATATTATCAATGTATTGCATGACTTTGTTGATGTATTTTCAGATCATGAAACTGACAAATCTGCTGCTTCTGCGGCAACTACACTGCAAACGATGATGACGGCCCGCGCCACCCCAGGTTGACTCATTGTCAGTCGCGCTCGTCAAGCAGGCTGGCGGCACGACTACTCGCCGACGCGAGTCTACGGGCCGGTGCCATGGTCATCGTCATTCCGCCCTGCCCGGTCATCATGGTCGCGGATTCCATACTTTCGAGGTCGGCTACCACATAGCCCAGGACCTTGCCCTCTGCCGAATAGCCGAGCCCCAGCGCGCCGGTGGCGATATGCGCGGGCCGCGGCACCTTGACCTCACCGACGATCACGCCCCAGCTGACCATGGCCTCGCCACCGTAGCGGTCAGCCAAGCGCTCGATGACATAGTAGGCCTGCCCGGGCGCGGCCATGGCCCCGTCATCCAGGTTCGCGAACGGATACTTTGGCGTTGCCGAATCCTCGGGCGCTGCGCCATCCACGACGGGCGGCTTGAGTCGCAGCCAGGCCACGCCAAGATCGGCATCACTGGTCAGCCCCTCTGCCTCCAGCGGCGTATCCTGACCGGCCAGGCGCACTCGGAAGTCGCGGGTCTCGAGCTTGAAGCTGGCGCGCTGTTCGCTGGTCAGTTTGTCGATACCCGGGAAGCTCGGCTCGACCACCATACGCGGCACCAGGATCAATCCGCGCGGATCAACCAGGACACCCGTTGTGGATGACTCCTGACTTTGGTCCTGCCCCTGAAAACTCGACTTCACCACAAAGTTGACACGGACCACGGTGGCCGCGTGCTGCTTGAGCAAACGCGCAAAAATCTCCTTGCTCTCCTCGTCCATTGGACTGGCGAAGACTGAACTTGATGAGCATGCGAGCACGACAACGGAGAGCCGCCGGAGGAATCGCATCATGGTGAATTCTCCCATCCAGAATCCAGGAACAAGAGTCGCGTTCGCGCGGCACGCAACACCAGAAAACTGATATTTCGACCTTCCTTGTGCGCAGATCTGGCCGTCAGCACCTTGAAGGTTTCCAATCCATCGACCGGCTTGCCGTCGACCTTGAGGATCACGTCGCCAGGCTTGAGATTGGCCAAGCCGGCCAGGCCTCCAGTCTCCACGCGTTCGACTACAACCCCCTGGACACCTTTTTCGAGTCGTCGCTCGATGCGATCGTAGAAACCCAGCACACGCACGCCGAGATCGAGCCAGTCGATCTGCAAGGATTTAAGCGAACCGCGCGGATCGGGCGCGACTCCGGGAATCAGGCTGGAATCCAGAAATTGACCATCGCGCCAGATCTTGAGCGCCAGTGGCTCATCGACGAGTGCATCGCGGAATCGTTGCTGCAGCGCCTCATCATCGGTATCACCCGACACGGGCACCGCTTCTCCTGCCACAGAAACGATGAGATCACCGACCCTGATGTCCGCACGCTGAGCCGGTCCAGGATAGACACGCGTCACCCGATAGCCACCACCCGCCGGACCCGAGATCAGGCGCGAGGTTGTGGCGGTGATCGGCTGCGCGTCGACACCCACCCAGGGCTTGGGAAGCTCACGTAGTTTGTTCGGCTCGGTTTCGGCAGGACGGGCATCGAGTGCCGAAAGCAGGGATTTGCCAGAGCGTTCAAAAGCAAGCAGCCTCGCCGTATCACCGGCGCCATTGGCAACGCCCAAGGCATCGACATCTGTCACGGAGGCCACTTCTTTGCCATCGATGGCGAACACCACATCGCCCACTGCAAGCGGCGGGTGTGCGGTAGCTGCGCGTTTACCAGGCAGTACACCGGTCACGATCAGGCCCTGTTGATGTTCAAGCAGGCGCGAACGCGCAATGGCCGGGGTGACCTCGGTCAGCGTCAGACCCCAGGCCTTGATCTCGATGTTGTTACCCAGATCGCGCGGATAGGACTGCGAGACCATGCTCAGGCTGCGCATGCTGCCGCCACTGAGCACCTCCATCCGTACGCTTTGACCGAGTGGTCGCTCAGTCAGTTCGCGCAGAAATACTGGAACCTGCTCCGGCAAAGCCACGGTTACCGCCTTGCCATCAATACGGACGATCCGATCACCCGGCACCAGACCGGCCGTGGCCGCAGGCGAATCCTGCTGTACCGAGCTGACCAGCACACCTGCATCCAGCCCCGAGCTTTTCAGCGAGCGCACGGCAAATCCGAAATAGCTGCGCTTGACCTCGCCATCGCGGACCAACTGGTCAACGATGCGGCGGGCCACATCAGCCGGGATTGCGAAGGCCATATCGCCTCCGCTGAAGCTGCCGCGGGTATTGATGCCGACAACCTGACCGGCGAGATTGACCAGCGGCCCACCGGAATTTCCCGGCGCGATCGCCGCGTCATGCTGAATCCAAGCATAGAAACGTGCAGTGGGTTGATTGCGGCCGAGCTGCTGTTCGTAGTCGGCTTCGTCCTGGAACAACGAGACCATCAGTCGGGCCGGATGATTGACCACACCCTGCGAAAGCGAGTGCTCCAGGCCCCAGGGTGCGCCCATGGCGAGTACCGGGTCGCCGGCCTCGAGCAGGTTCCGTTCGGCAAAACTCGCGTAGGCGTAGCCGTCCTTCGGTTGCTCATCGATCTTCAGCACGGCGATATCACTCAGCTCATCGGCACCGACCAGTTGTGCAGTCAGCTCGCTCTTGTCAGCGAGCACCACGCGGAAGCGCTGGCCGTTCTCGGTAACGTGCGCATTGGTAGCGACATGACCGGCCGCACTGATGATGGTGCCACTCCCGCTGCCCAGGCTGAGCTGGGCCTTGCCCTGCACGTGATCCTCGCGCACGACCATGATGCTGACCACGTAGGGCATCACCGCGTCGCGCGCCACGGCGACCTGTACCGAGCGTAGCGTCGGCGCGCCGGGCATATCCTTTGGCCCTTCGGCCTGCGCCGGAAGGGCGCCGAGCGCCAGCAACAGAAAGAGGGAAACCGACGGGCACCGCAGGACTCTGCTCACGCGCGCGACCGATCTCACGTTGTTCCTGCCTCGGCTCCTGCTGGTGCACTGTCACCGTCGCCATCAGCACCCTCTTCCGGGAGTGTTTCGACGGCGGCAATTCCGACCAGAGCCTCATCGGCCGGCAGTCGAATCAAGGTCACCCCCTGAGTATTGCGACCCACCTGGGCGATCTCACCGACGCGGGTACGCACCAGGGTGCCCTGATTTGAAATCAGCATCACTTCATGCGCCTCAGTCACCTGCAGTGCGCCGACCAACTGGCCATTGCGCTCCGAGGTCTGGATCGCGATCACGCCCTGGGTGCCGCGACCCTTGCGCGGATAGTCCACCAAGGGCGTGCGCTTGCCGTAGCCGCGCTCGGTCGCAGTCAGGATGTCGCCTTCAGCGGCGACGATCATGCTCACTACCTGTTCGCCCTTGACTAGGGTCATACCGCGAACACCGCGCGCCGTACGGCCGACCGCACGGACGGCAGTCTCGGCAAAGCGCACCGCCTTGCCATTGGACGCAAACAGCAGCACGTCGCGCGAACCATCAGTAATTGCCACATCAACCAGCGCATCCCCTTCATCCAGCTCGACGGCACGAATACCGTTGCTGCGCGGACGCGAAAAATCGCTCAGTGGCGTCTTCTTCACGACACCCGCCTGGGTAGCGAAAAACACAAAGCGGTCGTCGCTGTAATCCTGGATCGGCAGCATCGCATTGACCTTCTCTCCCGGCTCGAGTGCCGGCAATAGATTGACAATGGGACGGCCACGAGAGTTCGGTCCGGCCATCGGAAACTGAAAGGTCCGCAACCAGAACACTCGACCATGACTGGTGAAACACAGCACCGTGTCGTGACTGTGTGCGACCAGCAGGTTCTCGATGAAATCCTCTTCCTTGATCGCCGTGGCCGAGCGTCCGCGACCGCCGCGGCGCTGCGCACGGTAATCACTCACCGGTTGCGCCTTGGCATAGCCCGAGTGCGAGAGCGTCAGCACCAAGTCCTGCTTGTCGATCAGGTCCTCATTGCTGAGATCCTCCTGACTGTGCTGGATCACCGTACGCCGCTTGTCGTTGAAGGCTTCCTTCATTTCAAGCAATTCGGTGCGAATGATATTGAGCAGCAGGACGGGATCCTGCAGGATCGCGATCAGGCCACGTATCGTCTCCAGCAACTGCTTGTATTCATCGGTGATCTTTTCCTGTTCAAGCCCAGTCAGCTTGTTCAGGCGCATCTCCAGAATTTCCTTGGCCTGCACTTCCGACAGCTGGTAGCCGTCCTCGTGCAAGCCCTCGTCCTCGTGCAAATCTTCTGGACGCGAGTCGTCGGCGCCGTCAGCGCCAAGCAGGGCTCGGACGAGACCGGGCTCCCAGCGCCGCGCCAGCAGCCGCTCCTTCGCCGTCTGCGCGTTGTCCGAAGTCTTGATCAACTCGATCATCTCATCGATATTGGCCAAAGCAATCGTCAAGCCTTCCAGCGTGTGCGCGCGGGCACGGGCCTTGCGCAGTTCGAAGATCGTACGACGGGTGACTACTTCGCGACGATGGCGGACAAAGGCTTCAAGGATTTCCTTGATATTGAGCAGGCGTGGCTGGCCATCGACCAAGGCGACCATGTTGATGCCGTACACGGTCTCAAGCTGGGTCTGCTGGAACAGGTTGTTGAGCAGCACGTCTGCCTGTTCACCGCGTTTGACCTGTATGAAAATGCGCATGCCGTCCTTGTCGGACTCATCGCGCAGGCCATCGGGTGAAATGCCCTCGATCTTTTTCTCTTTGTGCAGCTCGGCAATTTTCTCGATCAACCGGGCCTTGTTCACCTGGAACGGCAACTCGGTGATGATGATCGAATCGCGACCATCGCTGTCGGTTTCGATCTCGGCGTGTGCCCGGATGCGGATACGCCCACGTCCCGTTCGATAGGCTTCGATGATGCCGCTGGAGCCGTTGATAATGCCCGCCGTCGGGAAATCAGGTCCGGGGATCAACTGCATCAGTTCATCGATGCTGATGTCCGGGTAGTCCATGACCGCAATCGTGCCGTCAATCACTTCGCCCAGATTGTGCGGCGGAATATTGGTCGCCATGCCGACCGCAATGCCGGCCGAGCCATTGAGCAGGAGATTGGGCAGCCGGGTGGGTAGTACGCTCGGCTCAAGCTCTTTTTCATCGTAGTTCGGGGTGAAATCGACGGTTTCCTTGTCGATGTCGGCAAGCAGTTCGTGCGCCAGCTTGGACATGCGCGCTTCGGTGTAGCGCATCGCCGCCGCGGAGTCTCCGTCTACCGAGCCGAAGTTGCCCTGCCCGTCCACCAGCAGGTAACGCAGCGAAAATGGTTGCGCCATGCGGACCAGCGTGTCGTAGACCGACTGATCGCCATGCGGGTGGTACTTGCCGATCACGTCACCGACAATACGCGCGGACTTGTAATAGGCTTTGTTGTAGTGGCAGCCCAGCTCGTTCATCGCGAACAGCACACGCCGGTGCACGGGTTTGAGTCCATCGCGGACATCGGGAAGCGCGCGTCCGACGATCACGCTCATGGCGTAATCGAGGTAGCTCTGCCGCATCTCATCTTCGATGTTGACGCGGATGACTTCCTTGGCGAATTCTGACATCGGACTCTCTCAACCTTTTCAATGGCATGCGCGGCCGCATCGGTGCAGACATCAGCCCGATTGAAGCCGCGCGGAAGAGCGGGATTCTAGCACGCGGGCGGTAGCCGACGCCCTGCCGGGCAAGGGCGCGGCAGGTCTGCACAGGTGTGGAACGATCTTCCCCGCCAGTCCCGGCTCGAAACCGCCCGGCGGAGCGCGATCAGCCGAAACTTGCTGCCATGCGGCCGCTGTCGGGGTGTTCGATCACGCCGAGTTCGGTGACGATCGCGTCGATCAACGGCGCGGGTGCCACGTCAAACACAGGATTCAACGCCTGCACACCTTCGGCTGCCACCCGCACACCAGCAAAGCTGAGCATTTCGCTGGGGTCACGCAGCTCGATTGGAATGTCGACGCCCGCAGCGGTGCCCATATCGACCGTTGAACGTGGTGCGACCACCATGAACCGCACCCCGAAATGCCGCGCCAGCACAGCCAGCTGCAGCGTGCCGATCTTGTTGGCCGTGTCTCCGTTTGCCGCAATCCGATCGGCCCCGACTACCACCCATTGCACCTGTCCCGAGGCAAGCAACTGGGCCGCGGCCGAATCCGCGATCAAGTGCGCCGGGATGCCATCCTTCAACAGCTCCCACGCGGTCAGCCGGGTTCCCTGCAACCAGGGCCTGGTTTCGGTGTGAAACACGCGGGAAATTCGCCCTTCGGCGACCCCGGCCCGAATGACACCGAGCGCGGTGCCGAATCCCGCCGTCGCCAGCGATCCGGTATTGCAGTGGGTAAGCACGCCGCTACCGCTCGCGATCAGGCTGGCGCCAAGGCTGCCCATACGCCGGTTGGCCGCCAGGTCCTCACGTTCGATTGCGATCGCTGCGGATTCCAGCGCGGCCACACTGCCCACCGAACGGACCACCTCCTGCATACGTTCGAGCGCCCAGAACAGATTGACCGCAGTCGGCCGCGATTGGCGCAAGGCCTCCAGTTCCTCGGAGATGGAGGCGACGTCGACGCGCCCGAACGCATCGGCCTTGGCCCTGGCCGCGAGCACGACTGCGTACGCCGCAGCGATCCCGATGGCCGGTGCACCGCGCACGGTCAGGTTGGCAATCGCCGCCGCAATACTCTGCGCGTCGGCGCAGCGGAGCACGACTTCCTCGATCGGCAGCCGGCGTTGATCAAGCAGATGCAGGGCATCGCCGTCCCAGCGCAGCGCACGTACCCGGTCGTAACGGTCATAATCGATCATTGGCATAATTCCTTGATGACTGCCAAGACTAGTGCAGGCGAACATCGGCCGCCTACTCTGCCACTGGGGCGCCATTGGTCGCATAATCCCGCCATGATCAAGAAATCGCTCTCTCTTTGGGATTCGGTGCGCAGAACCGATCGCCTGCTCGCCCGCCGCCGCGTCGAGCGTTTGCGCCAGGCTTTTCCGAACGCATCCCAGGATCGGCTGTTCCAGTTGCTGGTGCGCAACAAATGCATCCAGGCGGGCACGGTCGGCGCACTGACCGCCATCACCGGCGCCATTCCGGGCGTCGGCCGCCTTGCCTCGTTCGCCCTCGGTCCGCTGGCCGATACCGCCCTGGTCAGCGCACTACAGGCTGAACTGGTCATTGAGATTCTTGCGCTCTATGACGTGGAGATACCGGAAAACGGCGAGAACATCGCGATCCTTGCCATTGCCGCCACCAACCTAGGCACCGACGAGATCGCGCGCGAGGCATCGCGTTGGCTCGCGCAACGGGCCAGCGGTCTGCTCGGTGCGCGCTGGTTGCGTCGGGCCTGGCCACTGGCAAACATCGCCACCGCGGCGGCCACCAATATCGCCGTTACTTATGCCATCGGAAATCGTACCCAGGCATTGTGCAAAATCCGCGACGCGACGATCAGCGACTGGCCAGACCTGTTCCGACGGGTAGCTATGATCGATCAGAGCACGATGATGAACTGGGCTGGCAAGGCCGCGAGCACCGCGATCGAGCAGGCGACCGACAATGCCCGAGCCTGGTCGCAGCGAATTGGCGCCTATATGCCCAATCTGGATTTTCTCGGTCAGGTCGCCGTAGAGAAGAAGAAGCCAGCCCGAATCCGCAGCACGCGCCCGCCATCGAGCAAACCCAAACCAGCAATGCCCGCCTCGGTGCGAAAGCCGAAGCCCGCCGCGGGCAAGCCGAGCAAGAAGGCACCGAGCCGCCCCGCCCGGAAGTCCGCGCCGTTGTAGATCCTCCGTCACCCTGCAAGCGGTTTTTGGGTGCTTGCGGGTCTGTTTTTGTCCCAAGGCGAGTTGGTCCTGAACATGGCATGGATGC
>JAYSZM010000086.1:0-17641 GCA_043738015.1 Lysobacterales bacterium
CGCGACGCCAACAACGTCGAAGTGATCTCGGGGCTGGTGCCGGGCGATGCTGTCGTCGTGACGCAGAGCTATCTGATCAAGGCGGACATCGAAAAGTCCGGCGCATCGCACGACCACTGAGGCGCCGACCATGCTTGAACGACTGATTCGATTCGCCATCGCCCAGCGCTGGCTGATGTTGTTGTTGACCTTGGCCTTCGCCGTGCTCGGGATCTGGAGTCTTGCCAGGTTGCCCATCGATGCAACGCCCGACATCACCAACATCCAGGTGCAAATAAATACCGAGGCGCCCGGCTATTCGCCGCTGGAAGCCGAGCAGCGCGTCACCTTTCCGATCGAGACCGCACTCGCCGGTCTGCCGCGTCTGGATTACACGCGTTCGCTGTCGCGCTACGGACTCTCCCAGGTCACCGTGGTATTCGCCGACGGCACCGATATCTACTTTGCGCGTCAGCAGGTCGCCGAGCGTCTGCAGCAGGCGCGATCTCAATTGCCTGCGGGCCTGGAGCCCGAGCTCGGACCGGTGGCGACCGGCCTTGGCGAGATCTTCATGTACACGGTGGAGAACCGCCCTGGTGCGCGCCGACCGGATGGTGCGGAGTGGACGGCGACCGATCTGCGCACGCTGCAGGATTGGGTGGTGCGTCCACAGATGCGGCATACGCCCGGTGTTACCGATGTGAATACGATCGGCGGTTACGTCCGCCAGATCCACATCACGCCCGATCCGGCGCGTTTGGTCGCCTTCGGATTCACGCTCTCCGACGTTGTCGAAGCGATTGCGCGCAATAACCAGAACATTGGCGCCGGCTATATCGAGCGCAATGGTCAGCAGTACCTGGTCCGCGTGCCCGGCCAGGTCGCCGATCTCGCTGCGATCGGCGGCATTGTGCTCGATCGTCGCGACGGCGTACCGATCCGCATTCGCGATGTGGCCGAAGTCGCCGAGGGACCCGAATTGCGCACCGGCGCGGCAACCCAGGATGGCAAGGAAGTGGTGCTTGGCACCGTGTTCATGCTGGTCGGAGAAAACAGCCGCGCGGTGGCCAAGGCCAGCGCGGCGCGACTGGCCGAAGTCTCCAGGACTCTGCCAGCAGGCGTCGTGGTCAATGCAGTCTACGATCGAACCGCCCTGGTCGATCGCACCATCGCTACCGTGTCGAAGAACCTGGTCGAAGGAGCGCTGCTGGTCATCGCGGTGCTTTTTCTGTTGCTGGGAAATTTCCGCGCGGCCCTGATCACCGCGGCGGTGATTCCGCTGGCCATGCTGATGACGGTCACCGGCATGGTCCGCGCTGGCGTCTCCGGAAATCTGATGAGTCTGGGCGCACTCGACTTTGGCCTGATTGTTGATGGCGCGGTGATCATCATCGAGAACTGCCTCAGCCGATTCGCCGCGCAGCAACGCCTGCTCGGTCGGGTGATGACAACGGAGGAGCGCTATGAGCTGACCGCCGCTGCGACCGCCGAAGTCATCCGGCCCAGCCTGTTCGGCGTTGCCATCATCGCCGCGGTCTATGTTCCGGTCTTTGCGCTCAGCGGAATCGAAGGCAAGATGTTTCATCCGATGGCGTTCACCGTGGTGTTTGCGCTGACCGCGGCGATGCTGCTGTCGCTGACCTTCGTTCCTGCGGCGGTTGCAGTATTCCTCGGCGGACGCGTGCAGGAGCAGGAGAACCGTGTGCTGCGCGCAGCCCGAAATCTGTACGCACCCGCGCTCGAGTGGGCGCTACGCGCCAGGCTCATGGTCGTGGTGGCGGCCACGCTGTTGGTGGTCGGCGCTGCGGCCCTGGCGAGTCGGATGGGCTCGGAATTCATCCCGAGCCTCGACGAGGGCGATATTGCCCTGCACGCACTGCGCATACCAGGCACCAGCCTGAGTCAGGCGGTCGCGATGCAAGGCACGCTGGAGGAGCGCATCAAACAGTTTCCCGAAGTCGAGCATGTATTCGGCAAACTCGGTACCGCCGAGATCGCGACTGATCCGATGCCGCCTTCGGTTGCCGACACCTTCGTGATGATCAAGCCGCGTGATCAGTGGCCCGATCCGCGCAAGCCGAAGGCCAGATTGGTTGCCGAGATCGAAGCCGCTGTGCAGCAATTGCCGGGCAACAACTACGAGTTCACCCAGCCGGTGCAGATGCGCATGAACGAACTGATTTCCGGCGTGCGCGCCGATGTCGCGGTCAAGCTGTACGGCGATGATCTGGATACGCTGATGCAGGTCGGAAAGCAGATCGAGGCGGTGACCAAGACGGTCTCCGGCGCGGCCGATGTCAAACTCGAACAGGCCACTGGGCTGCCCCTGCTCACGATCACACCCGATCCCGAAGGTCTGGTCCGCTATGGTCTCAATCAAAGCGCCGTCCAGGACGCCATTGCGATTGCCGTTGGCGGCACTGTGGCCGGTCAACTCTTCGAGGGTGATCGCCGGTTTGATCTGGTCGTGCGCCTGCCCGAGTCGATTCGCTCCGACCCGGCCCGCCTCGCCGACCTGCCGATTCCGCTCGCGGAAATCCGCGGCAAGAGTGACGAGGTGGCGCGTTTGGCCAACTGGGCGAGCGGTGGCTCGGCTGTGGTGCCATTGCGCGAGTTGGCGCGCATCGAATACACCGAGGGGCCGAACCAGATCAATCGCGAGAACGGCAAGCGCCGTATCGTCGTCACTGCCAATGTGCGGGGTCGCGATCTGGGTTCGTTCGTCGCGGATCTACGTGCCGCCGTCCAGACGCGGGTCGCGGTGCCGCCCGGCTACTGGGTGGACTACGGCGGTACCTTCGAGCAATTGATCGCGGCCGGTCGCCGCCTGGCCATTGTTGTGCCGCTCACCCTGGTGTTGATCTTCGGCCTGCTGTTCATGGCATTCGGATCGGCGCGCGATGCCAGTGTAATTTTCAGTGGTGTGCCGCTGGCACTTACCGGCGGCGTACTTGCCCTGTGGCTGCGCGATCTCCCGCTTTCCATTTCGGCCGGGATCGGCTTTATCGCGCTGTCCGGTGTCGCCGTGCTCAATGGGATCGTCATGATCGCCTTCATCCGAAAGCTGCGCGAGAACGGACTCGACAGCGAACGGGCGATCCGTCAGGGCGCGCTGGGTCGACTGCGTCCGGTCCTGATGACGGCCTTGGTGGCCTCGCTCGGATTCATCCCTATGGCCTTCAACGTCGGCGCTGGCGCCGAGGTTCAGCGACCACTGGCTACGGTGGTGATCGGCGGGATCGTGTCTTCGACCTTGCTTACCCTGCTCGTCCTGCCCGCTCTGTACCGACTGCTGCACCGCCCGGCGCGACCCGGATAGGCCGGGCCATGCCATGGCGCGCGATATACGTTCGCTATAGATGCGATCAGTAAAATCAACTTCATCTATCGCAACAAGTGGACTAGTGTGGCTTGGCAAATCCAATGTGATCGAACCCAGGAGTGCACCATGTCCAATGAATCCAAATGCCCGTTCCCAGGCGGCGCCGGCAGTCACACCGTTTCCACTGGCCAGACCAATGCCAGCTGGTGGCCCAACCAGCTCAGTCTGAAAATGCTGCATCAGCGCTCGGCACTGTCTGATCCGATGGGTGCGGATTTTGACTACGCGCAGGAATTCAAGAGCCTCGACCTCGACGCCGTGATCAAGGATCTGCACGCCCTGATGACCGATTCGCAGGACTGGTGGCCGGCGGACTATGGGCACTACGGCCCCTTCTTCATCCGCATGGCCTGGCATTCCGCAGGCACCTACCGCATCGCGGATGGGCGCGGCGGCGCCGGATCCGGCGGGCAGCGCTTCGCGCCGCTGAACAGTTGGCCGGACAACGTAAGTCTCGACAAGGCGCGCCGCCTGCTCTGGCCGATCAAGCAGAAATATGGCCGCAAGATTTCCTGGGCCGATCTGATTGTGCTCACCGGCAATGTGGCGCTCGACTCGATGGGCTTCAAGACGTTTGGATTCGCCGGCGGGCGCGCCGACATCTGGGAACCCGAAGACGAAATCAATTGGGGCTCCGAGGCCAAGTGGCTTGCCGATGAGCGCTACAGCGGGGATCGCAACCTCGCCAATCCGCTCGCCGCCGTCCAGATGGGTCTGATCTATGTGAATCCGGAAGGCCCAAACGGCAATCCCGACCCGCTCGGCTCGGCGCGTGATATTCGCGAGACCTTTGAGCGCATGGCAATGGACGACGAAGAGACGGTTGCGCTTACTGCGGGCGGTCATACCTTCGGCAAGACCCACGGCGCCGCCGATCCGGGTAAATACGTTGGTGCTGAACCCGAAGGCGCCGACATCGCGGCACAGGGCTTTGGATGGGCGAGCAGCTTTGGCAGCGGCAGTGGCGTGCATGCGATCTCCAGCGGGCTGGAAGGCGCCTGGACGCCGAACCCGATCAAGTGGGACAACGGCTACTTCGAAACCTTGTTCGGCTACGAGTGGGAGCTGACCAGGAGCCCGGCCGGCGCACAGCAATGGAAGCCCAAGGGCGATGCCGGTGCCGGCACCGTGCCCGATGCGCATGATCCGAGCAAGCGCCATGCGCCGATGATGTCGACGGCCGATATGGCGATGCGCATGGACCCGGTGTACGAAAAAATTTCGCGCCGCTATATGGCCAATCCGATTGAGTTCGCCGACGCCTTCGCACGGGCCTGGTTCAAGCTCACCCACCGTGACATGGGTCCGCGCGCCCGTTACCTCGGCAAGCTTGTGCCGAGCGAGGTGCTGATCTGGCAGGACCCGACACCCGCAGTCGATCATCCGCTGGTCGATGCGAAGGATATCGCTGCGTTGAAGTCCAAGGTTCTTGCCTCCGGGCTGTCGATCGCACAGCTGGTCAGCACCGCCTGGGCATCGGCATCAACATTTCGCGGCAGCGACAAACGCGGTGGCGCCAATGGTGCACGCATCCGCCTGGCACCGCAGAAAGACTGGGAAGCCAACCAGCCTGCGCAGCTGGCAAACGTGCTGGCCAAGCTCGAAGCGATCCAGAATGAGTTCAATGGCGCGCAGTCAGCTGGCAAGAAGATTTCGCTCGCTGACCTGATCGTGTTGGCCGGCTGCGCAGCGGTCGAGGCGGCGGCGAAGAAGGGCGGCTTCGATGTCAGCGTTCCATTTGCGCCGGGTCGCACCGATGCCAGGCAGGATCAGACCGATGTGGAATCATTTGCGTCGCTGGAGCCGGTCGCCGATGGTTTCCGCAACTACGCGCGCAAGGAAGTCGAGGACTCAACTGCCGAGTTGCTGGTCGACAAGGCGCAGTTGCTCACGCTGACAGGGCCCGAGATGACCGTACTGATCGGTGGGCTGCGTGCCCTCAACGCCAATGTCGGTCAGACCCAGCACGGTGTGTTCACCCAGCGACCGGAGACACTGAGCAATGACTACTTCGTCAACCTGCTCGACATGGGAACCCAGTGGCAGCGTTCGGCGGCGAACAAGAACGTGCTCGAAGGTCGTTGTCGAAAGTCTGGCGAACTGAAGTGGACCGGCACCATCGTTGATCTCGTCTTCGGGTCCAACGCACAACTTCGCGCCCTGGCCGAAGTCTATGCGTCCAGCGACGCCCAGGAAGTCTTTGTTCGTGACTTCGTGGCGGCCTGGAACAAGGTGATGAACCTGGATCGCTACGATCTGCGTTGATAGAGCAGTCGGTCATGATGTAACCAGCGCCCACACGAGCAAGCCTCGTGTGGGCGCTTTTTTGTAGGGCATCTCTGCGAGATGCCATCCCAACATCGCGACGGATTCAAGATGGCATCTGCGAGATGCCCTACAGAGATCGCTCCGTTGTAGGGCATCTCTGCGAGATGCCATCCCAACACCGCGCAGGGTTCCAGATGGCATCTCACAGAGATGCCCTACAGGACGGCGCTTTGTTGTAGGGCATCTCTGCGAGATGCCATCCCACCACCGCAGGGCATTCACCAATGGCCGATCACAGGGGCGCCCGATAATGCGGCGCCCGCAGGATTGCGCTGCCCTACTCGAAGCTGTTCAAGAAGATCGCATCGACCAGGGCCATCGGCGTAACCATCATCGTGTTCGAGGCCGCTCCGCTACCTATGCTGTTGCGCGCTGTCACCGAGCAGGTGTACGGCGTGCCATTGCTGAGTCCGGTGACGTTGACGGGGCTTGCACTGCCGGTGGCGCTGATCGGTCCTGGTGTGCAACTGACGGTGTAGTCGATGATCGCGGCACCGCCGGTGCTGGCTGGCGCAGTGAATACCGCGCTCGCCGATCCGGCTCCAGCGCTCAGCGTATTGAGCGTCGGCGCGCCCGGCGCGATCGCTGCAACCGTAATGCTGAAAGCCTGGTCGACATTGCCCGCTGTATTGCTGGCACGTACGCTGCCGGTAAACGTTCCGGCTTGCGTCGGTGTACCCGAGAGCGTGGCCCCCGTCAGGGTCAGGCCATTCGGGAAACTGCCCGATTGCAGCGCAAAGGTCGGCGTTGGATTTCCCGAGGCCGTGTAGGTGTGTGTATACGCCGCTGCAAATGTCCCGCCTGCTGGTGCCAAGCTGGTGAACACTGGCGGCGTTGTCGTCTGCGTTGGCGGCAGGCTGACCAGGTCGATCCATGCCGCGTCTGCGCCGTTGGTGTCGGATCCATCTTTTTCGTAGCTCCAGGTCAACGTATGCACACCTGCGCTGATTGCAACCGTGACCTGCTGCCAGACAAATTCGCCTGAAATTCCCAAGGAATTGCCGGTTCCCGTGCAATTGCCGCCAATCGCCGCAGGCGTGCCATCAACGAGGAAGCGGAAGCAGTCGAAGGTCGCTTCGGAGGAGACGCGTGCGAAGAAGGTGACATTGCCGGCGGTGAAATTGCCACTGGTCTGCACGCGCGCATTGCTCGAGTGCGCCAATCCGACTGGACTGCGCAGACTGCAGCTGCCTTCCTGCACGCTGTCCATCGCAACCACCCATGCGGAACTGCCGCCGGGTGTCGAATAGCCCGCGGGGAATGCGCAGTTGGTGGGAAATACTTCCGTGCTGATCACAATGCTGAAGGCCTGATCGACATTGCCCGCGCTATTGCTGGCGCGCACGCTGCCGGTGAAGTTGCCGGCCAGGGTCGGTGTTCCCGAGAGCGTGGCACCGGTCAAAGTCAGGCCCGGCGGAAAGGCGCCCGACTGCAAAGCAAACGTCGGCGCCGGCGTACCCGAGGCGGTGTAGGTATGCGTGTAGCTGACGCCCAAGCCGCCCGCGGCTGGCGCACCACTGGTGAATAGCGGCGCCACGGTGGCAGCTGCCGGTGTCACGCCGACGGCATTCGATACCGGTCCGCTGCCGACGCTATTGCGTGCCCGCACCGTGCACGAGTACGGCGTGCCATTGCTCATGCCGGTCACCGTGATTGGACTGGCAGCGCCGGTCGCCGTGATCGGCCCTGGTGTGCAGCTGACCGTGTAGTCGATGATCGCCGCGCCACCGGTACTGCCCGGTGCCGAGAAGGTCGCGGTTGCCGATGTATCACCGGCAGCCATGCCGCTGAGTGTCGGTGCCCCCGGAACTACGGCAGCAATCGTAATGCTGAAAGCCTGGTCGATATTGCCCGCCGTATTGCTGGCGCGCACACTGCCAATGAAGGTGCCGGCCTGCGTTGGTGTGCCAGAGAGCGTCGCGCCAACAAGGTTCAGTCCCGGCGGGAAGCCGCCGCTCTGCAGCGCAAACGTCGGTGCCGGACTTCCCGATGCCGTGTAGGTGTGCGTATAGGCTGCACCAAACGTGCCGCCCGCAGGTGCCGCACTGGTGAACACTGGCGCCACCGTGGCCGCTGCCGGCGTCACGCCCACGGCGTTTGATACCGGTCCGCTGCCGACGCTGTTGCGTGCCCGCACCGTGCACGAATACGGCGTGCCATTGCTCATGCCGGTCACTGTGATCGGACTCGCCGCGCCGGTCGCCGTGATCGGCCCTGGTGTGCAGCTGACCGTGTAGTCGATGATCGCGGCGCCACCGGTGCTGGCCGGTGCCGAGAATGTTGCTGTGGCGGACGTATTGCCGGCCGCCATGCCGCTGAGCGTCGGTGCACCCGGGACCACGGCGGCAATCGTGATGCTGAAAGCCTGGTCGACATTGCCGGCCGTATTGCTGGCGCGCACGCTGCCGGTGAATGTGCCAGCTTGCGTCGGCGTGCCCGCGAGTGTTGCGCCGGTCAGTGTCAGGCCCGGCGGAAAGCTGCCGGTCTGCAAGGCGAATGTTGGCGCGGGGCTACCCGATGCGGTGTAGGTGTGCGTGTAGGCCGTACCAAATGTGCCGCCCGCAGGTGCGGCACTGGTGAATACCGGCGGCGTGCCGACCGGTGCCAGCGGCAGCGATACCAGATCGATCCAGGCTGCATCCGAGCCGCCCAGGTCGATGTTGTCCTTCTCGTAAGACCAGGTCACCGTATGTGCGCCGGCACTGATCGCGACCGTGTGCTGCTGCCAGGCGGACTCGCCGGAGATGCCCGGGTTGCCGCTATTGGTGCAACTGGTGCCGATGTTCTGGCGGACGCCATCGATCAGGAAGCGGAAACAATCCCAGCCCGCCTCTGACGACACCCGGCTGTAGAACGTGATATTGCCAGCAGTGAACGTACCGGAAGTCTGTATACGCGCATTCGTGCTGTTGGCCATGCCGGTCGGCGAGCGCAGACTGCAGGCGCCTTCCTGCACGCTGTCCATAGCGACTACCCAGGCGACACTGCCATCGCCTGGTGTCGAGTAGCCGGCGGGGATCGCGCAGTTGGCCGGAAAGACTTCAGGGTCCAGGATCGTGATCGTATGCGTGCTGGTGCCCAGGGTGGCGCCATTGGTCGGCGCGCTCAATGTCACGGTGAAGGTCTCGCCGGCGTCGGCCATGCCATCGGAAATGATCGGCACCGAGATGGTCTTCGCAGCGGCATCACCTGCGGCCCAGTTGAGCGTGCCGGTGGTGGTGGTGTAATCGCCGGGGGCACTCGCCGTGCCATTGTTGGTCTGGTAACTGACCGCCACCGCGCCATCGCTGCCACTGGTGCGGTTCACTGCGATCTGCGCCGTTGTGCCTTCGCCGGCATTCTGCGCCGACTGCGCGAAACCGAGTGTGCCCGGCCCTGCAGCCAGACTCAGCTTGAACGCGCCGCGGCCGTGGGTGAAGGCGAACAGCTGTGCGGCATTGCCGGTGCCGATGATCTGCAAGGATTCGGTCGATACATTCGGGAAACTGGTGAGCTCGGCTGCCCAGTTCGTGCCACCGTCAATCGTGACAAAAACGCCGATGTCGGTGCCCACATAGACCCGATTGGGATCGCTCGGGTGCACCACGATGCCCAGCGCCGGCACATCGGGCAGGGCGCCGCTGGCATTGCTCCAGGTGCTGCCACCATCGATGCTCTTCAGTACGTGCGGCGCGCCAAAAGTCGAGATCGCCGCATAGGCGATATTGCTGTCACTCGGCGCAAACGCCATCGCCGCGACATAGCCATTGACGGCGGTCGATGTCCAGGCGGTCGCCGAAGTCGCGGTGGTCGCCGTGGTCGTGCGATGGATGCGGCTTGAGCCGGAGCGGCCGGCCATCAAGACCAGATTGCTGTTGCCCGTCGCTACGGCAATGGCGGTTACCTGATCGCTGCCGGAATTGAACAGGGTTGAGGCGCTGACCCAGTTGGCCGCAGCGTCGTCGGTGCGCCAGGCCTGCAAGCCGCCGAACCACAGCCGCTGGCTGTTGTTCGGGTCCATCGCGAACGGTGGGATGAAGATGCTGCTGCCCAGGGCGTTGTCGATGCCAAGATCGCCATTGAGGAATGACACCCCTCCATTGTCGCTTCGCTGGATATCGACGTTCTGACAACCCACATACAACAGATTGGTGTTCGAGGGATCGACCGCGGTATAGCCGCCATCACCGCAGGCCAGATACGACCAGGCATTGGGGCCGGCGCCATCGGTGCCGCGGGTGATGCCGTTGTCCTGGGCGCCGGCAAAGTAGGTCGTGCCATTCGGATACGCCGTGCCATGGTAGAACTGGGTCACCGCATAGCCGTTGTTGAGCGAGCCCCAGCTCACCACCGGGCTGGCCGGTGTGCAGACGCTGCCCGTGGTTGCCGGCAACATGGCGACCGCGGCGCGGCCATTGAGCGTGCGATAAATGCCGCCGTCCTGACCGTTGTAGATGGTCTGGTTGGTCGTGCCGTCGTACTGCGGATGGAAGGTGATCAGGTGATGGTCGGGATGGATGTTGTTGTCGGCACGCCCCCAGTTCGATCCGCCATCGGCCGAGCGAAACAGATGCACACCTCCGACCCAGACATAGTTGCTGTCGGCCGGATCGATCGAGACGGCGATGTCATACCAGCCTTGGCCGTTGGTTAGGCCCAAGGTCGCGCAGGAGAAATATCCGGACAGCAGCATCGTATTGCCATGGTGGGCATCGCTGTTGCGCACGGTGGCGGTCCAGGTCTGGCCGCCGTCGTCGGAACGGAAAAAGGCATGCAGATGATTCTGGTAGTCGCCACCGCCCATGCCATCGCGATCGAAGCCGGGCACCAGGCTGGTGCTGATCGCATAGGCACGCGTGCCGCGAATCGCGACCGCCGTGCGCCCCATGGTGCCGACATCGAGTCCGCCGGCGCCGAGCGTCTGCGTCCAGGTCGTGGTGTCGATACTGCGCAATACCTTGCCCTGCGAGAAATTGCCGCAGCCGGCCAACCAGGTATCGGTGCCGGTAATCGTTGTCACCGAAAGATCGAGACAGCGGACCTCCGTGGATCGCTGCGTAAAGCTGCTGCCGCCATTGCTGCTGACAAAGATGCCGGTGCTGGTTGCAGCGACCACGAGCTGGCTGTTGGACGGCGCCACAATCAGATCGTTGACGTAGTGGAAATTGCTGCCGGTCGTTGCCGCAAGTTGCGTCCAGCTGGCGCCGGAATTGGTCGACTTGAAAATACCGGCGCCGCGAATCGCATCGACATTGAAGCTGCCTTCGCCAGTGCCCGCATACAGTATCGCCGGGTTGCTCGGGTCCATCGCCAGCGAGACCACGGCGATATTGGCCATGGTGTCGCTGACCGGTGTCCAGCTGGCGCCGGAATTGACCGTCTTCCAGACACCGCCGCCGACACCGCCGGCATACATGGTGCTCGGCGTAACCGGATCGATCACGATCGCGCGCGTGCGCCCACCGACATTGCCAGGGCCGAGTTCCGACCAGGCAGCAAGCACCGCATCAGGCGCGCGCGAATAGGCGTCGAGTGCGCTCGAATAGCGCTGGCCCGTGGCCGAGGCGTAATGATCCATGCCCTTCATCTGCTCGTAGCCACTCAGCAGACGCTCGACCGGAATCTGCCGCATGCCAGGCGCCAGGCGCTTGCGCGCATAGAATTCGTTGGCCTCACCCGGCTGGTCGTAGCGGACCTCGTGTCCTGCCGTCGAGGATTCCTGCATCGCGGTATCACGATGACTACTGCTGGTGCAGGCAGCAAGCGACGCAAGTGCCACCAGCGCTGCGATCAGCGCGCGATTCGAAAATATCATTGACAGCCCCCAGCTGTGGTCAGTGGCTCGAGTGTGCCAGCCACCAGCCATTCTGCCCAGCAAGGGGCGAAGCGGGCACGAAAGTTAACTTCGCAGAACCGGGCTGCATTTGCAGACGCGTCTCATGGTGCCCGCACATGCGCGCGCCTCTTCATCAGAACGACATCTGTCAGAGATGCCCCATAGGAACGCTATTTCTCAGGGAATCTCTGCGACATGCCATCTCGACGAAAGTATATATTGTCCTCGCAGCAGCTGAGGAGAGGGTCGCGGCGTGGTTCAATGAGCGCCGGGCGGCGAATGGGTGTCCGAGATTATCGATCACCTGAAAATAATTGACCGAGTTCGGCCCCGGACTGCGCGTTTATCCTATGTGCCCTTGGGTCAGCGCGGTTTTGCGCCCTGTCGACTGCAGGCACAGCCAGGCCTGGGGCCGCTAGATCATCGCGCCAGCAGCAGCGGCGGTTCGGAGCGGTGACACGGCGTCAAATTCAAATTCCATCAAAGGCGGTCTTCAAATGCTCACTCGCTTGTTTAGCAAAGTCTGGCCTGCAAATCACCCGACCCGCGAGCGTGGCGCCTTGCTGCGACGCGCGCTAGGCGCCCTGATCCTGCTGTGCGTTGCTGGCCTGGCGTCAGCGGCGGCGACCCCCTGGGTTTGGACCAGTAGCGTGGTCGCTGGCGAGTTTCCGTCTCAGGCTGCAGCACTGGAGGCGAGCTGGGCTCTGGGTCTTCCCTATGCGCTGGCGACGAATCTTGAAAGCACCAACATGACGGAGATCGAAATCCGCTACACCTATGGCGCGGAACCGCGCGATCCGACTGTCGGCGAATGGGGTGAGATCACGACCAATCACGGCTGGACCGCGGCGACCGAGGCAGAGGCCGTAGCACGCTTGGTCGCAGAGAATACGTTCCCGCCCTGTCCCCAAGCCATTCTCACGCCAAGGTTCAGTCCTGGGCCGCAGACCTCCGATTGGTACCCCTGGCAGTTCTGGCTTTCGTCGGGGATCACGGATCACGAAACTCGGCTTTACAGTGCCGAGTACTGGACCCCCAATGAACCAGGGGCGACTCCTGAATGCTTGCATCATGTTGTTGAATCAACATTTGCTCAGTTCTGGAAGCAACGTGACGTCGCGTGCCCCATTTCCCAATATTTGCAGTGGGAGCATGCCACGCAGCAGTGCCAGAAGCACAACATCGTCACCATCCGAGGTACACCCACCGCCTGCGCAGTCAATCAAGGCAATCCCTGCGATGCGGCGAGCGGCGACAAGTCGCAGACAGAGTCCGATCTCTCCCTGCCCTGGATAAACTTTGAGCGTCACTATCGTTCGATCACTCAAACGCCCGGCGGCAAGCTGGGCTGGGGTTGGACGCATTCGTTCAACCGTCAGCTTGCGATCAGCGGCGTTCCCACCGGGCGAATCACCGCCAACGGCAACCAGGTGCCTATGCAAGAGCCGCCGGGCGCCACCGGCGACATCTACGAAGAGTCCACGGGCTCGAATCTGCGCGTCGTAAAGGTCGCCGGCATCAACGAATGGCTGTTCCTATCGAGCAGCGGCGACCGTGAATACTATTCTCAGCTGGGCCGTCTGCTTCGTATCCAGCGCGCCGATGGTCGAACGCAGACGATGACCTACGACGCCTTCGGCAATCTGTCGATTATCACCGACTCCTCGGGCCGCACGCTGTCACTAATCTATACCGGCTCGCCCAAGCGCCTGCAGTCGCTCTGGGTGAACGGCGTGCCTTACGTGAACTACAGCTATTCAGCGCAGGACAATCTGGCCTCGGTAAGCTACGCAAGCGGCGGCATACGAAACTATCACTACGAAAACTCCGCCCTGCCGCATCACCTCACCGGGATCACCGATGAGAATGGCGCGCGCTACTCGACCTACGCATATGACCCGATGGGTCGGGCGACTTCGACGCAGCACGCCGGCGGCGCGGGACTGCATACCCTGGACTACAACGGCAACACCACAAGCGTGACTCTGCCGCTGGGGGGCTCCCGCGTTTACACCTTCACCAACGACGGGAAGTTCCGAATGTTGTCGTCGATGACTGAGAATGGGGTGACGCGCAACTGGACTCGGGCGACTTTCATCAACGACTTCCGGCGACGGGTGTCCAGTACCACCGACTTGAATGGCAATGCGACCAATTATGCCTACTCAGATATCGGCTCGATCCGCACCACAACACGAACCGAAGCCGTCGGCACCCCGGACCAGCGGGTTGTTTCTATCGACACCGACCTGGCCAGTGGCCGCACCGTGGCAATGGGTCAACCGGGCCACAGGACGTCGTATGTTTATAATAATCGCGGGCAGCAGAACGTGGTTTGCGAGCGCGACACCGGAATTCCCGCGGCCGTTACCTATACCTGCGGTAGTGCAACCCATGCGCCCATCGGCGTTCGACAGTGGGTCACGACGTACTGCGAAGCTGCCGACGTGGCGGCTCCGGGCAGCACCTGTCCGCTGCTTGGCCTGATCAAGTCCACCGATGGTCCGCGTATCGACTTGGCCGATACGGTCAGCTTCACCTACCGTGCCGCCGACGACAGTGCCTGTGCGGCTTCGCAAGCGACCTGCACCTATCGCAAGGGCGATCTGTGGAAGGTGACCAATGCGCTGGGCCAGATCAGCGAATACCTCACCTACGACGGCGCCGGCCGCGTCAAGCGGATGAAGGACGCCAATGGTGTCATCACCGACATGTCGTACCACGGCCGTGGCTGGCTGCAGACGCGCACCGTGCGCGCCAATGCCAATGGTGCGCCAAATGCTGCGCTGGATGCCGTCACCACGCTCAACTACGACGATGTCGGGCAAGTAGTCCTCATCACCCAACCCGATGGCGTCTTCGTCGAGTACGGCTATGACGATGCCCATCGCCTGACCGACATCACCGACAACCTCGGCAACACCCTCAGCTACACGCTCGATGCCGCCGGCAATCGCGTTGCGGAGAACACGCGTGATCCATCCAACTCTTTGACCCGCACCCTCGGCCGGACATACGACGACCTCAGTCGCCTGGAAACTCAGCTGAACGCGCAGAGCGCCGAGACCGAGTTTGAGTACGATCACAACGGCAACCAAACGTCCGTCACCGATGCCTTGTTGCGGGAAACGATCAGCACCGTCGATCCGCTCAATCGCCTGATCCAGAGCACCGATGCCCTGATGGGCAACACCCAGTACCGCTACGACGCCCGCGACAACCTGACCAAGGTGATCGATGCCAAGGGCCTCGCCACTGACTACGTCTACGATGGCCTCAGCGATCTGATGCAACTGGTCAGCCCCGACACCGGGACCACCAACTACAGCTACGACAGCGCCGGCAATCGGGCAACGCAGACCGATGCGCGTGGGGTGGTGAGTACCTACAGCTACGACGTGCTCAATCGGCTGATTGGGATTGGCTATCCGACGGCGAGCAACAATGTCGCGTTCAGCTACGACCAGAACCACAGCGAGTGCGATGAGGACGAGCAATTCGGGATCGGGCGGCTGACGGGCTTTACCGATCCGAGCGGCAGCACGAAGCTCTGCTATGACTTGCGGGGGAACGTCAGGCAAAAGATCAGCGTGGTCGGTTCAATTGCTGCGGTCACGCGGTGGAGATACAACGTAGCTGACCGCATTGTGCAGATGGTCTATCCCACTGGCCTTCAGGTCGATTATCGCCGTGATGACCTTGGCAGGATCGTTGGTATCGACGTCAGCCCCGGCGGGATGGGCGGCGAGACCCTGATCAACAATGTCACCTACTATCCCTTTGGTCCCGTTCGCATGATCGAATGGGGCAATGGCTCGACCAGTACACGCAGCTACGATCAGAACTATTGGATCGACAGCATCGACAGCAGCCAGGCCGATGGACTGGATCTTGAGTTCTCGCTGGATGCAGTGGGCAATATCACCGGACTCAGTGATGTATTGGGCGGCACGTCGGCCGGCAATGTCTACACGTACGATGAGCTGTATCGGCTGGCGGATGTCGATGCCCCGAGCGGCAACGTCGCGTCCTACAGCTATGACGCTATCGGCAATCGGGTCAGCAAACTGGTCGGTAGCGTGCAGTATGAAACATACAGCTACACTCCTGGCACACACCATTTGGAAAATGTTGCTGGTACCCCGCGTACATATGATGAAAATGGAAATACACTCACGACGAGCAACCCGTACAGTTATCCTCCATTCTTTCAGCCAAACTTCCAGTACGATCAACGCAATCGGCTAAGCAGAGTGGTGCAGCATCAGAAAAACATTGGCTACAGCCACAATGCACGCGGAGAGCGTGTGATGAAAGAGTCCAACAGTCAGGTTGGTATCTTCACGACGTACTTCTACTATGATGAGGGCGGTCGGCTCATCGAAGAGACAAACGAAACGGGAAAACTGCGCAAAGAATTTATCTGGCTCGATGACCTTCCGGTTGGGATATTTACCGGAGAGACGCTCTACCACGTCCAGCCCGACCACCTTGGCACGCCGCGCAAGGTCATCGACACCCGCACGGACAGCGCCATCTGGAACTGGCCCATCCTCAACAACCCTTTCGGCGAAGCCGCACCCAACGAAGGCTCTGATGGCTTCGTCCTAAATCTGCGCTTCCCCGGCCAGTACTACGACGACGAGACCGGACTGCATTACAACTACTTCAGGGATTACGAGCCGGGGACTGGGCGGTATGTGGAGAGTGATCCGATTGGGTTGAGGGGTGGAGCTGCGACATATGCCTATGTAGGCTCAAATTCGCTCTCGCGTGCTGATCCCAAAGGGCTTCAAGTGGTCGTTGTTCCCTGGTGGAGTCCCGAACCCAAACCGGCACCAGGTCCCCTTCCATTTCTGCCAGATGATCGGGGCCAGGGCGGGCGGCAGTCTGCGACGGAAGTTTGCTCCGAGATAGCTGACACGGTTTATAGTGGACTTAGAGCCATGATTTTGATGAAGTTTCCCCCGGCAACCGACTCGGATAACGAAGAATTCTGTCGAGAGCAACGCGAAAGCTGCATCGTGTTGTGCGCAGAAGAGGTCGGGGACCCAGATAGGACTCGTGCCTACGGCGGCAGCATGAGTCAATGCATCCTGAATTGTTTGCCGGAAAGGTGCGGCGGAGAGCCGCTTTGGAAGGGATATAGATGAGTAGTCAAGAAATTGTGCACATCAAGGCGTTAGCCGAGAAGCGCGAGTACGCGGCAGCGTTAGAGGCATGCCAGGTGCTTCTAAATCGCGGGCGCGAAGGGAAATTTGATGTGCTGAGAACCCGCGCGTATGTACAGGCTAGATCCGGAAATTATGATCTGGCGCTCGCGGATCGGCGTGCGATCATAGATTCTGGCGAGGCGCAATTGCGCGACTATTTCCTCGCTGCTGATTGTGCGATGCAGAACGAGAGTTTTGATACGGCTATTGCGTGGTTTGTGGAATCTTTGGCGCTTGGGGACCAGGAAGGACAGCAGTGGTATCGGTCCGCCTCGCTTTTCTATCTCGCGTACTGTGAGATGAGGTCTGGGTTACTTGAGCGTGCAATGTATTCGCTCAATTTAGCTGTCTCTGTCGAGCACAATGTATCCCTTCCACTGCCGGGAATGGGTATGTGCAGCCATGAGCGGCTGAGCTCGGAGATCCGACGACTCGCTCATGCACAGGATGGAAACGGGGGGAACTAGGAGTCTGGGCGCCAGAAATTTTGTCGACATTGCATCGGGATAAGCGAGCAACTGTGATGGGACTGCGTTGGTGGTATTCGCTTAGCGCGGACCCGCCAAGCGATCATGCAGCGGTGCATGAGGGCGCGTCGCTGCCTTCTTGGTGACCGGCGGAAGGGGTCACCATTTAGCCGCCGGTGTCAAGCGAAGCCTATAAGACCCAGGACATCCACAATTCCGAAATTTCCTAGGCTCCGCCGCGCATTGATCTGACTGTCATCGCCTATGCGCGATGGCAGTCTGTGCCCCATGACCTATCCGCGCTGCACACTCTTTCCTCCTGGCTCCCCTGGCGTGTTCCACTGCGTATCGCGTTGCGTGCGCGGATTCCGATCCAAGTCGGTACGGCATTCCGGTTGAAGTCGGTACAGGGTTCTGATTCAAGCCGGTACGGTTATCCACAGGGCGATTCGGTGGG
>JAYSZM010000087.1:0-3817 GCA_043738015.1 Lysobacterales bacterium
GAACTCGTGCAGCCCGGTGTACACGTTGCCGGTCAGCCCGGTCATGCCACGCGACACACGCAGGCGTGACTGATTGACGAAGGGCACATCGATGCTGGCATGCAAGCGGCTGCGCACCTGCCAGGACAGGAATCGCCATAAGCAGGCGAAGGGATGGGTGCGACCCAGCGGGTGCGCCAGGATGCCGCGGAGCGGAATCAGCAGACGCCGCATCAAGAAGTGCGCACCGGATTGCCGGCGGCAAGCACGCTACCGCCCAATGGCGCTGGGCTTGCCCTATTGCCGAACACAGCAGATTGTTGGATGGAGCGTTTCAAGATCGTTGTCACAAGAACACTGCGCCGACTCCGGCGCATACCACGGCAATCCCTGGAACCCCTGCTACCGATGCGCGTTTCTCAAGTCGCACCGCTTACTTCAATCGGCGCATGCCCCGCTGCATGCGGCTGACGCGCGCCGCTGCACCCTGCTCAGGCCCAGGCGTGTTGAAACCCGGTGACCAATTGCGAACGCGGGACGACTACCGCCACACGTTCACCCAGAATCTCCATCAACAACCGAACCCGCTCCGGGCCCGAGGCACAATCAAAGATCGCACGCATGCCGGCGAGCGGACCTTCGGTGATGCGCACCGGATCGCCTGGCCTGCACTCAGGTGCATCCAGCCGCACGCAATCATCCCCGCCCATGCGCGAGCGGATCTGCTCGATCACGCCAGCCGGCACATGCGCGGCCTGGCCGCCGAATCGAACCACGCCACTGACCCCACGCGTCGAACGCACCGGGCCGAGCGTCCAGCCGTCTGCGCGCGCGTGAATGAACACATAGCGCGGAAACAGCGGCTCGATGGTCGCCTGCATCCCGCGCGCATTGCGGCGCTGATGGCGTGCCTTCGGCAACAGACAGACGAACCCCTGACGCAGGAGATGCTGCACGGCGACGGCTTCGCAGCGCGGCTTGGTGAGCACGGCGAACCAGCCCAATCCGATGTCATCGGCGTTTGCGTTCATACAGTGAACCTAACCGATGCCGTGACTGCGTTCAATACTCGAACGCGAACGATTGCGCCGCAATCGTCAACTTTGCTGGCGCCCTCGTAGCGGAGCGCTCAAGGCCAGCGGCACGCTGAGCGCCAACATCATGGCGAATACACACTGCAGGGCGGTGGTGCGCAGCGGATAATCGAGACACGAATGCAGGACGAGCAGCAGGGCTGACACCCAGGCCAGCCGCGCCAGCAACAACGCCTCGGATTCGCCTGGGCCCGACCTGCGCAACAGTCGCCAACCGACCCAACCAAACCAGATCAGGAATCCGAGCAGGACCGGCACGGCCAGCCAGCCGAGTTCCAGAAACAACTCGAGCACATCGTTGTGGGCATGATTGACCACGGCATAGTCGGGGCCGGCACCCGCTTCGGCCTCGTACTGCGGGTAGACCTCGGCGAAGCTGCCGAGCCCGCTGCCGAGTGGCGCCGCATCGCGCGCCGCGATCGACAATACCCGGGCGTAAGCCCAGCGGCCATCATCGAGCGGATCGGTCTGCAAGCGCTGCACGATGCCGATCAGGGCAAACTGCACAGCCAACAGCCCGGTCGCGAGGAAGACCACCAGCAGGGCACGCGCACCTCCGCGCCGCCCACGCCACTGCAGCAGCAAGGGCATGCAGAACACCACGGCCAGCATGCCGAGCAGCAGACCTGCCCGCGACCGCGCCAGGGCGATGCCGAGGATCAGCAGCATCGCAACGCCGACCAGTGCGACCACGCCGAGCACACCGCCGGGTGAGCCGGGTCGGCGATGCTGGAACCACCAGGCGGCCGCGGCAATGGCGAATGGCAGGGCGGTGACCAGCAAGGACGCAAAATGATTGCGGTTGGCAAAGAACCCCACTGCTTCGGTGGTATTGGTCGGCGAGTGAAAGCGGAGCAGGCTTTCCTGGCCATCGGCCAGTTGCGCGAAGCCAAGCAGGATGCTGAGCAGACTGATGCCGATAAACACCAGGACCAGCCGGCGTCGCTGCGCATCAGTCAGACGCCAGATCGCGGCGAACAGCGCGCAGGCTGGCAGCAACGACAACAAGGCACGTTCACTGGCGAGCGGATTGAGCGTGGCTCGCGGCGCGAGCACGGCGCCAGCGGCCTGCATTTCGGCTGACAACTGCGCGCGGAAGGCACCGATCTGCCACAACTTCTGCGGCAGCGGGAACATCTGCAAAGCCGCCACCAACACGACCAGAGCCAGCAGGGCGAGCAAAAATCGGCGCTCGGTCGACGGCGCAATCGGGCCAAGCGCGAATTGCGCCATCAACAGACCCACCGCCAGCAGTTGAACCGCGGTATCACCCAGATTGCCGCGGCCACCACCGAGCAGAAGGGCGCTGGCCAACAGCAGAACGGTCAGTCCGAAAAACCAGTTGGGTGCGGACAAGGCTCGGTCGAGCCGGTCCGGCTGCATCAAAGATGTACGCCCGATCAGGGACTGACCGTGGGATCGTCGTCGCGATTGTGTTCGTAGATCGCCACTGCGGCGGCGACTGGCAAGGCGATCAGCAGGGCACGACGCCAATTGAATGACTGAGTCGCACCGACCGCTTCGCTGCTGCCGGGCGCAATGTTCTGGGTAATCGCTTGACCACCAGCACAGGTCGAAGTCTCGGGTACCGTGATCATCGTATTCGGACCGGCTTCCAGATCGCAGCCATCATCAAAAGTGATGCGGGCCCGGCCATCGTCCAGCGTCATGATGCGGTCGCCCGCCTGAAGCGCCAGTTGCTCGAAGGCCTCGACGAATTCGGCGCCCTGATTGACGCGCACCCCACCCGTAACACGGGTAAGCGTCGCAGCCGCCTGCACAGTCGGCGCCAGTCCAGCGAGGACGAGCGTACAAAGCAGCAATGCAGATCGTTTCATGACAGATTCCCTGGCCCCGGCATGAAACGCCGAGCCGCACCGCGAGGTTAGTCCTCAATTCCCGCAACGGCAAGCCCGTTGGCCGGCCTGTTGCGCCCGCCGGCGCGAAGGGCAGGCGCGCAATCGGACGCGTGAAAGGGGGTTGTAGACCGCCAAGCCGCCTACTCTCCCCTGTCGAGTCGGGATAAAGTGCGGCAATGACCTCCTTGATCCCGCACTATATTGGTGGCGACTGGCGCACGCCCGCGTCCGGAAATCACCTCGACGTCTTCGAGCCGGCCACTGGCAAGCGCCACGCACACCTCGCCGCGGGTGATGCTGGCGATGTCGACGCCGCCGTCAGAGCCGCGGCTGCGGCCTTCCCGTCCTGGTCGGGCCTGCGTCACGCAGACCGCGCCGCGTGGCTGAACCGGCTCGCCGACGCGATGGAGGCCAGCCTGAACGAACTTGCCGAAGCTGAATCGCTGGATACCGGCAAGCCGCTCTGGCAGACCCGCGATATCGAGATCCCACGCGCAATCAGCAATTTTCGCTTCTTCGCGGCTGCCGCCACCCAGTTCGCCAGCGAATCGCATCACGACGGCAACCTGCTGAACTACACCCTGCGCCCGCCGCTCGGGGTGGTCGGCTGCATTTCACCGTGGAATCTGCCGCTCTATCTGCTCAGCTGGAAAGTCGCGCCGGCCCTGGCCGCAGGCAATACCGTGGTCGCCAAACCCTCGGAGGTGACGCCGCTGAGCGCGCACCTTCTGGCCGAGATCATGCAGCGCATCGGCTTTCCGGCCGGCGTGCTCAACATTGTCCACGGCAGCGGTGCGCGCGCCGGACAGGCCCTGGTCGAACATCCGTCGATCAAGGCGATCAGCTTCACCGGCAGTACCGCGGTCGGCAAACAGATCGCGGCCT
>JAYSZM010000088.1:0-51283 GCA_043738015.1 Lysobacterales bacterium
GCAGCGCGGCAAGCCACGCTCTACAAGAGCAAGGGCAAGCGCAGCGCGGCAAGCCACGCTCTACAAGAGCAAGGGCAAGAGCAGCGCGGCAAGCCACGCCACGCTCTACAAGAGCAAGGGCAAGAGCAGCGCGGCAAGCCACGCTCTACAAGAGCAAGAGCAAAGGCAGCGCGGCAAGCCACGCTCTACAAGAGCAAGAGCAAAGGCGGCGCGGCAAGCCACGCTCTACAAGAGCAAGAGCAAAGGCAGCGCGGCAAGCCACGCTCTTGCAACTGCGTGATCAGTGATCCCTGCCGATCAGAGCGCGCATCCGCGCGAGGCGCGGTGACACGATCGGCACGGTGAGCATGGTGCTGGCAACCGCCATCAGCAACAGGGCGGTGAAGGATTCGCTGGTGATGATCTGCTTGTCGAGCAGTACATTGGCGAAGATGATCATGATCAGCGCCTTGGTCTGCAGCAACCAGCCAATCAGGCTGGCTTCGCCGGGCTGCCAGCGCAGAATTTTCCCGGCGATATGCGTTCCAAGCAACTTGCCGGCGACCGAGGCGACCAGCAACAGCGCGGCCGCGACAAATACCAGCGTTCCGCCCACCGCCCAGTTCGTGCGCAGGCCGGTGCTGAGAAAGAACACCGGCATCGCAACCAGCAGCACGTGATGACGCAGCAGGTCCATCTCTTTCTGGTCAAACCATTTGGCATCCATGATCACGCCGGCGAGAAAAGCGCCGACCATGAAATGCAGGCCGGACCAATCTGCGCCGAAGCCGCACAATGCCAACCAGATCAGGCCGACGTACCAACGATCGCGCGGCTCCAGCCAGAGCATCAGTCGGCGAAATCCGTAGCCGATCACGGCATAGGCGATCAGGAATCCGACCTGCTTTCCGACTCTCTGCCAGTCCATCAGGATGGCGGCCAGCACACCCCAGATGGCAACGTCGTCGAGGCTGGCATAGCGCAGGATGCGTTGCCCGATTGGCTGCCTGAGAATTTCCAGTTTTTCCATGAACAGGATCAGGATCGGCAGCGCGGTCACGGCGCAGGACATGCCGACGCCAAGCACGAATTGCCAGGGCATCGCACGTGGTCCCATCCATCCCGTGTGTGGCAGCAGCAACAGGGCAGCCAGCGCTCCGAACAACAGGGGCACCCCGAGCGCGAGCCCCGCGGATATTCCGCTTTCGCGCCGGTGCTTCCATGCGCCGTGGATATCCAGCTCGATCCCGGCAATCCAGACGAACAGCATCACCGCCCACCAGGCTATGCCATTGAGTGCCGTGATCACGTCGGCATTGAACACGAAGAGGTAGTACTCGGGGGACGCTGCACCGAGTATGCCTGGGCCCAGCAGAATTCCGGTGATGATCTGGACCACGACCAGGGGCGCGTAGTACTCGGTACGACCGACCCGCCAGATCAGATAGGGCACGGTGAAGATGATCGTCATCGCGATCAGATAGATTTCTGTGGTGTTCATGCTGAGTTGAAGGCGCGCAGGGGGCTCAAATGAAAGCGCAGTGTGCCATGCGCCCAGGGGCTTGCGCGAGTTGATTGTGGCGAATCAGGCGGGTTCGACCTGAGCCATTACGGCCCGGGTCCCGGCGCCGGCACGGAGGGCGCCAGCAGGAATTCCAGTGGGACGTTCAAACGATTGCTCCAGGCGCGCTCGCTGTGCTCGGCGCCGGGAAATACGCGCGTTTGCCATAGTGGATAGCGGTAGTCCTTGGCGCGCATCAGTCCATCGACACGACGCTGCAGCGGCCCATAGCGAGCATCCAACGTTTCGCTGCCGTGATCAAAATAGAATCGGTGCTTCGCCGCTGCCGGCAGACGCACGCCAAGGTAGGACAGCAAGGCCTGCGGTACCGGATTGTTGTCCTCGTCGAATGTGCCCGGCCAATGCGTCGAAAGGCAGGCGGCGCCGCCAAATACCTCCGGATACTCGACCAGGGCATACAGCGAAATCAGTCCGCCCATGCTCGATCCCATGATGAAGGTATGTGCGGGGTCACGGTGTACGGGGTAGCGACGGTCGATCGCCGGCTTGACTTGCTCGACAAGAAAACGCAGGTACTTGTCGGAATATACCCGGCGTGAAAACAACGGGGTCTTGCTGTCGCGCTGCGCCTGGTACAGCACTTTGCGTTGCGACCGGTCCAGCCGATCAAGCACCGCTTGCGGAAAATATTCGCTGTGGCGGTCCTTGCCTGCATTCGCAATGGCAACCACGATGAAGGGTTGGGTCTTGCCGGCGGCAATCAGCGCACCGGCCACTTCGTCCACGCGCCATTCCTGCTGGTTCCAGGTCTGGCTGGCGTCGAACAGCATCTGGCCATCCTGCATGTACAGCACTGCGTAGCGGCCCGCGTTCGGATATCCGTCCGGTAGCCAGACATCGATCTGGCGCGCTGCGAATCTACCCGAGCCCAGTGGCGGAAGGCGCTCGATGCGCCCGGTACCAGGTTGCGGTAGGCGATCGGCGGCCTGCACACTCAACGCCAGCAGCATGCATCCGGTGGCGAGCAGAACGGCAGCAAAACCAGCACGGTAGTGCTGCCGTCGATACGTGCGCTGAGGGCTTGCTTGAGCGAGACTCGCCACTTCGCTCAGGCTGCCGCCGCCGATCCGATTATGCTGTGCGCATTGCATCGACGCTCTCCTCCATCACCTGGTCCACCATGTTCAAGCCACGCCCCGATATTGTCCGTGTGCCGATCGATGCCGAGCATAGCTGCTACGTGATCGACGACGCCCTGCAAGAACCCGAGCGCTGGGTGGAGTACGCAGCGAATGCGCGTTCGGCGTTTCAGCGTGAGGACTTCAACGCCTATCCAGGCTTCGAGTTGCGCATGCCCGATGCGGTTTCCGCGCGGCTCGACGAGTACTTCATGCTGCACATCCGCCACCTGCTCGGTGTGCGGCGCACCCTGCGCATGTACAGCCGGCTGGCGATGGTGACCGATGCACCTGAAAGCCTGGAGCCGCGGCAATGGATATGTCATCGCGACCGCATGGCCGTGCCGCCCGAACAATGTGTCGCCGCCTCGGTGCTCTATCTGTTCAAGGAGGGCGCCTATTCCGGCACCAGTTTTTTTCGGCCCATCCGTTCCAAACAGGACACCGACGTGCTGGTGCATGACTCGGGCACACTGCCGCGTGCAGAATTCATCGCGCGCTATGGATTGTCGCCCGGCTATCCGAGCGGTTCGAACGCCTGGTTTGAAAAATTGTGCACGGTCCCGGCGCGCTGGAATCGGCTGATCTTCTACGACGGCAGTCTCTTCCACTGTGCCGACATCGGCGCTGACGCGCCGCTGAGCGACGATCCGCGCACGGGCCGACTGACCCTCAATGGCTTCTTCACCTGCCGGCGCAGCGCGCGCATCGGCTGACCCGCTGCAGACGGGACGCGCAGCACGCAGCTGGCATCGCTCAGTGCGCGGGCAGGACGAGCAGGGCATCGTCCATGATCAAAGGATCGCGGCGACCATCACCGCCGCCAAAACCATGCGGGCCGGCTTCGCGACCGAGCATCTTGTAGCCGCCGTCGTAATCCCAGGTGGTGGCGTACAGTTTCAGCCCACTCAGATCCGGTGGCGTGCCCAGCGCGGCTGCCGGCAGCGTGAAACGCACGATCCTTTGCGCCCGATCCACTTCGATGTGCGCACCGGGTGTCATCGTCGAGCCGTCCTGTTTGGCATCCGCACCGGCGGCCGAGTACATCGCGTTCGACCAGCCATGACTGCGCAGCCGATACTGCCAGCGCAGATCGGCCGGCATCAGCGCGTTCTGCTGTGGCAGCGCTCGCACGCCGTCTTCGCGGCCCGGCAGGGAGAAGAACAACGAAAACGCTACATGGTCGAATCCAAGCGGAGGATTCCAGACATCGGTGATGTCGTGCATCTGCAGTTCAAGCCGAAGCGCCGCGCCCGAAGTCCAGATACGCGCTCGGCGGATGTCGAGCTGTTTGTGCACGCCCCAGCCGGGGTCGGTCGGATAGCTGTAACCGCCGCGAGGACCGCGGTCGTCATTGCCGGGATCGATCTGATCGAGCACCAGCCGCCAGGTACGATGAACCTTGAATGCACGGCGCTGCGAGGCGATCTGGCGCGATGCCGACCACGCGACCAGATGATGCTCGACGGCTGGATCGATCATATTTCCGGTGTCGACGCGCGCCCGCCAGCGGCCATGCGCATCGGCGGTCACGCTGCGCGCCTCGGACAGATTGCCGTCGACTACCAGTCGAAGAATTTCGTTTGCCGGGGCCTTGCCTTCTACCGCAAAATCCCCGCGATACTCCGCCGCGGCCAGGGCAAAAAGTTCAGGTGCTGCTGCTGTCTGCGGGATTGCGCCGAGTTCGGCGTCCAATACCCAGACCAGGCCCTCGCGTGCAGCCAGCGTCATGCTGAGGCTGCCATCGGCCTGCACCACTTGATCCGCCGGTTCCGCATGGATTCCGAATACGCCGTGCAGCTTGCTGCCGGGCGCCATTCCGGTGTCGAGACGATCGAGCAGTGCCTCGTGGTCGGCGCTATTGAAAACCACCAGGGCGGTGCCCTCGGCCGATTGCATACGATAGGCGAGGACGCCGCTGGACGCGGCGTTCTCACTGAGCACGCTCGGTGTCCCGCGAGAGAACACTGGATGCGCACGGCGCAATGCGATGGCGCTTTGCAGATAGCGGAACGGCGCGCTGCCGGTATCGAAGTGATCGTGACCGTCGGACTGATAGCCGCCGCGAAACATCGCCGAACGCTGTCCGGTCAGTGCCTGTTCGGTACCGTAGTAGATGGTGGGGATTCCCGGCAGGGTCAGCATTGCCAGCAGGGCCTGGCGCAAGCCCGCTTCGCTGCCGCCAGCGAGGAAGCGATCGACATCATGGTTGTCGACAAAGCTCGGCATCAGATGCGGCGCCGCGTGTACCTGCATCATGCTGCGGATTCGGTAGCCGAGCTCAGCGGTGGGCCGTCCGCGCGCGAATACATCAGCCAAGGTGCCATAGAGCGGGAAGTTGATCATGCCAGGCAGCAACTGGCGCCCCTGATGTTGGCCCATATAACTGTCGATCTTGCGCGCCTGGCTGTCCTCGTAGGCACGATCGATTCCGAAACCTTCGCCAAACAGATGGAACTGCTGTCGTCCAGTTGCCGCTGCTGTGCGCAGGATGCCGGGATGCTCCGGATCATCGGAGTGCAGAAAATCGTCGAAGAATTCCTGCGGAACGTAAAAAGCAGTATCGACACGGTAGCCATCAACGCCGACCTGTTCGATCCAGTGATTGTAGCTCTGCCTGAGCGTGGCCCTGACCAAGGGGTTCTCGGTGTTGAGGTCATCGAGGTCGGCAAGTTGGAAGCGAAACTCCTGTTCCGGATCGCGATAGTCGCGGATCGCCGGCGTCCAATGATAGATATCAGCGGCTCGATGCTCGCTGCGCCGCGCATCGTTCTGATCGAATGGTGCCTGGCTCGGCGCAGTCCGACCCAGATGATCCGCCTGCAAGGCAAAGCCCTGCACGGGATCATCGGAATTCCAGGCGTTGCGGTAAGAAAAATAATTTCCGGTGTGGTTCACCACGATGTCCTGGACCAGGTACATGCCGCGCCCATGCAAGGCGCGCGACAGCGCCTGATAGTCGGCGAGCGTGCCGAAATGACGATCGACTTCGGCAAAGTGTTCCGCCCAATAGCCGTGATAGCCGCCGTAACGCGCGGCCGGATCCCACCAACGATGCGCCACTGGTGGCGTGATCCAAAGGGCGGTGGCGCCCAGCGCCTGGATGTAATCGAGTCGTCGCTGCAGGCCGGCCAGGTCGCCACCGCTGTAGCGCGCGCCATCGCTCGGCATGAGTTCCCCGGCGCCCTGATCATTGTTGCTGGGATCGCCATCATCGAAGCGATCAATCATCGCGAAGTAGATCACCTGATCGCGCCAGTCCGGTGAGGCGACATGCAGTGGGCCCAGCGCTCCAGACTGCGGCGCGATCTGTTGATCGGCGATGCGCGGGACGCAGCCGAACGACAGCAGGGCGCAGCATGCAAGAACCAGGATGGGCAAGATGGTGCAGTGGAGCGCTGCGGATCGGATCATTCTGATGCTCTGCGACGACGGCGGAAATTTCAGTGCTTGCGTGTCTGCCAGGGATGTTGCGGTGCCGCATGGATTACTCGCTGCGGCGCGCAATCAGCGCGGCTATTTCACACCCCAAGCCGCCCGGACGATAGGTCGGCAATGACCGGTTTGCATGAATACGTATGCAAGAAAAGCCTGCAATCAATTGCCGGGGATACCATCATCGAACGTAACGGGGGCGGGTTTACTCCGAACGCATCCGGCCCGGGGACGCTGAGGTTCAGCCGTTGGGTCAGCATTCAAGACCACTGAGTAACTGGAGGGGAGATGTTGCAACTTAAGCGCAATTCGCTGAGCGTGGCGCTGGCCTGCGCCCTGTTTGCGGTAGCGACCGGCGCGCAAGCGCAGTCGGACCAGTCATCGGCACAGGCAAGCGATTCGACCAGCACGGATGAAAAAGCCAAAGCCGCTGCAAAGACCGAAGCCGAGGCAAGCGAAGCACGCGAGATGGAAACCATCAGCGTGGTCGGCATTCGACGTGGCATTGAAAGCGCCATCGCGCTGAAACAGGAATCGACCTCAATCGTCGAAGCCATCTCCTCTGAAGACATCGGCAAGCTGCCCGATTCCAGCATCGCCGAATCGATTGCGCGCCTGCCCGGTCTTGCTGCCCAGCGCGTTGCCGGTCGCGCCTCGACGATCAGTATTCGCGGTCTTGCCGGTGACTTCTCCACCACCTTGCTCAACGGTCGTGAACAGGTCAGCAGTGGTGACAACCGCGGCGTCGAGTTTGATCAGTATCCTTCCGAGTTGCTCAGTTCCGTCCTGGTCTACAAGACCCCGGATGCCAGCCTGGTTGCACAGGGCATTTCCGGCACGGTCGATCTGCGTACCGTGCGCCCGCTGTCGTTTCCGGATCGGGTGATCGCGGTCAGCGCGCGTGGCGAGCAGAACTCGCTGGGTGAACTCAACCCGGGCTACTCCGATCTCGGCAGCCGTTTCAGTGCTTCCTATATCGATCAGTTTGCCGATGGCACGGTCGGTCTCGCGATCGGTTTTGCCCGGCTCGACTCTCCGGGTCAGGCCAACCGCTGGAATGCCTGGGGCTATCCGACTGGCACGGTCAATGGCATCGACAATGTTCGCATCATCGGCGGCTCGGAGTCCTGGTCTTCTTCGACCGACAACGTACGCGACGGCATCATGGCCGTGCTTGAATTCCGTCCCAGTGACTTCTACTCGGGCGCTGTGGATGTCTACTACTCGCAGTTCGAGCGCGCCGAAACCACACGCGCCCTGCAACTCGGACTCGGCTGGTCCGGCGCAACGCTCAGCAATGCCGTGGTCGACGAAAACGGTGTGCTGGTCGCTGGGCGCTTCTCCGGCGTCAAACCCATCCTGCGCAACGATCTGAACACCCGCGACGATGAGATCTTCGCCATCGGATTCAACAACGAATTCCAGTTCAATGAAGACTGGCGCGGCGTTGCGGATTTCAGTCTGTCCAGCGCCGACCGCAATGAGTCGATCCTGGAAACCTATGCCGGCACGGTAGGTATCAACGATACGCTGGACTTCACACTCAATCCGAACACCGGGCGGCCGGATCTCTCGTTCGGGCTGAACTATGCCGACCCCTCCTTGATTCAGCTTACCGACTCCGGTGGCTGGGGCCAGGATGGCTATATCAAGTATCCGAAATTCGAGGACGAACTGCGCTCGGTGAAGCTGGCTGCGGAGCGCAGCTTCCAGTCCGGGTTTATCAGCAGTGTCGAGTTTGGCGTCAACCACGCGCACCGCGAGAAGAGTCGCAGCGTGGCCGAGTCTTTCCTGGATCTGATCGCCGGCGATTCGGCGGTGATTCCGAGCAATCTGCTCAACAGTCCGGCCAATCTCGGGTTCACCGGCATTCCCGGCGTGCTCAGCTACAACATTCCGGCGGTGTTCGACCAGTTCTACACACTGCGCAGCAATATTCATCCAGACATTTTCAACAAGGACTGGCTGGTTGAAGAGACCGTCATCACCAGTTTTGTGAAGATGAGCATCGACACCGAAATTGGCTCGGTGCCGGTGCGCGGAAATCTGGGTATCCAGCATGTCGGTGCCGATCAGGAATCGACCGGCTTTGCGATCCCCGGCGGTGTCGCCAGCGGTGCCTTGCCGTTCCAGGGTGGCGCGGATTACTCCGACGTACTGCCGAGTCTGAACCTGGCGTTCTCCCTGCCCGCGGATCAGACCGTGCGCTTCGGTGCCGCCAAGGAAATGGCGCGTCCGCGCATGGACCAGATGCGTGCCAACAATGGCTTTGGCATTGACCAGACCCGCGGCGAATGGTCCGGCGGCGGTGGCAATCCCGAGCTCGAGCCCTGGCGCGCCACTGGCTATGACTTGTCGTACGAGAAGTATTTCGACAACAAGGGCTACATCAGTGCAGCTGCTTTCCACAAAGACCTGAAGTCCTACATCTACGATCAGACGGTTGAGTTCGATTTCAGCGTATTTGATCTGACCTCGGTGCCCGGCCCTTATCCGGCATCTACGATCGGCCGCTTCACGCGACCGACCAATGGCGATGGCGGCAGCATAAACGGTTGGGAGTTCGCAGTGTCCTTGCCGCTCGAGATGGTCTGGTCGGCGCTTGACGGCTTCGGCATCGTGACCAACTACTCCGATACGCGCAGCTCCATTCTGCCCAATGGTCCGGGCAGCACCCAGCCGCTGCCGGGTCTGTCGCGCTATGCCTCCAACATCACCTTCTACTACGAGAAGCAGGGTTTCTCCGCGCGCGTCAGCCAGCGCAGCCGCTCGCGTTTCGTCGGTGAGGTTCAGGGCTTCGGAGCGGATCGCGATACGCGCTACATCGAAGGCGAGGAGATCGTCGACATGCAGATCGGCTATGCCTTCGGCGAGGGTAGCCTGGAAGGTCTGTCCCTGCTGTTGCAGGTCAATAACCTGAGCAATGAGCCGTATCAGGAACTGTTCCGCAACGACAACGGCAGCTTCGCTCCGCGCATGTACAACGAGTACGGACGCACGACGCTACTCGGCGCCAGCTACAAGTTCTGATTCCCGATGTAAACACCAGCCCCTGCCGCCTGAACAACGGCAGGGGCTCTTTTTTCTTGCCAGGCGGGCCATTGGTTTGCGTTCCGTAGCGGACTCGCGCGGCGCAGAGCTCACGGAACCTTCTGTGAGCAGCTCCGCTAAGCTCCATTCCGGTGCGGAATCGTCGAGCATTACGAGGAGAGGGAAGATGGACCCAGCCCAGCCGAAGTCCAAACCGATGCTGTCGTTCTGGCAGATCTGGAACATGTCCTTCGGATTTCTCGGCATCCAGTTTGGATTCGCGCTGCAGGGCGGATTCATGTCGCGCATCTTCCAGACCTTGGGTGCCGAGCAGGACGAGTTGCCATTGCTATGGATCGCCGCACCGCTCACCGGACTGCTGGTGCAGCCGATCATCGGTTATCTTTCGGATCGCACCTGGCATCCGATTCTGGGACGCCGCCGACCCTACTTTCTGATTGGCGCGATCATGAGCTCGATCGCGCTAGTGTTCATGCCGCACTCTTCGACTCTGTGGATGGCTGCGGGTCTGCTCTGGGTGCTCGATGCGTCGATCAATATCAGCATGGAGCCGTTCCGTGCGCTGGTCGCCGACAAGCTCGACGAAAGTCAGCGGTCCTACGGCTTTGTTGTGCAGACACTCATCATCGGCATTGGCACCTGGGTCGCCAGCAATCTGCCCTGGCTGATCAATCAGCTTGGCGTGTCCAATGTTGCCGGACCGGGCGTTGTTCCCGAGTCGGTGAAGGTGGCCTTCGCCATCGGCGCGTTCGTGTTTGTCGCCAGCATTCTTCTGAGTGTTTTCACCACGCGCGAAGACCCGCCGCCGGATCTGGCAAGCTTTGCCATCGAACGCCAACAGGGCAGGTTGTTCACCGACATCGGACATCTCATTGGCCACATGCCGGCGCAGATGCTGAATATCGGCATCGTGCAGTTCTTCAGCTGGCTTGCCTTTTTCTGCATGTGGAGCATGGCGACCCCGGCGCTGACCGATCATGTATTCAATGCCGCCGCACCTGACCCCGCGGCCTTCGATATGGCTTTGGCCGCTCAGGCCGAGGTGTTCAACACTGCCAATGGTGCGTTCCAGAATGCTGCCGATCTGGTCGGCGTCTACATGGGCTACTACGGGCTGTCTTCAATGGCGGTAGCACTACTGCTCAGTGTGTATGCCTCGCGACGAGCGCTCAATCGCAAGCTGGTGCACTTCGTCTGCCTGGCGCTCGGCGGAATCGGATTTCTTTCGATGGCCGTCGTGCCGGCTCCGGTCTACCTGATCGGCAGCTTCGCCCTGGTCGGTATTGCCTGGGCGAGCATTCTGTCGATGCCTTATGCGCTGCTGGCCAGTTCGGTGGATGGCCGCCGGATGGGCGTCTATATGGGCATCTTCAACATGTTCATCGTGATCCCGCAGATCATCGCGGCGACGCTTCTTGGCCCGGCACTGCGGGTGTTTTTCGATGGCCAGCCTATCTATGCGCTGATCATCAGCGGTACCAGTCTTATCGTCGGAGCGCTGATGCTAGTGCGTGTAACCGAGCCATCCGGCGCGCCGTCGCATGTGCCTGCAGTGGCGCGTTGATCATGCTGTCCGCAACATTTCTCCCACGTAGTCAACGCGAGGCCAATCCCGTGCGTGCAATCACTGCGATCTCGCTCCTATTGCTTGCCGGCTGTGCCGGCCGGTCACAGTCCACTGCGCCTTCCAGTGAGTACTACGGCACCCTGCACCCGTTCGCTGCCGACGCGGTCTACTTCGTGGTCACCGACCGCTTCGTCAATGGCGATCCCGGCAATGATCAGCGCGACCAGGGCGGTGCATTGAAGACATTTGATCGGCCCATCCATTGTCCGGATGGCGTTATCGCCAACAGTGGTTATCTCGGTGGTGATTTCCGCGGTCTGCTGGATCATGCCGGCTATATTCGCGACATGGGCTTTGGTGCCGTGTGGATCACGCCGATCGTCGACAATCCCGACGAGGCTTTCAGCGGCGGCGATCTGATCACCTGTACATCAATCCTCACCGATCGCGGCAAGGCCGGCTATCACGGCTACTGGGGCACCAATTTTTATGCGGTGGATGAGCATCTGGTCAGCGCCGATCTCGGATTTCCCGAACTGACTGCAGGCCTGCGTGCGCACGGTCTGAAGACCGTGCTCGACATCGTCGCCAATCATGGCTCGCCGGGCTGGTCGATGCCCAAAGCGCAGAAAGAATTCGGGCGCATCTATGCTGCCGATGGCAGCCTGCTTGCCGATCATCAGAATCTGCCGCCAGAGCAGCTCGACCCCGAGCACAATCCGCTGCACCGCTTCTTCAACCAGCACGGCGACCTGGCCCAGCTATCGGACCTCAACGAATCCAACCCTGCCGTCGTCGACTATCTGGTCGATGCCTACCTGCAATGGATCGATCAGGGCGCCGCCGCGTTCCGCGTTGATACCGTGCCGTATCTGCCGACTACGTTCTGGGACGCATTCACCACCCGTATCCGCGCCAAGCACCCCGGTTTTTTCCTGTTCGGTGAGGCCTTCAAGTACAAACCGGAAGATATCGCGCTGTACACCTGGCCCGGCAATGGCGCAATGAGCGTGCTGGATTTTCCGCTGAAGGCGGCGATGCTCGAAGTGTTCCAGGATCCATCCAGCGACTACGGGAAAATTTCTCCAGCGCTGTTCCTCGACCAGGGGCCATATCAGAACCCTTACGAGCTGACGACCTTCTACGACAACCATGACATGGCGCGCATGCAGGCTAGCGATGAGGGCTTCATCGATGCGCACAACTGGTTGTTCACCGCACGTGGCATTCCGGTGATCTACTACGGATCAGAGATCGGCTTCATGCGCGGCCGCGCCGAGCATCACGGCAACCGCAACTACTTCGGTGTCGACCACATCGCGCAGGCGGCCGAGCATCCGATCCGCCAGCAGTTGGCACGCATCGCCAAGCTGCGCGCGGCGACGCCGGCTTTACAGCGCGGCCTGCAACTCAACCTGGAGATCAGCGGTCAGCGCGCCGCATTTCTGCGCGTGTATCAGCATGAGGGTCGCAGCCAGACTGCGTTGGTACTGCTCAATAAGGGCGATCAACGTGAGCGCTTTGTGTTGCCGAAAGTCCCGACTGGCCAGTGGCGTCATGCCTTTGACGGCAACAAAATCGGCGTTTCCTACGGCGAACCGGTAGCGCTCGAAGTCGCAGCGCACGATGTCTCCGTCTGGCTACTCGACGCAGCGCTGAGTGATCGTGCAGTACTGCAACAACTCGATCGGCTTATGGCACGGCCTGTGCACCGCACGAGCGGCGAATGACCAGTTGCGCCGGGAGCATGGCGCTCTCGACCTGTTCGCCGCGGATCTGTCGCAGAACGCGGTCGACCAGCATCTCGCCAGCGAGCTTGGTGTCCTGCATCACCGTGGTCAGCCCGGGATTGACGAAGCTCGCCGTCGGGATATCGTCGAAACCAACCACGGAGACTTGCTCGGGCACACGCAAGCCGGCATTGGCGAGTGCCCGTAACGCGCCGATTGCGAGCAGATCGCTCGCCGCGAAGATGGCATCGAATTGCACACCCCTGCTGAGCAGCATCTGCACCGATTCGATGCCGAGACGCTCGATCGAATCCGAGGCATCGATCTGCAAGGTCGGATCGGGCTCCATCCCGGCAGCGCGCAATGCCTCGCAGTGGCCACGGTAACGCGCACTGAATTCGGGGAAATGCGCCGAAGAATCACCGATGAAGGCAATCCGGCGACGGCCGAGGCCAAGCAAGTGATCGGTGATCAGGCGACCACCGAGCGCGTTGTCGCAGCCGATCGAAATATCCGGCTGGCCTTCAAGCACCGCACCCCAGCGGACAAAATGCGTACCCTGATCGACCAGTTTCTGCAGGCGACTGCGCGATACCAGATAGTCGCCATAGCCGAGCAGGATCAGACCGTCCGCCTTGTGACTGTCCTGATAATCGGCATGCCAGTCGTTGGACAATTGCTGGAATGAGACCAGGAGATCGTAACCCTGGCGCACACAGGCGCGGGTGATCGATCCCAGCATGGAAAGAAAAAACGGATTGATCAGCGAATCATCGGTGGTCGGGTCCTCGAACAGCAGCAGAGCCAATGTGACCGAATGCTGACGGCGCAAATTGGACGCGTTCTTGTCGACCTTGTAGTTGAGTTCACGGGCAATAGTCTGGATACGGTGACGGGTATCGTCGCTGACCAGCGAACTGCCACGCAACGCACGCGAAACAGTCGACTGCGAGACACCCGCTTTGTAGGCGATGTCGAAGGATGTCGCTTTGCCTTTCATTACCGTTGCCATCAGCACTTACCCGGCGCCCGATGCGCGATTCATGGGCTGTCGTCTCGCATGAGCAAGACTTCTGGCCTACGCAATCTTAACGTCATGTTCCGCGCGGGCCATGCCGCAACGCAACATGCGCAGCCGTCGTCATGGAGTAGGGTCGATCAGGTGCAGCAGTTTTGCCAAGTCATCCGACGTCCAGCATGAGGTCATTGCAGGGGCACAGCGTCCAGTAGATGGAGACGCAACTGTGATCAATTCGGGCATGGTGATGAATACGTATGCAGGGGCATCGGAGCGCACGGGGGCAGGGCGCTAAGCTTCGGTTGGCTTATCCGCGCGTTGCGCTCACAGTCAATCAAGGAAGTTCATGAGTAAGACGTCGTGGTGGCGCGGAGCCATCATCTACCAGATCTACCCGCGCAGCTTTCGCGATTCCGATGGCGATGGCGTTGGTGATCTGCCGGGCATCACCGATCGGCTCGATTACGTCGCCGATCTGGGTGTCGATGCGATCTGGGTGTCGCCATTCTTCACTTCGCCGATGGCGGATTTTGGTTACGACATCGCCGACTATCGGGATGTTGATCCCTTGTTCGGCACGCTGGCGGATTTCGATCTGTTGGTAGCCAAGGCGCATGCACTTGGCCTCAAGGTGATGATCGATCAGGTGCTCAGCCACACTTCCATCGAGCACGAGTGGTTCAAGGAAAGCCGTGAGAGCCGTGACAATCCCAAGGCCGACTGGTACGTCTGGGCCGATGCCAAGCCCGATGGCTCGCCGCCGAACAACTGGCTGTCAATTTTCGGAGGCGTCGCCTGGCAGTGGGAGCCGCGTCGGCGCCAGTACTTCCTGCACAATTTCCTTGCCTCGCAACCCGATCTGAATTTCCACATTCCTGATGTGCGCAAGGCCATGCTGGACAATGTCCGCTTCTGGCTCGATCGCGGCGTCGACGGTCTGCGCCTGGATGCGATCAATTTCTGTTTCCACGATCCGCTGCTGCGTGACAATCCAGCCAAGCCGGAAGCCCTGCGCGTAGGTCGCGGGTTCAGCCCGGACAATCCGTACGCGTTCCAGTTTCACTACTACAACAATACCCAGCCGGAAAATCTTCAGCTGCTGCGGGAACTACGCGGACTGCTCGACGAGTATCCGGACATTGCGGCACTTGGCGAGATATCGGCCGAGGATTCTCTGGCGACGATGGCCGAGTACACCGGTGCTGGCCTGCTGCACATGGGCTACAGCTTCGAGCTGCTGACCGACGATGTCTCGGCGCACCATGTGCGCGAAACCGTGCGCAGGCTGGAGTCCTGCCTCGATGAAGGCTGGCCATGCTGGGCCATCTCCAACCACGATGTGCGACGCGTGGTCAGCCGCTGGGGTGGTGCCTCGCCGCCTGAACACATCGCCAGCCAGTTGACGGCGCTGTTGTGTTCGTTGCGCGGCTCGGCCTGCATCTATCAAGGCGAAGAGCTCGGCCTGACCGAAGCCGATCTACCCTTCGAAATGTTGCAGGATCCCTACGGCATCACCTTTTGGCCAACGTTCAAGGGCCGCGATGGTTGTCGCACGCCGATGCCCTGGGACGACTCTGCCCAAGGTGGATTCACCGCGGGTTCGCCCTGGTTGCCGATCCCCGAGGCGCATCATGGGCTGAGCGTTGCGCAGCAGGCGATGCGTGCGGATTCTCCATTGTCGCGCTTCCGCCAATTTCTGCACTGGCGCAAGACCAGACCGGCTCTGATTTTCGGCGACGTCGAGTTGCACGGCGCGGGCGAACCCGTACTGGTGCTGAGCCGGCAATTGGATGGCCGCCGCATCTATGCAGCCTTCAATCTCTCGGCGGGTTCGGAGCGGCTGCATCTGCCGTTGTTCGAGAATCTACGCATTCTTGACGACCACGGCCTAGTCTCCGGCAGCATCGAGGGCGATACCCTGATCCTGCCCCCGCACGGTGTGGTGTTCGCCGAGTAGCCGCCTACAGCGGTCACACCCATTCGACGTTCCCACGTAGGAGGCCCGATGCGGGCCGACCGTTGCGTGGATCGATACCGCGGTCGCGCCCATTCGGCGCTCCCACATCAGGGCGCCAGAAAATCCGCCTTGCCGATCTCAACGCCGTTGTGGCGCAGAATGCCGTACGCCGTGGTGATATGGAAAAGGATGTTCGGGATCACGAACTTCAGCACGTAGTCCTTGCCCTTGAATTCGAACGTCACCGAGGGAAACTTCAGCACGATATCGCGCGTTTCGCTGCCCTCGAATTGTTCGGGCTTGAAGCTCGAAACATAGGCGCTGGTCTTGGCGATGCGTTCCTTCAGCTCAGCCAGCGTGGTCTCGTTGTCCTCGTACTTCGGCGCTTCGGCACCGGTCAGGCGGGCAACGCAGCCCTTGGCGTTGTCTGACGCAATCTGCACCTGACGCGCCAACTCCAGCATGTCCGGTGCCAGTCGTCCGCGCACCAGGACCGCACTGTCAAATTTCTTCGCATCGGCGTGCGCCTGCGCCTTGTCCAGCCAGCTATCAAGATTGCGCAGGAACCGCAGCAGAAACGGAACGGTGCTTTCATACATCGAGATGCTCATGGCGTTTCCTCCAGTCAGGGGCGCGCATCATCGCATGCTCGTGCCGGCGCCCGCCCGCAGGTGGCGGATCCACCCACTCAATGCGTCCGAAGGCGCACGCGGCGCGCACGTCGTGCAACACGCCATCGGCGGGCGTCCGCGATGCCGACGGATGTGCCGAAGAAGAGATCAGCACCCGGACGATCGATGATTTTCCGGTGACTCCGGCCCGCGGCACGCCCCCGGTATCCCAGCGGAGAGAAACCCTGTCGGCAATTTCTCAGATCGGCATGGTCGAATCCGCGGCCGCGCTGTCGATCATCGCCCGTTGGGTGTCAGTTCTCGAAGCCGTCGGCAAACACCAGCTGAGGGATCTCGGTGACCTGTCGACATTGCGAAAATTCCGACACGATCAGCGCCGCGGGTCCCGGCGCGGTGGCGAAGCGCCGGCTGATCGCCGACAGGAAGGTGTTTGCCGGCAGCCCGCTGGTCTGACGGACGAATGCAGCATTGCCGCTCGCATCAGTGTTCAGATTTACCGTGATCGGTGCTGGGCTGAGCGGGAAAAAAGTGCTGCCACCGCCGAACCCACTGGAGTCACAACTGCTGCTGATGTAGAAATGGATTTCATGTGTGCTGTTCGGTTCGGCATTCAGCGATCCGGTGATGGTCGCAGTCTGGGTGATGGCGTCATACGTCACCGACTCGAGATGCGGCTTGTTGAGCAACTCATTGGGGCCGCTATCGCCATCGCCGGCATCGTTGGCTGTGACCCCGGCCGGGGCGAGGTCGATGGCGAGTCCGCCGTTGCCGCTGATCGATCCATTGATCACGTCGACCTGGGCGCTGCCATCGATGAATAATCCGGCACCGCTGTTGTTGGCGATACTGGCGGTGCCGAATGGCGCAAACAGGAAACGCTTGCCCACGAAGACGCCGGTTCCGCCGGCGATCAGGATGCCGTGGCCGCCATTGCCGAACGCGGTTGCGCCCAGTCCGATTCCGATGCCGTTGCCGATCAACGAGGTCCCGACAAACGGACTGTCGAAGATGGCCACGCCGTCGCCGGGATTGCCGGAAATCAGATTGTCGTGGATCGCGATGTTGGAGCTGTTGAAGTCGACGGTGATGCCGCGCCCGCCATTGCCGAGCGCAGCGCTGCCCTGTGCGTTGAGGCCGATGATGTTGTTGCGGATCTGGTGATTCTCGGAGCGGGAATTGGCCTGTGTGGAGCCGATGTAGATTGCATCCCCGGCGCCTGCCGAAATCACGTTGCGGGTCTGCGGCAGGGGATCGGTCGGCCCGCCCACCGAGGTGATCTGGTCGCCGACGACGTTGAAGTTGCTGCCGCGTCCGAAGATCAGACTGGCGCGCGATAGTCCGAAGCCATTGCCCAGCGCCACGCTGCCGCTGAGGTCGGTGCCGATATAATTTCCCTGGATGCGCACGCCGCCGACGGGACAAAATCCGCCGATCGGACAGACCTGCTCGCCCATCGAAATTGCCGCGCCGGCGAAGCGATTGATGGCCAGTCCGCGGATTATGGTGCCGCCGCCAGCGCACAGTGGCGAGCCCGGGATAGTTGCACCAATCACGATCGCATCGCTGGCGCCCGCGAAGCTGCCGTCCAGTTCGATCGCGATGACCGCATTGCTGCCCTGAAGTAGGGTGTTCTGCATCGCTCCCGGCTGCGTGTACGCGTTCAGATCGATTCCGATGTCAAAGCGAGGCAGCTGGCTCAGCGGCTGGATCGTATGCGGGCCGACACCAGGAATGTTGAAAACGATCGCATGCGGTGCGCAGGCGGTGCCACCGGTGACTTGCACTGCATTGGCATCCAGGATCGCCTGGCGCAAGCTTCCTGGTCCGGAACTGGCGGTCGTGACAACGGTGTACGTATTGGCCTGGACAAGGCTGGTACAGCCAGCCAGCAGTGCCAGGCTCAGGCCGCGGCCGGCCTTCGCATTGAAGGTGGCGCGAGGGATTCTTGCGTGTCTGTTCGACGCGTCCAGCAGAGTGTGCATTTCGTTGATCCAGTGGGTGGGCGTATGCGGGCGGATGCGTTTGGGGACACCGCTGTTTGCAGCAAACCGAAGGCTTGGCCGATCCGGGCAGCTGTTGCTGCCCGCTATGGCAAGCGCCAGGGGGCTGCTCCCGGATCAGAAGTCGTTCTCGATCAGATCCATATTGACGGTGTCGCCGGTGTAGCTCGCGGCACTCGTCGGTGAGATCGAAAAGTGACCTCCGCCGTTGGCGGCCACATCAGGCCACCAGAGTGGATCGCCGCCGGCGAACCAGGTGAAGCCGGTGAATACGCCGGATCCAGTACTTTCGTTTACATAGGCGATGAAATCGGCCCAGGCTGCAGGCGCATCAGGTGCGGCCGCGTACAGTCCGATTTCTCCAAGATAAATCCGGTAGCCTTGTGCCGCCGCTTCATTGACGGCCACCGAAAGATGTTCGCGCGCCGCGGTCACCGAGGTGATCTGGGTGCTGCCACCGCCTTGGTCGGCGTCCAGATAGGTGTGTACCTCGGCCACGAGATTGTCGAGCGGATCGGCCAGTGGCAGGCCCACGCCGTTGGCATTGAGCCAGCCGTAGGCGTTGGACCGTTGCGGATTGCCGGTGTCGTAGAACGTGGACGTCCAGGTACTCGCTGCACTGTAGCCATTGCCAGGAACATAGATGCGCTGGCTGGCGCCGGTGTTGCGTATGGCATCGATGGCTGCCTGTGCCGAGGCGAACCAGGACATCGTCGACATGTCATTGGGTTCATTGACCAGGCCGAACTCGACCAGCGGATTGCCTGCGAAAATCGTCGCCATGCGCGACCAGAAGTCTGCGAATGCCGCCCTGGGCACAGCCGCCGATCCGACCAGTTCGCCGCGATAGCGGGCGCCACCCGCGCCACCGCTGCTGTTGGAGTTCCACGGTTCGACGATTACGCGCATCCCCTTCACATTGGTCGCATAGTCGACGATGCGCTTGTAATTGTCGAAATAGATCTTGTACGGCCCGCTCGACGCGGCGGGAATCGGCCCGTCCAATACCTGCTGCATGCACTCCCAGGAAAACAGGAAGCGCAACGTGGTCATGCGCTTGCTGGCGAAGTAGTCGACCAGGCGTTCATCGTGTTGCGGATAATTGGATCCTTCAACCGGTCCGCCGGCCTGGTCGCAGGTCTGGTAGGCCATCTCCATGCCCATCAGGTTGGTGCCGCGCAGCGCCAGTACCGCGTCTCCCTCGTAGCCGTTCGCGAAGATCGGATCGATGACGCCGACCGGCGCCGAGTCCTCGACGAACTGCCATAGCGCCGGCGCCGCCTGTGACCAGATCGAGTGCCCCATGCCGGCAATTGGGCACCAGTTCAATGCGCGCGTACAGCCGTCATAAGCAACGCAGGGAGGAAACCCCGTGGCCGTGGTTGTTGCGGCGCAGCCCTGGGTCGCCGCGTAGTTGTTGCGCACGTTTACGCCGTCGGCAAACGAAACGCCGGGCGTATTGTCGGACTGCCCCCAGATAAAGACCGCGGCGGGAAGTGGACAGGACACACCACCATTGCCGGTGTAGGTAAAGTCCGGCTGCCCCATTCCATCGTTGATCGGATACAACGTGCCCGAGTGAATGCCGAGTCCGCGAATTACGCCCGGTCCAAGTCGACAGCCGAGCGCATTGGCCATGGTTGCGCCGCCACTGAAACCAATGACAAAGACCCGTGCGGTGTCAATCTCGAACTCAGCCCCGAGCGCCGCGATCAGGTCGGTCACGAAAATGGCTTCGCGACTGCGTCCATCGTAGGTGTAGTACTCGAAGGTGCCGCCGGGCGCGTTGGGGTAGACGAAAATAGCGCCAGAAACTGCCTGCGCCTCGAGCGGGAGCGCGTTGCGCATGCCGGTTCCATTGCCGCCATCGCCGTGCAGTGAGAACACCAGCGGTAGCGCGCTGCCGGCAGGGATCGTCATCGGTCTGGCCAGCACGAAGCTCCGGGTCACAGCGCTCGAAACGATGCTGCGATTCTCGGAAATGTAGGCAGCATGTAGGGTGTTGCTGATCAGCAGACAGCCGAGCACGCAGGGCGTGAGCAATCGGCGCAGCAAGCGTGCGCGAGCAGTCGGCCGGGCTGCCGGGCGAATCGGTTCGGGTCTTGCCGCGACGACGTCCATGCATTGTCCTCCAAGGGCGAAACACCGTCCGGGCCTGATGCGCGGCGGCGGCTCAATACAGAAACAGCGAACGGGCGCGATTCCGGCCATGGCCAGCGCTATCATTCGAAAATGATGACCGGCCTGGGTGAACCGCTCGAAGAAAGTGCCCGATCGTCGCACGATGCCGCCGAGCACTCGGTGCGCGTGCTGGCCGATCAGTTGCTGCCTTTCTTCTACGAGGAGCTCAGGCGGCTGGCCCATCGAGAGCGTGGGCGCGTCGGTGCCGGCGCCACCCTGCAAACCACCGCCCTGGTCAACGAGGCCTATCTGAAACTACGCGGTGCCAGCAACTGGAACAACGATGCGCATTTCATCCGCGCCGCCGCCCAGGCCATGCGGCACGCCCTGGTCAATCACGCGGTCGCGCGCCTCGCCAGCAAGCGTGGCGATGGTGCGATCCATCTGCCACTCAATGAAGCCCTGGATGTGGCTGGCGAAGATGATGCTTCGATCATTGCGCTGCACGATGCCCTGGGACGGCTGGCGAAGGTCTCGACGCGACTGGCCGAGGTCGTCGAATGCCGCTTCTTCGCCGGGTTCGATGAGGACGAGACGGCGCGCGCACTCGGCGTATCCGAACGCACGGTGCGACGTGACTGGACGCTGGCCAGGGCCTGGTTGCACCGCGAACTGGCAGATTCCGCCTAGCTGGTCCGTTTCGACTCTACTGCGCCGAGGGCAGATCGAACTCGGTCCGCGCGCGGTCCAGGCGCTGACGCTGACGGCGGATGTCGCGCGCGGAATCAAGCAGTGCCCGCTCACTGGATTCGAGCAGGATTTGTGCATCATCACGCTTTTGCAAGCTGAGCAGACAGTGCACCAACTCGGCCGCGCTCTCGATGGATCGCCGATCATCAGCGCCAAACTCCTCGCTGAGCCGGCTGTGTGCCTCGGCAAGAGCAGGCTCGGCCTCGCCGCACCGGTCCTGCGCTGACAGCGCCTTGCCCAGGCCCAGTCGCGCGGCCTCGGCATAGATGCGCCGGCCATCGCCTATGCGCTCGAACGCATCGAGCGCCTCACGAAACCCGGCCTCGGCAGCGACCGCGTCACCCGCCACCAATCGGGCATCGGCAAGCGCAATGGTGCTGATCACCGTGTGCGTGTGCAGCGGTCCCAGGGTCCCCGCGTAGATTGTCTGTGCACGCAGCAGGGCCGCCGTCGCTTGAGCATGCTGTCCGGTCGTGCTCAGGGATTGCCCGAGCCCGGTCAGCGCCACCGCAACGTAGCTGTGCTCGGCGCCATAGTTGTGTTCGTACAGAGTCAATGATTCCTGAAACAGCGGCGCCGCCGCCGCAGAGTCGCCACTCTGACGCAGCGCCGAAGCCAGCTGATGCAGGGCGTTTGCCAATCGCGGATGCTGATCGCCATAGAGCTGGCGGACGGCATCGGCATTGGTTCGCAGCAGCGGCACCACCTCGTCAAAGCGACCGAGCGAGGTAAGCACCGTGCCGAGGGTCTCGCGAACGCTGAGCAGGGCGGCGGTATTCTCGGCGGCAGCGGGGTCGAGCATGGCCACGGCATCACGCAATGGCTGCTCTGACTCGGCAATCCTCCCGGCACGGAACGCATAGCTGCCACGCTCGGACAGCGCCTCAGCGATCTCGGTAGGCGCAGCCGCACTCAGGCGCAACGAGGCAATCGCCTGATCCACCCATCCAATGGCCGCGACGTCGTTGTCGCGCTCTCCTTCGAGCGCGCCATAGGCACGCAGCAGACGCGTGCGCAGGCCGAGCAGCGCGGGCCGATTGTTCGCGGTGGCGGCGAGCGCGCCGTCCAGTAATTTCTGCGCGGAATCGAATCGCTGCGCGGAGACCTCGACGCGTGCCATATCAAGCTGTGCTTCGATCAATCGCGGGTCGTCGCTGGCGTAAGCCTGGGAGGCCAGTTCGAGCCTGCGTGCGAGCAGGGTCTCGCTGCCTGGATACTCGCCGAGCGCGCGATAGAGATTACCACTGACGCCGAGCAGTTCGATATGGGTATCGCGGTCGTTGGCAAAGTCGAGTTCGATGCGGCGTACGCCGACGTCGACCAGATCACGCGCACTCATCCCACGACCATTGCCCGCTTCCGGATCGTTCTGCCGGAATAGATCGATCAGAAATCCGCGCACTGCATCAGCACGCGCCAACGCACGGACGGTTTCGATTCGTGCAGCATTGGCGTAGAGCGCAGCCGCGCCCATCGCAATGACGAACGCGCCGAGCACGACCATCGGCAGCCAGTGGCGCCGCAAGAATCGCCGCGCCACGTACGCGCGCGCGCCGCTGCGGGCCAGCACCGGCTGATGCGCGAGATGGCGTTGGATATCACGTTGCAGCAGATTCACCGTCTCGTAGCGGTCGCCGGCGCGCTTGCGCAGACACTTGGCAACGATGGCGTCGAGATCACCCTGCAGCAGGCGCGCGGGCACTGGAGGGTCTGACCGGCTCGCTGCAATCCGACTCGGCGCCGGTGGATCGACATCCAACAGCGATTTAATGATCTGGGTCGACGGCAGGCCGAGGCTGCGCAGCGGGCGGTCCCCGGTCAGCAGTTCAAACAGCAGGGCGCCGAGTCCATAGATGTCCGTACCGGTGGTGACGGCGGCGCCGGTCAGTTGTTCCGGCGCGGCATAGTCCGGCGTGAATGGCGCCAGCGTCTGCGCGTCAGCGTCCGGTTGCGCGGCCAGGTCGACCAGCTTGGCGATGCCGAAGTCGAGCAGTTTTACTGCGCCTTCCGCGTCGACCAGGATGTTGTCGGGTTTGAGATCGCGATGGATGACCAGGTTGCGATGAGCAAAGGCAACGGCCTCACAAACCTGGTCGAACAGCGCCAGCCGGCGCAGCAGTGGCGCGGCATGCACGCGGCAGTACTCGGTCAACGAGCGCCCTTCGACATACTCCATCACCGTGTAATGTCGTCCATCCGGCGTCACCCCGCCATCGAGCAGGCGGGCGATTCCGGGGTGTTCCAGCTTCGCCAGTATGCGACGCTCGCCATGGAACCGATCAAGCTGAGCGCGCGCGTCGAAGCGCAGCAGTTTGAGCGCGGCGCGATGTTCGAAGCCGGCGTCCGCACGGGTCGCTGCGTACACCTCGCCCATTCCGCCGCGTCCGAGCAGATGCTGCAGACGCCATGCCCCGATCTGTGTTCCCGGCGCCAGCGAGGGCGTGCTGGTGGCCGCAGGCAAGGCGTGAACAGCTGCGGCCCGGTCGAGCCGGCCAGTCTCCTCATGGGCGTGCAACAGCGCTTCGATCTCGCCGCGCAAGCCATCGTCTTCCGGGCATTGGCGCTGCAAAAACGCCGACCGCGTCGCCGCTGGCAGTGCCAATGCTTCGGCAAACAGTCGCTCCAAACGCGCCCAGCGTTCACCGTCCACGGATGGTCCTCTCCAGAACACTGCTGCTGCGCAGTCTGCGCTATGGCGGTGAAGCTGTACACCAGAAAGCGCGGCCGCGACACCCAGGCCAGAAACCTCGTCGGCCTCCTCTATCCGGAGGCCCCAATGGTTGCCGGGTCGTTGCTGTCATCCGCGGTCAGCAACAGCGAATCGCTATTTGACCAGACCCTCTGCCTTGAGCGCGGCCTGCACCGCCGGCCGCTCGGCAATGCGCTTCTGGAAATCGATCAGGTTGGGGAAATCGGAGAGGTCGAGCTTCACCATCCGGGACCAGTTGGTGACGGTGAACAGGTAGGCATCTGCCACGCTGAAGGTTTGACCCAGCAGGAACGGCCGGCTGGCGAGGGTCTGCTCGATCAGGGCATAGCGCTTCTTCAGATACGACGCGCGTTCGGCACGGGTTTCCGCCGGGGTTGCAGGATTGAACAGAGGGCTGTAGCTCTTGTGCAGTTCTGAATTGATGTAGGCGAGGATTTCCTGCAGGCGATAGCGCTCCAGACTGCCATTCTTCGGAGCCAGGCCGGCATCGGGCTTGCTGTCGGCCAGGTATTGCACGATCGCCGGACCCTCGGTCAGCAATGTGCCGTCGTCCAATGTGATGGCGGGTACATAGCCCTTGGGATTGATCTCGAGATAGTTGGCACCGGTCTCGGTCTGCTTGGATTGCAGGTCGACTTTTTCGAGTGTCAATTCGATGCCAAGTTCTTGCGCCACGATATGTGGTGACAGCGAACAGGCGCCGGGTGAGTAGTAAAGTTTCATCTGGAACTCCTTTGCGGTTGGAATAGGCGACGCACGCCACCGGGGCGGCTGTACGTCGATGAAGAGCGTTGGATCATCCGTTCAGTAGTGCTGTCATCAGCTGGGTGGCGTTGCGGTGTTCGAGGTTGGGCGCGATCTGCCCACTCCAAAGTGAAATCAAATCCGTGCGACCGGCTTCCAGTGCAGCCGGCCGCAGCTGCGAGGTGAACCAACTGGTGACCGGAAATGCCGGTAGCGATTTTCCGGCGAGCGATGCGTAGCCGTCTGTCCAACGATTGCTTAGTCCGCGGGCGAGGCGCCCAGAGAATGCACGCGTCAGCACGGTGCTCTGTGCGTTGGCACTGAACAGCTCTGCTCTATGTCGCTCGTGCGCGCCGGACTCCCGGCAGGCAAGAAACGCGGTGCCGAGTTGCGCTGCCGCAGCGCCAAGCATTTGCGCCGCACGCACGCCACGCGCGTCGACAATGCCGCCGGCCGCGATCACCGGTGCCTTTACGCGCGGGCTGATCAGTTGCGTCAGTGCAAAGGTACCGGTCAGGGCTTCCTCGGCAACATGCAGAAACGACGGTCGGTGCCCGCCCGCCTCGGCACCGGTCGCGACAATCAAGTCGACGCCCGCTGAGTCGAGCGCCTGCGCTTCTGCAATCGAGGTGGCGGTGCCGATGGTGACGATCTCCCGGCGTCTGCACTCGGCAAGCACACGAGACTCGGGAATACCAAAGACGAAACTGAAAACTGGTGGCCTGGCCTCCAGCAGCGCGTCGATCTGCGCGGCGCTATCGGGGTGGTAGTGCGCAGGGCGATCTGGTTTGTCCACTTCGAGCTCGCGATACCAGGGCTCGAAGACGCGGTAGGCCTCGTCGTACTCGTGCTGGGTGAGATCAACTCCGCCAGGATCGTGATCGGATATCCAGAGATTGATCGCAAATGGCTTGGCAGTGCGTTCGCGGATTTCACCGGTCACGCTTTCGATCCGATCCGGATCGAGCACATGCGCTCCGTACGACCCAAGTCCGCCGAGGGTCGAAACGGTTGCGGCCAGCTCAACGGTTGACAGGCCGCCACCGAACGGTCCTTGCACGATGGGATGTTCGATGCCGAGCACGGAAGTCGCTCTGTTGGTCGAGGTCATGATCGTTTGCCGCACACCGTGGATTCGGAGTGCCAATGCTAGCGTCAATGGTTACTGGTAGATACCTGCTAACTGGTAGATATCACAATTCTGTGGTATCCAGCTGGTTACCGGATTACCCGCTGGTTACCGCCATGTCACTGCCACTCAGAAAGACCCGTGTCGCTGCGCCCCAGGGCTGCCCGCTCACCGAGTGCATGGCCATGCTGCGCGGAGCGTGGGCACCGAACGTGATCTGGTACCTCAGTGGCGGCCCGCGACGTTTTGGCGAACTTCGCCACGACATTCCACGGATCTCCGCTCGCGTGCTGAGCGCGCGATTGCGCGAATTGGAGACGCGCGGTGTGATCGAGCGCCGGCTGATCGATTCTTCACCGCCGTCTGCAGAGTACGATCTGACCACACTGGGCCACGAATTGGTGCCTGCCATCAAGGCCATCGTGCAAGTTGGCACCAAGCTGAAACACAGCACAGCAAAGCGACCGCGTTGATCTGCGGCCACTGGTGGCGATAGTCCGAGTTTGCAGAACTTCGAGCCAGCATTGGCAAAGTTCGGACGAATTCGAGGAACTGGTTCGTGCGTCGCCGCTTTGAGCGGATGAGTAAGCCCGTAGAGTCATTCCCGTCCGAGCGCCGTAGGATGTGCTGAGCGCAGCGAAGCGCATCGTTGGCGATGGGGATTGCGGCGAGGTTTGGCGTTCCGGTTCGTAAAGATGATGCGCTTCGCTGCGCTCAGCACATCCTACGGTTCGGCCGGGGCACGGCGAGTGACGGAAACCAGGACACCCAGCTTAGGAAGGCGAGGAAACCGAGAGTGTTCTGCTTTTTGCTTTGCGTCTAAACGGAATTCTGCACACCCTCCGCATCGGCCACCGGTGCTTGGTGACCGTGCTCGACCCAAGTTCCTGGAGCACAACGCGCCGCGGTGATCGACGATGGGGTTGTCGGTGACGACAAGTACCGCTGTGATGCAAGTTGTGGGTGTCTGGTTTTTATTGTTCTCCAGTTTTTATTCTCCGGGCGGGTTGTGTAGCAAGCTGTCGAATCGGAGCGCGAAAAGTGGGTCCAATAGGCGATGCGATCTCGCCGGGGCGCGCTGTCAATGTGGTTTTGGCCTCTCCTTATAGGCATTTATACGTATGTCCGCCACTCCAGAGCGCCTGTACTTTGTACTCAACGGCCGAGCAGGACGAGGCAGCCACCGACGCGCTGCGCTGGTCAACGAGGGCTCGGCCTGCAGTCCAATGCGAGGAAGATGACATGCCGAAAATTATGCTGGTCGACGACGAGCCTAGTGTGCTGAGCAGCCTGCGGCGCACGATTCACTTCATGCTAGCGAACACGTTCGTCGATCCGGTCGTCGTCGAAGTTTTCGACAAACCTGAACTCGCGCTGATTCGTGCCGCCGAGTGCGAATTCGATCTCGTGATCTCCGACTGGCGCATGCCGGTGATGAACGGAATTGCGTTTCTAGGTGAGCTCATTCTGATTCAGCCGAACATCGCTCGCCTGGTCCTGAGCGGTTACGGCGAGTTTCTGTCAGAAGCGACCGCCATAAACCGAATCAAGATCTTTCACTTCATCGGCAAGCCGTGGGACAACAATGAACTGAAGAGCTTGATGTGCCGGGCACTGGAACACCGCCAGCAACAGATCGTTAGTCGAGCCGAGTCGGACCGGAATCCAAAGCCGGCTGCCCGATCGTCCAGCATGCATCATCCCCGAGGCGACTCAGCGTTCACGTTCATGGATCGAATCGAACTGCGCAGTTGAATGACTGAATGCACGTCGGCGGTATGAGGCGCAAAACCTCACCATCGCGCAAATGCGCTTGAAGGAAATCGAACAGGAGCCCCCGCAAGCTTCGCTGCCTCTGGGTCCAATCTCCGGAATGCGCGGCCTGGCGGTGTTGCGCATGAGCCAGTCGGAATACCTGTCTCTGCTTGATTTCACCGGCCGACAGATTGGCGCCGACAAGCGCGGTGCGATTGTCGGTCCTCTGCCTGCTGCACTGCACAGACTTGGCCGAAAGCCTGAGCAATGGTCGAATCAGGTGATGGTCACGGGTTCAGGGTTTCATCGCGCCATCGGCGAAGTCGATAGCCTGATCGAGAAATCGAAGGCCATGGGCCAGCGCTGGCTGCGCGGAATTGGAACCGCGAGACGGCTTCGGTCTACGCGCGGCTAGAGAGTTGCAGGGCCGGCCGCACGCGTAGTGCCGCCGTCACCCCCTGCTCATGCACGTTTCGTTCGCGCCAGTCCTGGGATGGAAGCGAGCTGCCGAGTCCACTCAAATCACTTCAAGCACCGGCCTGCGAACAGCCTGGCGTCACACGTCGGTTTGTGGGCTGTGCCGATTGTGACAAAGTATGGGTGTCCGTGAAAGTGGCGCGTGGTCTGCGTGCAGCATTGGCGGAGCAGCGATGAGTTCGAGGAACTGGTTCGTGCGTCGCTGCTTTGAGTGGATTGGGCAGCGCGAGCGCAGGTCCCAGCCTTGCGCCGTAGGATGTGCTGAGCGCAGCGATGCGCATCGTTGGCGATGAGGGTTGCGGCGAGGTTTGACGTTCCGGTTCGCAAAGATGATGCGCTTCGCTGCGCTCAGCACATCCTACGGGATGGCCAGGGTAGGGCGATTGATGCGCATCGCTGCGCTCAGCGCATCCTACGATGCTTCGGATCTCGCCTCAGGCTAGCTCTTGAGCGTCCGCAACTTGCCCAGATGCGGGGCGATGGTTTTGCGGAGGTCTTCGGCGATGTGCATGTTGCCGGCGACGATGTCGCCGCGTTCCATGAATTCGTTGCCGCCCTTGAAGTCGGTGCATTGGCCACCGGCTTCGCGAACGAGCAGGACGCCCGCGGCGATGTCCCAGGGTTTGAGGCCGGCTTCGAAGTAGGCATCGAAGCGGCCGCAGGCGGTGTAGGCGAGGTCGAGTGCGGCCGAGCCGGTGCGGCGCAGGTCTTCGGCCTTGACCAGCAGGTCGCGGGTCATGCCGAGGTGGGCGTCGATGTTGTGGCGTTCGCGCGGGGCAAAGCCGGTGGCGAGCAGGGCGCCGTCGAGATCCTTGCGTTGGCCCACGCGCAGGCGGCGGTCGTTGAGCAGGGCGCCGCGGCCTTTTTCGGCGGAGAAGATTTCGTCGCGAAGTGGATCGTAGACCACGCCGAGCAGGGGCTCGCCGCGCTCGAGCAGGCCGATCGACACCGAAAAGTGCGGAAATCCATGGATGAAATTGCTGGTGCCATCGAGCGGATCGACCACCCAGACGTAGCGCGAGTTGCCGTGCTGGCCAGTCTCTTCGCCGAGGAAGGCATGATCAGGAAAGGCGCGCTTGAGATCGCGCAGGATTTCCTGCTCGACAACGCGATCGACCTCGGTGGCGAAATCATGCTTGGCCTTCTCCATGACCGGAATGGAATCCCGGCGCGGCAACTGCCGCAGGATCAGTTGGCCGGCAGTACGCGCGGCCTTGATGGCGATGTTGATGGCGCCGTTACGCATGATCGCTCCAATGTTTGAAAGAATCCGGTTCCGTCGAGCGGAAGGCCGGTCCGCGTACCCTGCGGGGCGGGAAGGGTAGCGCAAGCGGCGCGGGCACTCCACCGCCGATCAGTCATCCTGCGGTCAATACCGGGGCGAATGGGCGGATTCTGCGGGGCGCCAGGCGGCTGGCACTACAATCCTCGGGATGAGCCTTAGCCCCGAAACCCTGCTGCAACGCATACAGATCGCCATGGTGGAAACCTCGCTGCCGGCCAATATCGGCTCGGCGGCGCGCGCGATGAAGACCATGGGCCTGTCGCGCCTGGTGCTGGTGGCGCCTCAGATATTCCCGCATGCCCAGGCCTCGGCGCTGGCCGCGGGTGCCGATGATGTGCTGGCTGAAGCCCGTATTGCCGATACCGTTGCCGAAGGGCTTGGCGATTGTGGTCTGGTGCTCGGCTGCAGCGCGCGCGCGCGCTCGGTCGGCATGCCGACACTTACACCACGCGAGGCCGCCGAGCGTTTGCTCGAACACGCCCAGCGCGGGCCGGTGGCATTGATGTTCGGCTCCGAGCGGGTGGGCTTGAGCAATGCCGATATGAGTCGCTGCGATGCCGCGGTACATATCCCAACCGACCCGGCGTTCTCATCGCTGAATGTGGCGCAGGCGGTGCAGGTGCTCTGCTATGAGATACGCGTCGCGGCGCTGGCCGGATTGACCGTTGTGGCGGCAACGGCGCCAGCGCTGCACGATCCCGGTGATGAAGATGCCACGCTCGCGGAGATGGAGGGCTATTTTGGGCACCTGGAACAGACGCTGGGCGATATCGATTTCCTCAAGGGCCGGTCGGCGCGGGTGATCATGCAGCGGCTGCGGCGGATGTTTTTGCGCGCGAGCCTCAGCCAGCGCGAGGTGCAGATCCTGCGCGGTGTCCTCAGCGATGCCCAGCGCCAGGCACGACTGGCCAAAGAGGGCGGGGTCGGGCAGTAGGTTTGAGCTTCCTGCGCCTGTGATGGCGCTCTTCGCCCCAGTCCCCGCATGTGATGGCTGCGCTCTTTGTCCCAAATCCCGCAAACTTTGATGAATCGCTGGGGGGTGGGCAGGAAGCGAGTGGCAAGCCTGAGCTCGCGTGCTAAGTTGGCGGCTGATTCCGACGGGGGTCGGAACACGATCCAGGCGGTCCATGTACGTGTATTCCCTTCTTCCGTCGCGCCGTTCGGCGACGATGCTATCGACACTGGCTTTGTGCACGGGCCTGCTACTTGCGTTCGCCTGTGCCGCGCCTGCGGCCGATCGCAATGCGACCCTGGTGATCGCTAGGGTCAGCGACAATCCGCGCGTTGATATCCAGCGTCTGCAACCGATGCTCGACTACGTGGTACCCAAGATGCGCCGGGTCGGCATCGAACGCGGCGAAATCCTGCTGGCGCGTGATCCGGTCCAGCTGCGCAACTATCTGCGTCGCGGCCGCGTCGACTGGGTCACCGAGACCGCGGCGATGGCGGCAATGCTCGGTGCCGATGCCGATGCGCAGCCGCTGTTGCGTGCGATGCGCGACAACGAAGGCGCCTATCGCAGTGTGATCTTCGTGCGACGCGACAGCGGAATCGAGACAATCGATCAACTCCTTGGGCGCCGCATCGCCCTGCAGATCAGGTCCTCGACGAGTGCTTTCTATCTGCCGCTGCTGATGCTGCGCGACGCCGGTCTGCCCGTGGTCGAGCTGGCCTCACCCGATGACGCGCCGGGGCCGGGCGAAATCGGTTTCGTGATGGCGCGCTCCGAACTCAATGTCGCGACCTGGGTGGAGAAGGGCCTGGCCGACGCCGGTGCTTTCAGCAATCGTGACTGGGGCAACCCGACCCGGATGCCGGAGTCGTTCCGCAACCATATGCGTTTGATCGCACAGAGTGAAGATGTGCCGCGGGCGGTCGAGTTGGTCCGCGCCGATCTTGATCCCTCGGTACGCGATGCGCTCAGCGCGGCATTGCTCAGCGCGGGTGACGATCCATTGGCCGACTCGGCCCTGCGTGAGTATTTCGGAACGACGCGCTTCGTCCGGATCGAGCCTGAATCCGCCGCTGTCCTCGCCCAGTTGGGCATCAAGGTGTTGAGCCTGCGGCGGGAAGTGGAATGAGCCCGCACGCGCTGCAACGCCGGTATTGGACCGCGGCGATCGCCGGGATCGCGATCATCGTGCTCGGTTCGGGAATGGTCCTGTTCCAGGAACGGCGGGCTTCGGTCAACGAGGCAGAGCAACGCGTTGCAGCGATCGAGGAGAGTGCCCGTCGTGCGGTGGAATCCCGCCTGCAGGCCACGTCAGCGATGCTCTCGGAATCGCTGGTCAATCCCGTTTATTTTTACGATTTGCACGTCATCGAACAACTGCTTGTCGGTGCGCGCAATCAACCCGACATTGGCTATGCGATGGTGTTGGATCGTCGGGGTCGGGTATTGCACGATGGCACGCCGGAAATCGCGCGATTCTCCGAACTGCCTGGCGACGAGTTCGCCGCGAAGGCCTTTGCCACCCCGTTACCTTTGCTGCAACGTTCGGAGCGCTGGCTCGAGGCCAGTCAACCCTTGATGCTCGGAGATGAGCAGATTGGTCTGCTGCGGCTTGGCCTGGACCTGGATCTGGTTGCCGATCCCGCTGCCGGCACAGCCTTACCCAAACTTTGGGACCTGAGCTGGCTGATCTCGCTGGGCCTGCTCGCGCTCTCGCTCGCCTTGCTGGCGCGCTGGGTCGGCCAGCGTTACATCCGCCACCTCGCTGTTTGGCTGCAGCACCCGCGGCGACGCGCGCATCTGCAGGACGATGGCGAGGCGCAAAGTGGCTGGGCCGGGCTCGGTGCTGCGCTCGAGCGCAGCGAACTTGAGGCCGCCGCGATCGAGATCGAACTGCAGCGCCAGATCACCAGGGATGGTCTGACCGGCCTGCCCAATCGGTTGGCACTGCGCCAGCAGATTGGCGAGCGCCTGCAACTCTGTCGTGATCGCGGCCTCGAGTTTGCGCTGATGTTCATCGATCTCGACGAATTCAAACGGATCAATGACACGCTTGGACACGACGTCGGCGACGACGTGCTGGCCGAGACCGGCAAGCGATTCTCCGACGTGCTCAACCGGGACAGCAATGCCGCCGGCAATTTCATCGCCCGATTCGGCGGTGACGAGTTCGTCGTTCTGGTCGCCTGCGTCGACGCCCGTCGGCGTGCCGGCACCGTGGCCGAACATCTGCTTGCCGCATTGCAGGCACCATTCCGCTTGCTCAATCAGAGCCTGCACCTGAGTGCGAGCATCGGCATCACCTCGTATCCGGATGATGCGTTGGACGCCGCGCAATTGCTCAAGAACGGCGATATCGCGATGTATCTGGCCAAGGTCCATGGCCGCAACTGTTATCGCTACTTCACCAACTACCTGACCAAGCTCGCCGATGATCGGCTCGCGCTTGAGCAGGACCTGCGCGAGGCCATTGCCAATGGCGAACTGCAGGTCTACTACCAGCCAATCGTCGAGCTCGAACACGAACGGGTGCGCGGTGCCGAGGCCCTGCTGCGCTGGCATCATCCGGTGCGCGGCATGGTCCCAACCAGTCTGTTCATCGGCATTGCCGAGGATGTCGGCCTGATCGATACCCTGGGTGAGTTTGTCCTGCGCGAAGCCGCGCGGGAGGCGGTCGGCTGGATCACACCGGATGGCCACCTGCCTTTTGTTGCGGTCAACGTGTCGGTCAAGCAGTTTCGTGATGCGCGCTTTCCTGCAAAGGTCGCCTCGGCATTGCGCGACAGTGGCCTGCCGGCCAGTCGATTGCACATGGAAATGACCGAGAGTGCCCTGCTCGACAACGAGCCATTGGCATTCCCGGGGCTCGAAGAACTGGATCGCCAGGGCGTGAGTGTCTGGCTGGATGATTTCGGCACCGGATTTTCTGGGCTGAGTCATCTGCGCCGCGTGCCGGCATCGGGCGTCAAGATCGATCGCAGCTTCACTGCCGACCTGTTGTCGGATCGCCATGATCTCGCGCTGACCAGCGCCATCATCGCGATGGCGAGATCGCTTGAAATCACCGTGGTCGCCGAAGGCGTCGAGAAGTCATCGCAAGTCGAGATTCTGCGCTCGCTGCGCTGTCCGTATGGCCAGGGCTACTGGTTTGGCCATCCGATGCCGGCGAACGAGTTCCGCGCCCGCCTCACCCGCGAACCCGCCGAGATCCTGCGTCCGCGCATCAGCGACGCGAGTTGATCCCGTCGCCGAGAAGATTCCATGAGCCCGGCAAACCCCGCCTTCTGCGACGGAGGGCCGCGCTCCTGCGCGGCCGCTCTGGCTTCTGTCCAAAAGCCGCCGGTCCCTCGCTTTTGAGCAAGACTTCGAAGCATGTGTGCCGATGGCCGATTGGTAATCGCCAGGCGTCGCAGGAGCGACGCCCTCCATTCGCACGGAGGGCCGCGCTCCTGCGCGGCCGCTCTGACTTCTGTCCAAAAGCCGCCGGTCCCTCGCATTTGATCAAGGCTTCGAAGTACGTGTGCTGATGGCCTATCGGTCGTCGCCAGGCGTCGCAGGAGCGACGCCCTCCATTCGCACGGAGGGCCGCGCTCTACAGGCGATCGAAGTGCGGCTCGCTGTCGGATAGCGGCACAAAGCCAACGGGTCCGCGTTGCCAGCGTGTGCTGGTTCCGTCAGCGTGGCTGATGTCCAGGCTCAACGCGGCGTTGCGGCCCGAACTGAAATCAAGCGCGACGGTGCCGGCGGCGACGGATGTGGTGGCGACGGCTGCACAGTCGGGACAGAAGCCGCGGAAGCTGCGCATGTCGACACGCAGACTCGCGCCGTTGGCGGCACTGCCAAGGACCCAGCGTGGCTGATTGTTGCTGTCGTAGAAGTAGACGACGACCGCCGAGGCCGCGCCCGAATTATCGATGCTGAGGCCCCAGCCCGATTCGCTCGGGTTGTACCAGATGCCGGTGGTATCGGGGATGGCGAGCGTGTTAGTGGCGAACAGGGGCTGCACGGATTCGCTGCCTGAGCGTTCGCCGATCTGCCAGCGCATCAGGGCGCTGGTCGCTGTGCCGAACTCGAGGCGAAGTTCGCCGACCGCGGCTGCACCGACCCGTCCTGTCGTCGGATCGCGGGTGATCTTGTTGAGCGTGCCGGTCCAGTTGGGCGCGATCGCGCCGGCGGCCTGATACCAGATGGGACTGCCATCATCGAGATAGGTGTACCAGGTGACCACCATCGCGCCGCTGGCGATCTGCAGATCGAAGCCATGACCGCTGCGCAGCGGGTTGTACCAGAGTCCGGCTGTGGGCCGCAGCGCGGTCGATTGCGCATCTGCGGGATTGGAGCCCTGACGGAGTTCCGCTGCGTCGTCGATCCCATCGCCATCGCGATCCAATGCGAGTCGCGTGCCGAGGCCCGCGGGCACCAGGGTCCAGGTCTGGGGATGGGACGTGCTGGCCAGGTTCACCAGTTCACTGGTGGCAAGGGTGGCCGCGCCAGCGCCGGGACTGAAGCGCTCGCTGCTGGCATCAAAGCGATAGCTCGACTGAGCTGTGCGCACGATCAGATCGGTTCGTCCGCCGCGCGCTACGCCGAGCAGGGTCTGCGCCTGAGCGTTCAGTGCCGGCGTGCTGAGCGTAAGCTGTTTGCCGACACCGGCATGACTGTCGCGTGATGGCGGCGCCGGTCCGCCAAGCACCGGATTGGCATCGCCAAAATCCGAGCCGGAAAACGCCAGCATCAGGGCGACCAGATCCGCGACTTCCTGATCCGAGCGCACGCTGAAGGTGCGCGCGGAAACAAAGCGCGAGATCGAATCGACCGAGCCATCGTGGAGAAATCCAAAGCCCGCCTGGCTGTCGGTGCGGCCGAGCTCGAAGCCGACCTTGTCGTACTGGTTGCGCAGTTGCGGCACCTTGATCGACACATTGGTCGAGCCATCGGTGCTGACGATGCCGAGATGGTTCTCGCCCATCGCGCCGGTCGGCATCACGGTGCCGCCGACCGAGAATCCGATCACGCCGAGGAAGAGCGGACCATTGACTGCCATACCGGTCGGCAGGCTGTGACAACTGGCGCATTGGAATACCGCGTCGAGCAGGCCGCGGCTGTACAGCTGCAGACCGCGATTGGCGTCCCCGGTGCCGAGTGGCAGGCCGGCCATCGAAAAGCGACCGCTGGTGTAGTGGCCACTCAACGGCAGCGCGGACGGCAGGCTGTTGTCGGTGGCACGATAGGGGTTGGGCGGAAAGCTTATCGTCGCGAGAAAATTCTCGAACGCCTGCATTTCGGCGCCGCTGAGCTGGACATCGTCGCCGAGCAGACCCTCGAAGGCGGGGTTGAACGCCTCGATGCCAGCGCGATCGCCGCGCCAGTGGAAGGGTTCGTGGCCGATGATGTCCTGCAGCGTCTGGGTTGCCATCGGCCCCTTCATCGCATGGAAGTCCTCGCAGGGTCGCGAGCCGACCAGGGTCAGGCAGTTCTGATCGAACGGCGCGGGAGGTGCCCAGGGGTCGCCGAGATCCCAGGCAAGGCGATCCATCCGCGCATCGACATGGCAGGACGCGCAGGAAGCTTGGCCCAGGCCCGAGGTGCGATGGCTGTCGTAGAGGAAGGGCCGACCATTGCGGATCGCCATCGGCAATGGGTTGAACACCGCTGTGCGCGCGATCTCGTTGCCGCTGGCGAGGTCGATGGTCGAGAGTGAAATGTCGAAATGATTCCAGACATAGAGCCGTGAGCGTGCCTCATCGAGTACGAGCCCGGCTGGGCCCTGGCCGACCGCGATCGGTGTGCCGACACGCCGGCCCTCGGCATCGATGGCGATCACATCATTCGAGCCCATGCCGGCCACCCAGCCGCGTTGGCCATCACCGCGCCAGAGGATCGCGCGCGGATCGCTGATGCTCAGATCGCGTTGCTGTTGGGCGATGGTTGACGCGGCATAGTCAAGGTGCGGATTCAGATCAGATATCTGCGCCGCACCTGCGGGCGCCGGATCGATGCGGGCAAACTTTGTTTGTACAAAGCGCCCCTGCAACTTCGGCTCGAAGCGGATCTCGTTGCGCGCATCAGTGCCGACCAGGGTGACTCGGCCGCTGGCAGGCTGCACCGCGAGCGCCATGCCGATGTTCATCAGTCCGCTGACGTAGCGCACGCCGAGGGTGCTGGTATCGATGATGGCGAGATCACGATCGGGCAGGTTCCATCCTGCCACTCGGCCCGATGCCGCGGAAAACGGGCCCGAGATGAAATTTGTCCAGTCGCGTGCATTGTCATCGCGCCAACGTTGATCGGAACCCTTGCGCACGATCAGTCCGACACGGGGCGGAGTCGCTGCCGGATTGAGTGGCGGATCGAATGCGGTACCGGCGTTGGGCGGAGGATTCTGGCCGCCATACGGTCCGCGCGGATCGCTCACCGCATTGGGCAGAGCAATCAGCGCATCAGCGAGACCGCCGGCGAGCAGGGTGCTGGCATTACCGGATTCAAAGATGGCCGCATACACTGACCGCCCGTCGGCACTGACGGCGAGCGCGCGCGGGTCTTCGCCGAGGATGGGCACGATCTGGGCTGTTCGGCCACGATCGGCTGTGTCGAACACCCAGACCTGATTGACCTGGGAGCAGCTGACGAAGGCGCGTCCGTCCGCGAACACCACATCGAACGGCTCGTCGCCAGTTGTCAGCGAGTCGATCACCTGTCGAGCGGCGACATCGACGACACTGATCGAGTCGGAAACATGATTCACCACCCACAGTTCATTCGCCGAGCGAAAGCGCACTGAGACCGGATCGATGCCGACCACGACATGGCCGATCGGCAGCGCCTGGCCAGTGCTGACATCAAACAGCTGCACGCGCTGATCGGCAGTGTGCGCGACTGCGAGTACGCGCCGATCCGGGCTCAGATCGAGCGCATGGACGGGATGGTTCTCCCAGTTCACGTGCGGGAGGTCGGCTGCGTGTGGGGAAGTAGCCGCAGCTAAAAGAAACAGGATCGACAGAATGCGCACGGGCGTGGCCTCGACAGACGTCGGCGATCATAGCGGCACTTTCAGCCTCGGGAGTCGCAGACACGAGTGTTCAAGTTTGCTGCGATCTGGCGCGTTGCCTACTGCACTCCGCGGCGCCCGTAGAATGGCTGCGGCTTCTCCGTACCGCAGGCGACAAGGCGCGCTGACGTGAACCGACCCCTTCCCTGCTGGCTGGTCTGGCTGGCCTTGCTGCTGACGACGCCGAGCACGCTGGCGGAAAGCCGCTGTTTCGGTACCACCAGCAATGGCAGCATCAAGGATGCGGTGCGACTGCCGACTCGAGGTGATAATTTTTCTGCCTACAGTTTGATCGGCGTCAGCGCGGGTCGGACCTATGTGCACTCGACCGTCGCGGCCATCGTCGTCGCAGCCTATGCACGATTGGCCGATGAGTGGCCTGCAACGCACTACGTCTATGGCGAGACCGGCTGGCCGACCGGTGGGCGGATGCGTCCGCACCGCACCCACCAGAACGGTCTGTCGGTGGATTTTTTTGTTCCGGTGCTGAATGAAGAACAGAAGTCGGTTCCGCTGCCGACCGCGCTGACCTCGCGGATGGGCTACGACATCGAGTTCGACGCCGCAGGTCGCCAGGGCGAGTACCAGATTGATTTTGCAGCGCTGGCCGAGCACCTGTATCAACTGCACAGGGCCGCGCAGGCGCGGCACAGCGGCATCGCCAGGGTGATCCTGGATCCGACCTATCTGCCGAAACTTTTCGCGACGCCGCGCGGCGACTATCTGCGCCGCCATTTGATCTTCATGAAAACCCAGGCATGGGTACGCCACGACGAGCACTATCACGTGGATTTCGCGATCCCCTGCAAGGCGTCCTTGCGCAGATCAGCGCAAGCGACCGTGGCGCGGTAGGAGGCCCGATGCGGGCCGACCGTGGTCTCGCCGTATTGCCTCGGCGGTCGCGCCGCTTCGGCGCTCGCACGTGGCCGGCGTTCCGGATTCAATCAGCTGAGCATTGCGCGGATCTGTACCACGATCTGATCGGTCAACAGGCCGAACGAGACGCAGATCGCGAGCGTGGCGATCGCCATCGCAACCAGCAGGCGGCCGTCGCGCTCCATCAATCCGACACCATAGCCAATCATCACCAGGGCGATCGGGACATTGGTCAGCGGCACCGGCAGCGATAGTGCAAATCCGGTCAGGAACAGAAAAGCGCCGATGATGCGCTGGCCATTGCGGGCTAGCACCAGGGGCCAGGTCGGATGGCAGAGCCGTTCGAGTCGGTGCAACCAGGGATCGATGCGCCGCACGAAGCGTTCGGCGCTCTCGCGGGTCATGCTGACGCGACGCATCCAGCCCGGCAACCAGGGGTGATCAAAGCCGAAAATCATTTGTACTGCCATAAGGCAGAGCATGCCGCCGAACAGCGGGCCGGAAAATCCGACCGGCAACGGGATCAGGCAGGGCAGACTGACCAGCACTACCAGAGCGCCAAATCCGCGGCCTTGGGTGGCATCCACCAGGGCACCAAAGCTGATCCGCTCCTCGGGCCACGTGGCCAGCGTTTCGGTCAGCAGATCGGATACGCGCGGCGGTTTGGGCAGGACCGGAAGCTTGGGCAGCTTGGGCAGCTTGGGCAATCCAGGCAACTTGCGCTTGCTCACCTCAGGCCGCCTGATCGCTGCGCAGGGCGCTGATCAGCACCTTGTCGATGCGGGCACCATCGAGATCGACCACCTCGAAGCTATAGCCGCCATGCGAAAACGCCTCGCCGACGCCGGGAATGCGTGCGTAATGCGCCATGATCATGCCGGCCAGTGTTCGGTACTCCTGTTCTTCTTCCTGTGGCAATTCCGACAGCGAGAGCAATTCCCTCAGGTCATCGACGCCCAGGCTGCCATCGACCAGCCAGCTGCCATCGGCACGTTGCACGACCTTGGGCTCGCCGGCTTCCAGCGATTTCGCCAGCGGTCCAAACACTGCGCCCATCAAATTATTGAGTGTGACCATGCCCTGGATATCGCCGTACTCGTCGACCACAAAGGCAAACTCGGCCTCGGCGTCGCGGAACTCGGCGAGCAACTGCATTGCCTTGGATGACTCCGGCACGAACAAGGGTGGCACGATATGCGCGAACAGCGCGGGGCGCCCACCATTGGCGAGTGCATTGAGCAGGGATTTGCTCTGCACCACGCCAAGTACCTCGTTGTCGTTGCCGCGATACACCGGGTAACGCGAGAACGGCGTATCGCGCAGCACGGCGAGGTTCTTCTCAAGCGTGGCCTCGGTATCGAGCCAGACCATCCGGGGTCGCGGTGTCATCAGGCTGTCGACGCTGCGATCGCCGAGGTTGAGCACCCGGTTGACCATATTGCGTTCGTCGACATCGATCACCCCCTGCTCGTGGCTTTCGGCCACCAGCATCTTGATCTCCTCTTCGGTCACATCGCCCTCGTCGCTCTGCTTGATGCGGAACAACTTGAACAAGACCTCGGTGCACCAGGCGAGCAGCACGACGATCGGTTTGGCCAGGGTGGCAAGGAAGCGCATCGGTATCGCGACCGCAGTAGCGATGATTTCGGGCCGCACGATCGCGAGTCGCTTGGGTACCAGTTCGCCCAGCACGACTGAAATGAACAGGATGCTGCCGACACTGATCGCCACACTGATCGGGCCGGCGTAGTGCGCGATGGTATGGATCTGGCGCAGTTGCACAGCCAGCGCATCGGCGATGGCGTCGCCGCCGAAGTAGCCGGTCAGGATGCCGATCAGGGTGATCCAGACCTGCACCGAAGAAAGAAAGCGGTCGGGAGCCTCGGCCAATTCCAGCGCAACCTGGGCACGTCGGCTCGCCGCTGCGCGCTGGCGCAGGCGCGACTTGCGCGAGGTCATCACGGCCATCTCCGACAGTGCGAAGAAGCCATTGAGCAGGATCAGCGCAAAGACAACCAGTATCTCGATCGGCATGGCGGCTGCTCAGCTCCGCCCGTGCGTTGGTTGCGCGGAGCCATGGGCGCACGGCTGGCGCCGAGGAAGCCCGGACTGCTGTGATGTTGAGTGGCTACAACCCGAATCCATATGAGTCCGAAAGTCCAGCAGGCGGGCAGCAGCACCCGCTCAGTCTCCTCCAAGGACGCAGATTAGCACAGCGTCCGTGACAGGTTCTGCGGCCTCAGCCACCAGAATCAAGGGCTTGCGCGTTCTGAAAGCGTCTCGCCGGCGGCTTGATCGGAACCGGCGCTATTCAGATTGTCACCGAACTGTCGTATCTTGCCTGATCCGTTTTAGCCTGGAGCCGCCGGCCATGTTCTCCCTGCAAACCATTTTTGGCAAAGGCGATAAATTCTATGGCCTGCTCGAACAGAGCGCCGAGGCCGCGCACGCCGCTTCGAAGGCGCTGTCGGCTCTGCTCGGACTGCGCGGCAAGAGCGCCTCGCTGGACGACTTCAGGTTGGCCCGCCAGCAGGAAAAAGAACTGGCCGCGCGGATCAGCGAGGAGCTGGTCAATACCTTTGTCACCGTGCTCGAACGCGAAGACATTGAGGCATTGAGCGGCGCCCTGTACAAGATTCCGAAAACCGTCGAGAAGTTTGCCGAGCGCTACACGATCACCTCCTCGCGTCTGGGCGACATCGATTTCGGTTCACGCGCGGCCATGCTGGAGAAGGCCTGCGAAGTGATCGTCACGATGACGCGGCAACTGCGCAGGGGCATCCAGCTCGAAGAGATGAAACAGCTGAACGACAAGCTGCAGAGCATCGAGAACGAGGCGGATCGGCTGATTCTTGATCTCTATCGCGACCTGTTCAACAACGAGCGCGATCCGATCGTGCTGATTCTGCGCAAGGACCTGTTCGAAATTCTGGAGAAGGCGATCGATCGCTGCCGCGACGCCGGCAATGTGATCTACCACATCGTGCTGAAGAACTCCTGAGTCCGCTCGCATGACCTTGACCATCGTACTGACCCTGGTCCTGGTCGCCCTGGTGTTTGAGTACATCAACGGCTTCCACGATACCGCCAACTCGATTGCTACCGTGGTGGCGACCAAGGTACTGACACCGAGCCAGGCCGTCATATTGGCTGCCGTCGCCAATCTGATCGGTGCGATGCTCGGCGACGAGGTGGCCAAGACGATCTCGTCGGGACTGATCAATACCGACATCGCCGTGGTCAGTGCCGAGGTGCTCATCTGTGCCCTGCTCGGTGGCATCGCCTGGAATCTGCTGACCTGGTGGCTCGGCCTGCCGTCGAGTTCCAGTCACGCCCTGGTCGGTGGCATGTGCGGCGCTGCTGTGGCCACGGTCAACCGTTGGGACGCGATTCTCTGGTCGTTGCCGGCCGATCCCTGGTACACCGGCAAGGGTTTGCTGTGGAAGGTGGTGGTGCCGATGTTCACTTCCCCAGTGGCCGGCTTCCTGCTCGGGCTGGTGATCATGGGTCTGCTGTTTTTTCTGATCTCATCGATGAACAACCAGGGCGGCTTTCTTGGCCGAATTTCGAAGCCACGCTGGGTCAATTCGTTCTTTGGCAAGGCCCAGATCGTGTCGGCAACGGGCATGGGGCTGATGCATGGTCTGAATGACGCGCAGAAGACTATGGGCATCATCACCCTGGCCCTGGTGACCGCGACGACCGCAGGCACCCTGGATGATGCGCCGACATGGCTGCATTTCCTGCGCACCGAGGAAGGCGGAATCCCGTTCTGGATCAAAGTGGTCTGCGCGGTTGTCATGGCGGCCGGTACCGCCGCCGGTGGCTGGCGCATCATCAAGACCCTTGGCCACAAGATGGTGAAGTTGCATCCGATCCATGGCTTTGCCGCCGAGACCGCTTCGGCGAGCATCATCGGCCTGGCTTCTGCATATGGCATCCCGGTATCGACCACGCACAATATCTCGGCGGCGATCATGGGCGTCGGCTGCGCCAAGCGCTGGAACGCGATCAAGTGGACCGTGGTCGAGCGCATCGTCTGGGCGTGGGTACTGACGATCCCCGCCACGGCGGGCATCGCCTATGGCCTGGTACGGCTGGGCATGCGCATGGGTTGGATCGGCAGCTGAGGAAGGGGGCGTCGTTGCCTGCGCCCCATGGTGATCAGAGCAGGTCTTGACCGTTGCTGATCAACTGTTCCAGGCGATCCGAGAGCACGCCGATCTCGGCGATGACGGCGTCGAGTTCTTTCTCACTGAGCCCCTCGTATGGGCGATTTTCGCAGAGATGCAGATAAGCCTCGCCGTCGAGATCATTGAGCGCAAAGTAACCGACCCGTTGTGCCCAGTTGAAGCGCAAAGCGCGCTCGGCATTCGATCGCTCAAGTGGTGCCAGCGGCGAAGAAATACGCAGATAGCGACGGCCGTCCTCGGCTTCCAGTTCGGCCAGATAGATGCCCTGTCGACGCCCATTGGCCAACTCCAGTTCCAGCGAAATCAGATAGGGGTCATCATTCTTCAACGCACCGGCCGCACGGACATGGGCGCGTACCGCTTCAAAATTCATCATCCAACACTCCTGCAGGTTCAGAGCGATATGCTATCCGCCGATGGCTGAACTGTCTCCCGCCGCGCGCGCAATTCTCGATACGGTCCGTTCGATTCCGCGCGGCAAGGTGGCAAACTACGCGCAGATCGCCGCGCGTGCCGGGTTGCCCGGTCGTGCACGTCTGGTTGCCTGGGCCTTGAGGCAGGCGACCGATGATGCGCCGGTGCCCTGGCATCGCGTCTTGCGCGCCAATGGGCGCATTGCCTTTCCTGAGGGATCGGACGCTTTTGCCCTGCAAAAGCGCCTGCTGCGGAGTGAGAGGGTCGCGTTCAGTGGAGGACGGGTTGCGGCTGCGTCGTTTGCCTGGCGCGTTGATGATCTTGATCGTGCGCTCTGGCAGCCGCCGGATTGAACCCGTCGCGCTCCATGTAGTGAATCTCAGTGGGAGCGTGCGAATTTCTGTAGAACATCTCTGTAAGATGCCGTCTTGAATTTGCGCTGGTATAGGGACGGCCTCTCGCACAGAGGGCCTCCACAAAATCGGCGCCCCGGTACCCTATTGCTGCGCGATGCCTGCCTGAATTCGCAAACTAGCGTGCGCCGAGATTGAGGAAGTCGGGGCTGACGATCAGGCGGGCGGCTTCCAGGCGCAGACGGGCGGCGGGTAGCAGTTCGTGCAGTTGCGCTTTCTCGTCGCGCGCGGCGCTTATTTCTTCCTCGCGCACGGCGGGATTGACTTGGGCCAATGCTTCGAGGCGCGCAATTTCCTGATCGAGCTGCTCGTCGGCATGGGCTGTTGCTGATTCGATTTCGCGACGCGCCTTGCGCTCGCATTCGGCCGCGGCGGTCTTCAACATTGCGGGCACCAGCTGAGCGAGCACCTTTCGAAAATTGCTGAGGTCGACGATGCTGTCACCGGCGCGTCGCATGGCTTCGTCGGAGCGCCTGAAATTGCTGCGCTCGCTGAGTCGGCTATCGATCACTACGCGGATCGGCATCGCCGGCAAAAACCGATCGACGTGCAGCGTCGCTGGCGCCACGCATTCCAAAACAAAGATCGACTCGAGCAGGGCGCTGCGCGCTGGCAGTTCCGGGTCGACCAGGAAAGCCGCGTTGCCGGTCTCGGATGAGAGCAGCAGGTCCAAAGCGCCTTGAATCATCGGATGATCCAGGCGCAGGAACAAAAGGTCTTCGCGCGTCAGCGCGCGCGCGCGCTCGAAGGTGGCCTGGCGCGGACCGTTCTCGAATCCCGGAAAGGCTTCGGTGCTGAGGTACTCGGGGTCCAGCAGCCAGTCGTCATCGTTGAGTTCTTCGGCGTTCACGCCAAACTGCTCGAATAGACGGATGATGAACGCATCATTGCCGGGGTTGCTGTCGTCCTGGCCGAGCGCATGCAGCAGGCGACCGTCTCCGGCGGCGCGCTGAGTGGCCAATTCCAGGAGCCGGTCACGACCATTCTGGATTGCCGAAGCCAGTTCCGCGTGCGCCGCCCGGGTTTGCGAAACCAGCGAGTCGAGCAGTTCCTCGGCGGCGGATTGGCGCAGTGCGAACGCGCGTGCCGTTTCGATCAGACCTTCGCCGAAGCGGCGCAGCAGCTCACGGCCATCCTGCGGTGAGGAGCGGAAGGCGTCGAGGCCCTCGTCATACCAACGCATCAAGGCATGCTGCGCGGTGTCGGCGAAACAGGCGAAGTGGATATTCACATCCTGCTTCTGGCCGATGCGATCAAGCCGACCAATTCTCTGCTCCAGTTGATCCGGGTCGGGTGGCAGATCCCAGAGCACGAGATGGTGCGCGAACTGGAAATTTCGTCCTTCCGATCCGATTTCGGCACAGAGCAACAGGCGTGCGCCATCGGGTTGGGAAAAGAAAGCGGCGTTGCGGTCGCGCTGCACAATGCTCATGCCCTCATGAAAACGGGCGAGGCCGACGCCACTGCGCGGGCGCAGGGATTCTTCCAGTGCCAGCACCTTGGCCTGGGTCCGGCAGATCAGCAGGAATTTCTCGGTCGGGTAGCGCTCAAGCAGGGCGACCAGCCAGTCCAGTCGCGGGTCTTTGTTGAAATTGAGCGGCAGCGCATGCGCGTCTTCATCGACATCGCTGAGAAACTCGGCGAGCAGATGACCATGCAGCTCCTCATCCTCACCATCGAGCGGAAGCAGTTCGAGGTGGGCTACGCGCTGTGGAAAGCCACCTACGACGGATCGGCGATTGCGGAACATCACGCGTCCCGTGCCGTGGCGATCGATCAGCGCATCCAGCAGTTGTTCGCGCGCACCATCCGCCAGGAGTTGATCAGCCTGATCGCCAAGCAGGTTCTGCAGCGACTCGGTCTGCGTATCGGTCAGCTTGATGCCGTCGGCGATGTCGGAGGCGATACTCGACAGGGCGGCGAACCGGCTCCCCTCATGCTGAAACGCTTCAAGGTCGTGGTAACGCGCTGGATCGAGCAGGCGCAGGCGCGCGAAGTGGCCGCTGCGGCCCAGTTGCTCGGGCGTGGCGGTCAGCAGCACCACACCGGGCGTGCGCTTGGCGAGGGCCTCGACCAGCACATACTCGGGGCTCTCTTCCTCAGGTGACCAGGCCAGATGATGCGCCTCATCGACCACCATCAAGTCCCAGCCGGCGCGTACCAAAAGGCGTGCGCGCTCGGGATCGTGGACCAGAAAGGCACTGTCGGTGATGACCAGTTGTTCGTCCTGGAAGGGATTGCGGCCGTCTTCGGACTGCGCGATGGCATCGCAGCGCTCGGCGTCGAAGATGGCGAAGTTGAGATTGAAGCGGCGCATCAGTTCAACAAACCACTGGTACACCAGCGGCTCTGGTACCAATACCAGCACGCGACCCACACGCCCGGTAGCAATCTGGCGGGCGATGATCATGCCCGCTTCGATGGTCTTGCCCATGCCGACTTCGTCGGCAAGCAGAATGCGCGGCGGTCGGCGTTCTGCGGCAACCTGGGCGACGCGCAGTTGATGACTGATCAAATCGACGCGCGCGCTCATCAGACCATAGGCGCTGCTGCGACGCGCGTCGGCGCGACGTTTGAGCGATTCAAAGCGGAACTCGAACTGGTCATTGCGATCGATCCGGCCCTGGGCCAGGCGATCCTCGGCCTTGGATATGCTCTGCAGATCGTCCAGCTCGGATTCGCTGAGCCGGCCCTGGGCATGCCGGTAATGCAGCAGTCCTTCGCTGGTTTCCACCTCGGTGATCACAAACTGCTTGCCATGCGCCCCCAGCAAGTCGCCGGCGCGGAACTGGGCGCGCGTCAGCGGCGCCGATTGCTGTGCGTACTGGCGCAAGGTGCCACTGCGCGCGAACAGCACCTGCAGCATGCGGCCTTCAACGCGCAGGACCGTTCCCAATCCCAGTTCGGGCTCGGCATTGGATATCCAGCGCTGGCCGGGAAAGAACTCGTGCATGAGGTGATCGACAGTCTTGGGCCGCCGATTATGACCATTCGGGCTGGAGAGGGGTAGGCGCGATTGTGCTGATCGCCGGTCGATCGCGTCGAATCGGGCGATTTTGCGGGCGCATGACCAGTTTCTGCCGCCTTGCTGTTCAGAATCTCGGGCGGATCGATGTGCCGAAGCAGGCCGTAGGCACTCAGCAAACGCTCCTGCAATGTCCGCGCATTGGCCCGGCATTCGTCGCAGCCGACGATGCCGAGCGCACCATCGAATCGCTGCGACTTACGCCAAAAATCCCAAGTGATGATTGTTCACGGCACCGAAGCGCGAGACGTTGGGGAAGATCAGGTCGCGGTCCGAATCCTGCAGGCCGTACCAGCGCGCCAGTGTCCAGGCATATTGATCGACCGACGTGGTTGGAATCATCTGGCCCCAACCGGCGTCATCCGGGTTGTTGTTGGCGATCAGACTGGGGAAATTGCCGTAGTAGCGTCGTCCCTGGACGGCACCGCCAACAACGAACTGGTGTCCGCCCCAGCCGTGATCCGTACCGACGCCGGCATTGCCAGAGAGCGTGCGGCCGAACTCCGAGGCGGTGAAGGCGGTGATATTCTGCGCCAGACCCATGGCGACCGTCGCCTGATAAAAGGCGTTGAGCCCGCGCGAGACCGAGGTCATCAGGCTGGCGTGATCGGTCAACTGGTTCTGATGAGTATCGAATCCGCCGATGCCGACGAAGAATATCTGCCGCACCATACCCAGCGTCTGCCGTCGATTGATCAGTCGCGCCACCATGCGCAACTGCACGCCGAGCCAGTCGAGGGTGTTGCCCTGGCCGTCAACGGCGTAGCTGAAATTGGACTCCATGCCGGTGTTGAGCGGCAGATCCAGCGCAGCGTCGATTTGTTCGTACGTGTTCAGCGTGCGCTTGACCTGACTGGCGTAGGCGCGCTCCAGCGGATGCGCCTGATTGGCATTGAGCAGGGCGTTGAATACCGCGCGACGCGCCTGCTGACCTGGCGGCCAGGTGCTGGTGCTGTCCATCTCGATGCCTTCAACACCGTAGGGGCTGATGAAGTAAGGAATCACATCCTGACCAGCTTCGAAGACATTCTCGCCATCGAGCGAAATGTTCATCGATAGCGCCGGATTCTGCCCCGCGACATCAGTCAGATCGGCAAGCCGACCGCCCCAACCCAGGCGCGTCAGCGTATCTGCGCTCGGGGTCTGCCAGAACACCGTCTGGTCCGAGTGCGAAAACAATTGGGCCGGCACCGGCACCGACTCATTCTGGAACTGCGCCTTGGTGATTGGATAGAGCAGTGGACCGGTGTTGGCGACGATGGCGACCGGACTGGTGGTCTGGTTGAACAGATCGGCAAGGTGCGTCATCGACGGATGCAGTCCGTAGACGCCGCCGTCCGATGCCGCATTGATTGGATTGAGCGTGCGCAAACCCGCCGAAGGCAGGGCGAGCGCGCCGCGCGTCGCCGCATAGCTTGTGTAATGCGATCCCGTGCGTGGCACCACCATATTGCAGGAGTCGTTGCCGCCGTACATGTACAGACAGACCAGGGCGCGGTAGTCATCGCCGCCGCCGAGGATGATTCTCGGCGCGGCGGCATGCGCCAGGTTCATCTGGGTGACCAGGGAGCTGAAGGCTGCACCGGAAACTGCGGCACAGACGGAATTGCGGACAAATTCGCGACGTTTCATGGCGGGCTCACTTCTCGATCACGTATTCGGGGGAGGTCACGATCAGGCTCAGCGCATCGGTGACACGCCGATAGCCGTTGTAATCGCCCACGGGGATGCTGATCACGTAATTGCGCAGCGTCGTTCGCATCGATGAGCTCATGGTTCCGCCCATCAACAGCACGTCGAGGTGCTCCAGCAACTGGTCGGGGTTGTTGCGCATTCCGCGCTCGAGCTCGAACGTCAGTCGGGTTCCGTCGTAGTCCGGCGGAATCGAGCCGACGTGCATATCGGTCGCAAACCATTCGATCAGATTGTTGAAGCGGGTCACGAAGGTGTCGGTCTCGATCTGGAATTCGGGCGAGAGCAGACCGGCCTGTGCCACATCCGGCCCCGGCGCGGCATAGTTGGGCAGATAGAAATTGAACACCGTCGGCGAATGCAGTGGCATCACCGGCGTGTGATACGGCCAGTGCAGGTACCAGTCATCGAAGCGGCCATCGGGATCGCTGGCGCCGAACGCGCGCCAGATCTGAGTCCAGCGCAGCGGTTGCTCGCGCAGCTTGCCGCCGATCGAGCTGCCGGTCACTGGCCGTGCCCTGGCCTCGGGGTCCATCACGATTGCGCGGACTACGGCGCGCAGATCGCCACGCACCCCCGATCCGTTGTTGTTGAACACGGTGGCAACGCGCTGCACATAGGCCGGACTGGGGTTGCTCGATACCAGCCGCTGGATCAGTAGTTTGCTGAAGAACGGCCCGACGTTGGGGTGATTGAATATATTGTTGAGCGCCGTCGTCATATTGTCGCGCACGGTCTGCACCGTCGCGCTCGGCCGATTGCCAGCTGGCATTACGCCGCCGGGCAGACTCACTCCACTGTAATTCAGCAGCTGCTTGCTGCCTTCGACCGCATGAAATTCGACATTGGGCGCCATCGGCTGCAGCCAGCCCTCGCCAAGGTCGCCTGGGCCGCACCACTGCCAGTTGTTGACCGGACAGTTAAACCATTTCCAGCCGGTGAAGACGTGGGCAAATCCGGCGATGGTCTCCTGGTTGTAGGTGGGGACCGGTTGACCGCCGACCAGCACCCGCGTGCCATCGAGATTCAATTGCACGAGGCCGATCGAGAACAGCTGCATGATCTCGCGCGCGTAGTTTTCATCGGGCCGGAGATTGATCGCAGGATCAGGTTTTCGGTTGCCGAACATCGACAGGTAATGGCCCATCACCGGATGCAGGGTGACGTTTTCCAGCAAAGTGCGGTAGTTGCCAAAGACTCCGCTGCCGAGACTGTCGTAGTAATGGGTCAGGCCGAACGGCTGACCTTCGAGCGCGCCTGATTGATCGGAAGTCACCAGGATTTCGCTGAGTGCGAACATCACGCGTTGGCGCAGTTGGTCGGGCGCCGTCATCGCGCGCTGCATCCAGGCTTCGTGGCGAATGTTGTGATAGATGTCGACCTGCTGCGCCTGCAGGTTCTGCAGGTAGGGTCGATGCGCGCTCAGGGGCATTGCAAACTGCTCATTGAGCCAGGCGTTGTAACCCATTTGTCGCAGTCGGCGAATTTCCGGAACGGTCGGACCGAAGGTGGTCTGACTCAGAAAGCGTGAAGCTTCGTAGTCGTTGTAGGGCCCCTCGGGCGATTCATCGAAGCTTGCGGTGAACAGCAGATCACCAGCCGATGCCATCGGAGCAAGGCCAAAACCCAGTACCAGCGCGACAATCGGCGCGCCAAAAAATTTGACAGTCCAGCGTTTCATGCACGACCCCCAGAAGAATCGGCATCGATTATGCGTGTCCCGACTTCAAAAAACCTTGACCTGCGGCACGGATCGCGGGCCCGGAAAGTTCCTGGGCGTATTGCTTAACGCCTTTTGGATCAGCGCCTTGCATGCGCGCAGCGAGACTGACGGTAGAACTCTGGCGACCAGTGGTGGGACCGCCGCAGAACGCCATCGCGAGGGCCGCCGGCGTCTGCAGGACTGCGTTTTGGTGGTTCGGAAATCGGCAGTACTGGCCGAATTTTGGAACGCCTAGAAATAGACACGGATTCCGCTGCGTAGATTGCGCCCTGGCAGTGGTGCGACCTCTTTCAGGAACGAGGTATGTACGCGGGCGACGCGATTGCCGAGGTTGCTGCCATCGGCAAACCATTCCCACTCACTGGCACCTATATTGAACGCGTAGGAAATATTTGCGTGCATAAGCGTGTAGCCTGCGGTCTCCGTCTCGAAGACGGAAACGTGATCCTGGTGTGCATAGTGCAACGCGCCGAAGCCGGCACGCCAGCCAGAGAGGGTCCAGTTGAGATCAGCGCCGAGCCTGGCTGGTGCGATGCGCGGAAGATTGCGACCCGACGCGAGCTCAGCGCGCACGCTGTCACCAAACACGCGTAGCTCAAGCCGGCCCGAATGCGTATCCGCGAGCACGGACTTGAGCTCGAATTCCGCGCCGCGAAAGCGCGCATCGGCCTGGCTCCATTGGCGCAGCGGCAAGTCGTCCTCAATCGTCCCGGTTTCCTGCAGATAGATGAAATCCTTGAACCGGTTCGCGTAGAGCGAAAATTTGAAGTGCAAGTCGTCGCCATCGAAATGTAGCCCCAACTCGGCCTGAGCAGCGGTTTCGACGTCGAGGGTCGGATCACCGCGCTCGAAGCCTGCCGTCGCGATATGCGGACCGTCGGAATACAGTTCCTCCGCGACCGGCGCTCGCTCGGCGTGGTCAAAGCCCAGGGCCAAGCTCCAGCGCTTGCTGAACTGCCATGCGGCACTCAGCGAGGCGCTCTGCGCGTTGTGGCGGGCTTGCCCGATGCCCGCCGCATCGATTTTCTGTTGGTCATGGCGCAGGCCAAGTTCGATGTTGTAGGGGCCAGAGTTCAATCGCTCGATGGCAAACACGCCCCAGTCCGCGGTTTCGGTCGGCGGGATGAAGGCCTCCTCGCCGATGGCCAACAGATCACGGGCGCCGAATTGAGCACCGAAGGCACCGCGCCATTCGCCGTGCGGAACATGGCTGAACTCGATCCGTCCTTCGTGGCTGTCCAGGTCAAAGCGAGTACCAAATTCGTCTCCCTCCAACTCCACATGCTGGTAATCGTTTCGGCTGAACTTGATCAGCACCCGTTCGATGCCGGGCAAGGGGTCGTCCCATGCGGCCTTGGCGTCCGCGCGGGTTTGCTGCATGTCGATGCGTACGGCTTCGGCCGCGTCGTCGCCAGCAGAGGGGATGCCGTACAGAGATTCGAATCGTGACACCGCGGCACCGACGAAACCGCGCACGCCGAACAGGCTGCCGCCCAGCGCGCCGCCCCGATTGTGCAGTGATGTATTGGCGATGCGGCCATCCGGTGCGGCAAAGTCTCCGGTGTTGCGCTCGAATGCGTCGACATGAACCGCGGCGCTGTCGTTGCCGGCATCCAGTCGCGCCATCCCTGATCGCGTGTCGGCCACGCTGTCGGCGGCCAGTTCGGCGCGGCCGCGGTATCCCGGTTCGGCAGTTTCGGGTATGCGGCCGTCGACCACGTTGACCACCCCGCCGATGGCCCCAGAACCAAAAAACAGCGTGGAAGGCCCCTTCAATATTTCGATCTGGTCGGCAAGAAAGGGATCCACAGTGACCGCGTGGTCAACGCTGACAGCCGAGGCATCGAGTCCAGCTGAGCCGTTTGCAAGAACCTGGACGCGTGCACCATCGAGGCCGCGGATGATCG
>JAYSZM010000089.1:0-17578 GCA_043738015.1 Lysobacterales bacterium
GCAGATTCAGCGCCGGCGGATACAGCCGACCCGCACGCAGCGGCCGAAAGCAATCGGCGGTTTCAAAAAACGCGCGGTCGGTTCCGGCAGGATGCCAGCCAGGCACACCGGATAGCGGAAGCGGACGTAAATCCTGCGGATCGTTCAGGCACTGCGCCCGCTCGATATGCAAGGCCAGCGCCTGCATCAACCCGGCGCGCTGAGCTTCGCTGGACGCTGCCGTAGCGGCCTCGATGACCAGGCACTTGGCCGTGATCAGTTGCTGCGCTTGCAGAAAGTGCTCGAGCGTTGCATGGCCAACGATCACCAGTTCGATGCTGCCATCCGACCAGGCCTGGCGACGATCATGGAACAGCGCCGCCCAGTCATGGCGATCCCAGAGTTGCAACAGATCGCGATCACGCAGGATCGCGACCACGCCACCCTCATCAAAATGGGTGATCGCCATCTGCGGGCGTGAGCGATCCTTGCTGTGGCTTCGATCAAACTCGGCCACGTAGCGCGCATTCAATGCGGACTTCAGCCCGGTATGTCGGATCCAGATCAGCGCATTGAGCAGATCGTGCCAGTTCTCCGCGCGGGTGCTGATCACCCCAGTCTGGAAGCTGCGCTGTTCGTAATGCAGTCCATCGCGCAACAACGCCGGAGTCTGCGCGGCAAAGCGCAGCGGCAAGCCAGTGACCGAATGCCGACGGCCATCGAGCAGTTCGTTGAGCCTGTCGATCGCTGGCCACTCGGAATCCGCGATCCAGGGATAGGCTTCCAACCATTGGTTCAAGGGCGGGCGATGCCAGACCTCGACCGCGACGTCTGCCCGCGCGGGTGCGCTAAACCGCATCGCCGTTCGGGCTCGTCTGGAGATCAAGGAGCAACATGGCGCGCTGCGATTGCGGAGATAGTTTCACAAGGATTCTCGCAGTTTTCGTTCGACGTGGGCGACGGCCGGGCGCGTCAGTAGTTGTGGGGACGGTTGCGCGACGGGCGCGCAGCGCACGAACACCATTCGCCGCGATTCATCGCGACGCGGCAAGATACTTGCGGGCTGCTGTGCGCATGAGCATGACGCCTGTGTCCGCCATCGTTGCGGGAAATATCGGTGTTGCTGACGCCCGCTATGGGTCCAGGGTACCGAACAAATCGTGCTGATCGCTCCTGTCGATCCGGACCATCACGAGATCGCCGGGCTTGAGCCGGGTTCCGGCAACGGCTGCCGAGACATAGACCTTGCCATCGATCTCGGGTGCGTCGGCGCGTGAGCGGCCGGTGGCCACGCTGGGGCCTACCTCGTCGATCAGCACCTGCTGCAGCGTGCCGACCTTGGCTTTCAGGCGCTTCTTGCTGATCTTGGCCTGGGTCTTCATGAAGCGTTCGAGACGCTCCTGCTTGATCTCTTCCGGCACTGGATCGGGCAAATCGTTCGCCTTGGCACCATCCACAGGTGAATAGGCGAAAGCACCGACGCGATCCAATTGCGCCGCCTGCAGGAACTGCAACAGCTCCTCGAATTCGGCCTCGGTCTCACCGGGAAAGCCGACGATGAACGTGCTGCGCAGCGTGATCTCCGGACAGGTCGCGCGCCAGGCCTGGATGCGGTCGAGGTTTTTCTCGCCACTGGCCGGACGCTTCATCAGTTTGAGGATGCGCGGGCTGGAGTGCTGCATCGGAATATCCAGATACGGCAGCACCTTGCCCTCGGCCATCAGCGGCACGATGTCATCCACGTGCGGGTACGGATAGACGTAGTGCAGGCGGGTCCAGGCATCGAGTTCGCCGAGACCGCGACAGAGATCGCGCATCCGGGTCTGGTACTCGACGCCGCGCCATTCGCGGCTGGCGTAGCGGGTATCGACGCCATAGGCGCTGGTGTCCTGGGAGACCACCAGCAGTTCGCGGACGCCGCTGCGCACCAGTTTTTCGGCCTCGATCAGCACTTCGTCCACCGGCCGCGAGACCAGGTCACCGCGCATAGAGGGGATGATGCAGAAGGTGCAACGATGATTGCAGCCTTCCGAAATTTTCAGATACGCGTAATGCCGCGGCGTGAGCTTGATGCCCTGCGGCGGCAGCAGATCGAGAAACGGATCATGGCTCGGTGGCACCTGGGCGTGCACGGCTTTCATCACGCTCTGATAGTCCTGCGGTCCCGAAATCGACAGCACATCGGGGAAGCGTTCCTTGATCAGGTGCGCGCGCGCACCCAGGCAACCAGTGACGACGACCTTGCCGTTCTCGGCCATGGCCTCGCCGATCGCGTCGAGCGACTCCTCGACCGCGGCATCGATGAATCCGCAGGTGTTGACCACGACGACGTCGGCGTCGTTGTAACTCGGCACGATGGCATAGCCTTCCGCGCGCAATTGGGTGAGAATCCGCTCGGAGTCGACCAGGGCCTTGGGACATCCCAGGCTGACAAATCCGACTTTGGGGGCGGCATGCGACATGGGCATTCCTGAGGCGATGGTCACGGGGGTCGCGCAGTATAGGTCGGTCCGGGTAGAGCAGGCCAACCTAGTGTGGTGTTGCGCACTATGCGACACCACACTAGGTCCTGCCGGACACCGTCTGGCCCGGGCATGACTGCAAACAATGGCGTCAAATCGGCGTCCGGGTTCGTGCACCGGTACGCTGCGCGCTGCCTGTCCGCCCGAGCCTGCCCGTGATCCCGCTCGTCCGTCTTGCCTTCCTGCTCTTCCTGCTCGCGCCACCCGCGGCATCCGGTCAATCGACCGAGGACAGCCTGCTGCTGTCGCCGCACGATCGCGATGGCAAGCGGGCAATCAGCTCCGAGCTACTGAGCTTGCAGCGACTGGGATTCGGCGCGCGCGGCGCGTTCGTCACCCATACCGCGGCGGCGATCTGGTACCAGATGCACAGCGAATACACGTTGGCTTTGCGCCAGTGGCATCTGGCGCAGGTGGCGGCGCAAGTGGAAGGACTTCCACATCGCGAATTGTTCGCGCTCAATTCGCTGGCACTCAGCCAGGTCGTCGCCGGCGACTATGACGCCGCCAACGCGAGCGCGGAGCGCCTGCTGGAATTGTCTCGCCAGGTGCAGGCACCCGGCTATGAGAGCGAGGCGCAGACCCGGCTCGGAACGATCTTGCGAAGACGCGGCCAACTCGAGGCGGCGCTCGAACATCATCAGCACGCTTTGAATGTGGCGCGACGCCACGCACGTGATGCCGGCATTGCCCAGGCGCTGACCAACCTCGGCACCGTCTATCGCGACATGGGGCGCTACTCCGAGGCACTGGATCGTCAGCTTCAGGCGCTCGAGATCCGTCGTGCGCTGGGCCCGGGCTATCGTGTCGATGTGCCTTACCGCAATATCGGACTGCTCTACCGCGAAATCGAGGATACACAGTCCGCACGTGAGTATCTCGAGCACGCGATTGAAGCTGCCGCGCACGAATTCGATCCGTTTGCCCTTTCTTCGGCGCTCGGAAGCTATGCCACCCTGCTTAACGATCTGGGTGAGTGGGAGCTCGCGCAGCAGCACGCCGAGCGCGCGCTGGCCATGGACAAGCCGCTGGGCAACAAACAGGCGACCGCGCTCGAACATCTGGAGTTGGCGCGCGCTGGGATCGGACTGCGTCAGATGGACGCCGCGCGCCGGCACATTGAGGAATCGCTGCGACTCGGCCAGGAAATGGGGCAGGCTGATGTGATCGGTCGCGCCCTGCTCTATCGCGGCGACCTGCTGTTTGCCACTGGCGATCCCGCTGTGGCCGAGAGCGCCTACGCGCAATCTCTCGAACACCTCAGCCGGGCCAAGCTCAAGCCGCAATTGCATGCGGCCTACCTCGCCATGGAACGACTGCTCGAACGTCGCGGCGCCGTCCACGAAGCCTTGTTGTATTCGCGCCAGCGCGCCGCACTGCGCGAGGAACTGCTCGGCCTGACCTCGGCGCGACGCCTGGCAATCCTGGAGTTGAAGCAGGAACGCGAGCGCAGCGATCGTCAGATGGAGATCCTGCGGATGGACAATCAGGTGAAGGAACTCAGTCTGCGCACCGAGAGCCTGCGCCAACGCATCGCCATCGGAACCCTGGCGGCATTGGCCGGCATGATCGCTTTCCTGTTCTGGCGCCTGCGTGAGGTACGCCGACTGAACGCCGAACTTGCCGATCGGAATTCAGCGATTTCCTCCCAGGACACTGCCCTGCGCGCGGTCAATGCGCGGCTGACCGCTCAGACCAGCGAGTTGTACCGCGCCGCCACCGTCGATCCCTTGACTGGGGTCTACAATCGCGGCCATCTGATGCAACGACTGAATGAGCTGTTCGATGAGGCCGTGGCCGCGCGCAGCGAAATGATTCTCCTGCTGCTCGATCTGGATCGCTTCAAGCCGGTGAATGACAATTACGGCCATCAGTTCGGCGATCGCGTGCTGGCGGCGGCGGCCCAGGTCTTCCGTACTGAGTTGCGCAACGACGAATTGCTCGGCCGCTATGGTGGCGAGGAATTCGTGATCGGCCTGGTCGGTTTCGACGAGGAACGTGCACTGGCCATCGCCGAGCGTCTGCGCGTGGCGCTGCAGCAACGCATGGGCGCGCTTGATGGTCGGCGAGTCGATATAACGACCAGTATTGGCCTGGCCTGCCTCAGCAAGCTCCGCCATCCTTCGGTGAGCGCCCTGATCTCGGCAGCGGACGATGCGCTGTACAGCGCCAAGCGGCTCGGCCGCAATCGCATCGAGCGAGCTTCCGGCGCAGCGCCGGACTGAGGCTGCGCCAATCGAAGCCGGCCGGTGGCAACAGCGAACGTCCGAGCGCAGGCCTCAATGAATCAGGGATTCGCGCCGAACAGCACGTAGTCGGCCGCCGGGACTGGCAGGAAATGCCTGCGCTCGTGCACACTGCGGCTTGTTCCCGAATACAGGCAATTGCGATGGGCGAACTGACCAGCCAGCATGCGGCCGATGGCCACCGGTTTTCACTGTGGCAGGAACTGCCGCTGGAACCCGCGCTCGGCGCGGTGATCGTGTTGCAGGAAATCTTTGGCGTCAACAACCATATCCGCGATGTCTGCGCCCAGTTCGCTGCCAATGGCTTCGCCGCGTTCGCGCCGCAACTTTTCGATCGGGTAGGCGGCCATGCCGAGTTTGGCTATGACGAAGCCGGCATCAGTGAGGGCCGCGCACGGATCGCCGCGCTACGCTGGGAAGATGCCCTGCTTGATGTCGCCGCGAGTATCCGTTACGCCAGTCACTGGGGGACGGTCGGCGCGGTCGGCTATTGCTGGGGCGGCAGTCTGGCCTGGCTGTGCGCGACGCGACTGCAGATTCCCGCGGTCAGCTATTACGGCGCGCGCTCGTTGCCCTTTATCGATGAGACGCCAGCGGCGCCGCTGATCCTGCATTTCGGCGAGCATGATGCGCTGATCCCGGCCGACTATCGCGCCAGCTTTGCCGCGCGCCATCCCCAGGTGCCACAGTATCTGTACGCAGCCGGGCACGGCTTCAACTGCAACGAGCGTGCCGACTTTCACGCTGAATCCGCGGCGATCGCCTGGCGACGCACATTGGGTTTCTTCCGTGAGCATCTGCAACCGGCGGCGCCGGCATCAGCGAGCGACAGTGCGGATTTTGTGCTGCATCCACGCCTGCAGGAAGACGGCATCGAGGTCGCCGATCTTGGCCTCTGTCGCGTGCTGCTGATGAATGATGCAAGATTTCCGTGGCTGATCCTGGTCCCGCGCATTGCCGACCTGCGCGAACTGATCGACCTGGACAGCGATCAGCGCGGCCAGTTGATGGAGGAGATCGCCTATGTCAGCGAGATCGTCCGCGCGCTGTTCGAGCCGGAGAAACTCAATATCGCGACTCTCGGCAACATCGTCGCGCAATTGCACGTGCATGTGATCGCCCGCTACGGCAACGATCCGGCCTGGCCGGCGCCGGTATGGGGACAGGGCCTTGCCGAGCCCTACAAGCCCGGTCAGATCCACGCCACACTCAAACTGCTGCGTGGCGCGCTGGCGCCTTCGGGCTGAGGCCCATGACCGGGCCAGTGCGTTCCTACAGCTCGCGGGTATCGCCTTTTTCCTTGCGCAAGGCCTTGACGCCGGAACGCCGCGCGGCTTCTGCGAAGAGCTCCTCGCCCTCATCATCACCGCCGTCGGAACCGACCAGGACGACTTCGGTGACGCCATCGTCTTCCTTGATCGCGCCGATATAGCCTTCGAGTTCCTGCGCACCGAGAATGTAGCCGTCCGATTCGTAGCGCGGCCCCTTGAGCAATTTGAAGGTGGCCTGCTCGTCAGCCAGTGCGGTAGCAGAAAATGCCCAAGCCAGGATGCCTGCGAATAGCGGGCGCAACAAATTTGAATTCACGGAAATCTCCTCGTGGCCGGATACTGTCCGGAAAAACCATCCACAGCATCGAGGCTGTGACGCTGTCGCAGGAACTCAGTTCCTGATGACCAGCGTGCTGGCGATCATGTCGTGGAGCCCCTGCTTTTTCTCGGTCCATCCGGCCATCATGAAGCCGATGTACAGGATTATGTAGGATAACAGCTTGGCCCAATGTCGCCCCGAGGCACGCGCAAAACCGATCGGCGCACCATCAAGGTCAGTGACGCGAAGCCCGAGCAGTTTCTTGCCGGGCGTGGCCTGCCAACTGGATCCCTCACAAAGGGCGAAGTACAGCCAGGGGATGATCAGACTGACGAACAGCCCGATCAGGCCCGCAACAAATTCCGCCATCTGGTTCGAAGTTCCTCCGCCGGCGAGGGCCATGCCGGCCAGGAGACCACCGACGAGGGCGACCGCGAAAACGATCGCCATGCTGACGAAGAGATCGATGATCAGCGCCACGAACCGCAACCAGAATCCCGCGTACACGAACTCCCCACCAAAGGGTGCGCCGAGCGGGTCCATTACAACTGCCTGCGGTGCCGAATACGGATTGATCGGGGGAAGCGGAGGTGGCTGCATGTCGTCTCTCCAGATCGGTGGATTGGACTACAAAGCGCGTCCAGCGACAACTTGGAAAGGGTCAATCAGCGCAGATTCGCTTGGGTCCTCGTACTCGTGGCCGGGTCGCACACGGTGCCCAGCGACAAGCGGCAACCGAGCTTGCAGTATCGGAACAATCGATGCTCGTCGAAGCTGCGCGGGCAGGCCGGGCGCCAGTTGCCTGTGCTACAGGTTTGAATCGGGCGACTCCGCTGGAAACGGGCACCCCATCACGGCTCGCCTGCAGTCGATAAAGCCCAATTGAGGTCGCGAAGGGATGGGCGCAGTGGGCGCCGCTTCGCAGCAATGCCTGTAGCCAAGGCTGCAGGCCGAGTGGGTAGCAAGCTCAGTGTGCTCAGACCGAGCGAGCTGCTGGTGACTCGTCTGTTACAGGCCACAGGGCGCCAAGCTCAGTGCTCGCTGAGCTTGGTATTGACTGCCGAAGGCGACATAGCCTGCCCATACCGCCCGGTTCAGCACGGATTTTCTTCCTCCGGGCGTCGCAACCTCCGGATGGCTCAGGCCACTACGACGCGCGTTCCTGCGATCAAGTCGTGAATGCAGCGGCGGTCCTGGCGGAAGATGAAGAGCACATTTACGAAGGAGTAGATGTTGCCGACAATCGGGATCACCTGGATGGCATAGGTTATGCCGTAGCGCTGGCCAATCAGCTTGACGAAATCGGGTTTGTTCCCATCAGCATCGACAATGCGCATACCGAGCAGTTTCTTGCCGATGGTCTGACCTGACTGGTTCAGAAAATACCCCTGCACCACGACAAAGCAAACGAAGCCAACCAGGGTCATGCCCATCTGCCAGCCGTATCCCGGCTGCTGTCCGCTCATCGCCATGGTCATGTAGCCGGATGCGAACATGATCGGCACCAGCAGGATCATCAGGATGATCCCGTCGATGATCGCGCCAACCAGACGCATGCCGCGCCCGGCCAGTTCAAGCTCACCGCTCTGATTGATGTCGGCAACCACTGACTGCGGCGCCGAGTACGGATTGTTGGAATTTTGATCTTGCATGCGAGTCTCCCTTGGCGATGGATCGGATTGAAATCAGGTACGCGGCAAGGTCACGCCACGCTGCCCCTGGTACTTGCCACCACGGTCACGATAACTGGTTTCGCATTCCTCGTCAGACTCGAAGAACAGCATCTGGGCGACCCCTTCGTTGGCGTAAATGCGCGCCGGCAAGGGCGTGGTATTGCTGAATTCCAACGTCACATGGCCCTCCCATTCGGGCTCCAGTGGGGTGACGTTGACGATGATGCCACAGCGCGCGTAGGTGCTCTTGCCGAGGCAGATAGTGAGCACACTGCGCGGTATCCGGAAGTACTCGACGGTGCGCGCCAGCGCGAATGAATTGGGCGGGATGATGCAGACATCCGCATTGACATCGACGAAGCTCTGCGGATCGAACTGCTTGGGATCGACAATGGTCGAGTTGATATTGGTGAAAATCTTGAACTCGCTGGCACAGCGCACGTCATAGCCGTAGCTCGAGGTGCCATACGAGATCAGTTTGCCGCCGCTGGCATTGGCGCGTACCTGGCCAGGCTCGAAGGGCTCGATCATGCCCTTGCTTTCGGCCATCCGGCGGATCCATTTGTCTGACTTGATGCTCATGTGATTCCTCGAATCATGGTCACTGGTTGATCGGCCGTGGACGCATCGCGACCGCGGCTTGAAGCGTTTGCTCCGTCTGCGGCGCAGGCCGAGGACGGCGTGATGTTGGACACAACGGGCCGTTCCCAGCCGGACCGTAACGCTGAACGGCCAGCCCTGAAAGCGGACTCAGGTCTCCTGGATGACGATGTTCGGAAACGCGATCTTCTTGTTGCGTGCCTGCATGCTCAGTCGCGCTGCGACGCGACGGGCGATCTCCCGATAGATGCGCGCCGCGGCACTGTCGGGGGATGCCACTACCGTTGGCGTACCACCATCGGCCTCTTCGCGGATATGCATCGAAAGCGGCAGCGAACCGAGCAGGGGCACGCCGTAGTCGGCCGACATCCGGGCGCCGCCACCGGCACCAAATACATGCTCACTGTGGCCACACTGGCTGCAGGTGTGCAGGGCCATGTTCTCGACGATGCCGAGCACGGGCACCTCAACTTTCTCGAACATGCGCAGGCCCTTGCGCGCATCGAGCAGGGCGATGTCCTGCGGTGTGGTGACGATCACCGCACCCGAGACCGGAACGCGCTGGCACAGAGTCAACTGGATATCGCCGGTGCCCGGCGGCAGATCGATGATCAGATAGTCGAGGTCGACCCAGTGCGTATCGTTGAGCAACTGCTGCAGGGCCTGGGTAACCATCGGACCGCGCCAGATCATCGGCGTATCCTCCTCAACCAGAAAACCGATCGACATGACCTGGACGCCGTGTGCGTACTTGGGCTCCAGTGATTTGCCGTCTTTCGACTCCGGCTTGCCCTGCAAGCCCATCATCCGCGGCTGACTGGGCCCGTAGATATCGGCATCGAGGATGCCGACGCAGGCACCCTCGGCCTGCAGCGCGAGCGCGAGATTGGCCGCCGTGGTCGATTTGCCGACGCCACCTTTGCCGGATGCGACCGCGATGATGTTCTTGACGTTCGGCATCGGGGTCAGCTCTTTCTGCACCCGATGCGCGAATACGCGGCAGCCAACGTTGACCGTGACCGCGGAGATCGCCGGATCGGCTGCCAATACCTGCTTGACCTGATCGGCAAGCGTGGCTTGCCAGGACAAGGCGGGATAGGGCAGCAGGATATCGACGGCAACGCGATCACCATCGGCGCCGACACCCTTGACCGAACCGCCGCTGACCAGGTCGAGATCGGTATGCGGGTCGATGATGGTCCTGAGCAGCGCTTCGGCGCGTTCCTTGGCCAAGCTCATGGCGAATTCTCATTATACGAGGCCGCACAGTTTAGCGGAGCGACCGTGGCGTGGCATGATGGCGGGACTATGCGCAGGCGAATTTGCCGCGCCCGCCCCCTTCCGGACCCTCTACGCATGCCCGCAACACGTGAGATTCTCGTTACCAGTGCCCTGCCCTACGCCAATGGCGCCCTGCATCTGGGCCATCTGGTCGGCTATATCCAGGCCGATATCTGGGTGCGGGCGCGCCGGATGGCTGGCGATACCGTGCATTTTGTCTGCGCCGATGATGCCCATGGCACGCCGATCATGCTGGCGGCCGAAAAAGCCGGCATCAGCGCCGAGGACTTCATCGCCGGAATCCGCCAGGGCCACGAGGACGATTTCGCCGGCTTCAAGGTGCAGTTTGACCACTATCACAGCACCCACAGCGACGAGAATCGGGTGCTCGCCGAACTGTTCTACAACCATTTGAAGGCCGCCGGGCACATCGCCAGCCGCAACATCCAGCAGTTCTACGATCCGCTCAAGGCAATGTTTCTGCCCGATCGCTACATCAAGGGCGAGTGCCCCAAATGCGCGACGCCCGATCAGTACGGCGACAACTGCGAGGTCTGCGGCGCGGCCTACTCACCGACCGACCTGAAGAATCCGTACTCGGTGGTGTCGGGTGCCACGCCGGTGATGAAGGACACTGAACACTTCTTCTTCGAACTCGGCCGCTTCGATGCCTTTCTGCGCGAATGGCTGGCCGGCGATGTGGCGCACCCCTCAGTGAAGGGCAAGCTCAATGAATGGCTGGAAGCGGGCCTGCGCAGCTGGGACATCACCCGCGACGCGCCCTACTTCGGCTTCGAGATTCCGGATGCGCCGGGCAAATATTTTTATGTATGGCTGGATGCGCCAATCGGCTATCTGGCGAGCTTTCGTGCCTACTGCGCGCGCACTGGCGTGAAGTTCGACAGTTTCCTCAGCCCCGACAGCCGTGCCGAGATGCACCATTTTCTGGGCAAAGACATCATCAATTTCCATGGCCTGTTCTGGCCGGCGATGTTGCATGGCGCGGGCTTTCGCACACCGACAGCGCTGCACGTCAACGGTTATCTCACCGTCAATGGCGCCAAGATGTCGAAGTCGCGCGGCACCTTCATCCAGGCGCGCAGCTATCTGGATGCCGGACTCAATCCCGAGGTGCTGCGCTACTACTTTGCCGCCAAGACCAGTGCCGGCGTCGATGATGTCGATCTGAATCTGGAAGACTTCGTCGCCCGGGTCAACTCCGATCTGGTCGGCAAGTTCGTCAATATCGCCAGTCGCTGCGCCGGGTTCATCAGCAAGCGCTTTGATGGCAAGCTGGCCGACGCACTGGCCGACGAACGCGCCTATGCGCATTTCCGCGGCGTCGCCAGCCAGGTCGTCGCTGCATTCGATGCCTGCGAATTCAGTCAGGCGGTGCGCCTGACCATGGGTCTCGCCGACGAGGCCAATCGCTACATCGACGAGAAGAAGCCCTGGGTGATCGCCAAGCAGGAGGGCGCCGATGCCGAGCTGCAGTCAGTCTGCACCCAGGGGCTCAATCTGTTCCGCGTATTGGCCATCTGTTTGCAACCGATCCTGCCGGAGACAGCGGCGCAAGCCGCGCGCTTCCTGGCGGCACCCTGCGCGCGCTGGGACGATATCGATCGGCCCCTGCTCGGCCACGTGATCAATAGCTACGAGCCGCTGATGACGCGCATCGACCCCAAAGCGATTGAGCATATGCTGGAGGCCAGCAAGGAGTCACTGCAGCCGACTGGGCCTGCCGACGTGGTCGCGCCCACCGCTACAACGGCGGTCAAACCGGCGCCCGCAACAAAGCCTGCCGCGCCTGCACCGGCCGAGTCCGAACTTGCGGCGGTGGTCGGCATCGAGGAGTTCGCCAAGCTCGATCTTCGCGTCGCCCGCGTGCTCGCCTGCGAATTTGTCGAAGGATCGGACAAGCTGCTGCGCTTCCAGCTCGATGCCGGCGTGCTTGGTGAGCGGCAGATTTTTTCCGGCATTCGCGCCGCCTATGGCGAACCCGAAAAGCTGGTCGGTCGGCATGTCATCTTCATCGCCAATCTCGCCCCGCGCAAAATGCGTTTCGGGATTTCCGAGGGCATGATCCTTTCAGCCGGCAGTGGTGGCGACGATCTGTTCCTGCTCGATGTCGATGCCGGAGCCGAGCCCGGCGCCAGCGTGAAATAGCTGGCGCTGGACAGCGCACGCAGCCCATGCCGCCTCCCGACCTGGTCGAACGCATAGACCAACTGCTGCCGCAGACCCAATGCGCGCGCTGCGGCTATCCGGCCTGTCGCCCCTATGCCGAGGCGATTGCGCGCGGCGAGGCCGAGATCAACCAATGCCCACCTGGGGGCGAAGAAGGCATCCGTGCGCTCGCCGAACTGCTCGGCCGCCGCCCACTGCCCTTGAACCCGGAGCATGGCGTCGAGGCGCCGGCGCGCGTGGCCTATATCCGGGAGGACGAGTGCATCGGCTGCACCAAGTGCATCCAGGCCTGTCCGGTCGATGCCATCGTCGGCGCGGCCAAATTGATGCATACCGTAATCGTCGATCTCTGTACCGGCTGCGACCTCTGCATACCGCCCTGTCCGGTAGACTGCATCGATATGGTCGATCCGCCTGACTATACTCGTCGCCCTGTACCACCGTGGACACCCGCGTGATGAATCCGAACTACCTTGATTTCGAACAGCCGTTGGCCGATCTGGAATCCAAGATTGCCGAACTGCGTCAGGCCGGCGCGGGCAATTCGCTCGACCTCGACAACGAGGCCAAACGGATGTCGGTCAAGCTGCGTCAGAAAACCGAGGAAATCTTCGCCAATCTCAACGCCTGGCAGATCGCGCAGCTGGCGCGGCATCCGATGCGGCCGTACACCCTCGACTACATCAAGTACATCTGCGACGAATTCCATGAACTCGCCGGCGACCGTGCCTATGCCGATGATGGCGCCATCGTCGGAGGCCTCGGCCGCATCAATGGCAAGCCGGTGATGGTGATCGGCCATCAGAAGGGCCGCGACACCAAGAGCAAGGTGCGCCGCAATTTCGGCATGCCCAGGCCCGAAGGCTATCGCAAGGCGATGCGCCTGATGCAGACCGCCGAGCGTTTCAAGCTTCCGGTGATCACCCTGATCGATACCGCCGGCGCCTGGCCCGGTGTCGGCGCTGAAGAACGCGGACAGTCCGAGGCGATCGCGCGCAATCTGCTGGTCATGAGCCAGTTGCGCGTACCGATCATCTGCACCGTGATCGGCGAAGGCGGCTCCGGCGGCGCGCTGGCGATCGGCGTCGGTGATCGCACAATGATGCTGCAGTACTCCACGTACTCGGTGATCACGCCCGAGGGCTGCGCATCAATCCTCTGGAAGACCGCCGCCAAGGCGCGCGATGCAGCCGAAGCGCTCGGCCTCACCGCGGTGCGGCTGTACGAGCATGGACTGGTCGACATGGTGCTCCAGGAGCCCTTCGGCGGTGCCCATCGCGATCCCAAGGAAATGGCCGATCGCCTCAAGCAGGTATTGATCGGACAGATCGCCGAACTGGAAAAGCTCGACGTCGATGTACTGCTGACCCAGCGCTACGACAAGCTGCGTCGTATCGGACAGTTCGAGGCGGCGTGATTCCTGCCGGTTGAGGCTGGCGAAATCCGCAGCGCGTCACTGCGCCAGATCGCCGAATCGCGCCTGCAGCGCTGCCATCGCCACGATGCCAGCGGTTTCGGTGCGCAGCACGCGGGGCCCGAGGCGCAGGCGCTGAAATCCGACTTGATCCAGAATTGTCAGATCGCGATTCGAAAAACCGCCCTCGGGGCCGATGGCAATACTGATCCGCCCTGGAGCGAGCACATCGTTCAGACCCTTTTCGGCGTCCGGATGCAGGGTCAGGCGCAGCTCGTCGTCGGCTACGGGCGGCAGGTCGGCAGCGAATTGCGCCAGCCCTTTGGGCAGATGCAGCTCGGGCACACGACTGCGACCGCATTGCTCGCAGGCGCTCTCGAGCACATGCAGCCAGCGCGCATGGCGTTTCTCGACACGCTCCTCACCGAGCTTGACCTCGGAGCGTTCGCTGGTCACCGGCACGATGCCAGCCGCGCCGAGTTCGGTCGCCTTCTGCAGGATCCAGTCCATCTTCTCACTGCGCACGATGGCCTGCACCAGGGTAATCGCAAGTGGCGATTCGACATCCACCGCGGCTTGCGCATCCACATGCACACCGGCCTCGCCCTTGCGCGCATAGGCCACCCGACCGGCATAGTCATGGCCATCGCCGTTGAATACGGTGATGGCATCGCCCTCACGCATGCGCAGTACCCGGATGGCGTGGTCGGCGGCAAATTGCGGCAGGGGCATTGTCTGCCCGATCCGGATCGGCTGCCGGACAAAAAAGCGTGCGTGGCGCATGGTTGTACCTGTTTTTTGTGCTTACGGACGCAACCTTACCGCGAAGGCCGGCCGACGATCATCGGATGGTCCGGGTCTGGCCGCCCGCCTTGAATCGCGCCCAAGGTCCCCCATCTTGCGGGCATCCCCGAAGCCTATGCACTGGATTGCCCACCGGCATTCCCATTCGAATCGGTCAAGGGTAGAATTGGCACTCACTGCGGCCGACTGCTAACAGTGGTCGCAAAATCCTTATAAATCAGTCATTTGCTTCACCAACTCAGTCATCAAGAGGTTGCCCATGAAGATTCAACCGTTGCACGACCGCGTAGTCATCAAGCGTATGGAAGAAGAGCGTCTGTCCGCAGGCGGCATCGTCATTCCTGATTCGGCCACCGAAAAACCCATCCGCGGCGAAGTGGTAGCCGCCGGCGAAGGCAAGCCGCTCGACAATGGAAGCGTCCGCGCGCTGAAGGTCAAGGTCGGCGACAAAGTGCTGTTCGGCAAGTACGCCGGCACCGAGGTCAAGGTCGATGGCACCGAATACCTGGTGGTCCGCGAAGACGACATCTTCGCCACCCTGAACTGACGTCATTCTGCAGGGGTTGCACCCTGACTGGAAGAATCCCACCAGTTCGCGCGCCTCCCTATACCACTGCAACGCGCCGCAATTTTCGCTGAGCGCGTAGCGAAACACCCAGACACACCGAATCACACTCAAGGATTGCAATCATGGCAGCCAAAGATATCCGCTTCTCAGAAGACGCACGTGCCCGCATGCTGGCCGGCGTCAACATTCTCGCCAATGCCGTCAAGGCGACGCTGGGCCCGAAGGGCCGCAACGTCGTGTTGGAAAAGAGCTTCGGCGCCCCGACGATCACCAAGGACGGCGTTTCCTTCGCCAAGGAAATCGAACTGGCCGACCGCTTCCAGAACATGGGCGCCCAGATGGTCAAGGAAGTTGCTTCCAAGACTTCCGACGTTGCCGGTGACGGCACCACCACCGCGACCGTGCTGGCCCAGGCCATCATCCGCGAAGGCATGAAGGCGGTCGCCGCCGGCATGAACCCGATGGACCTCAAGCGCGGTCTCGACAAGGCAGTCACTGCCGCCGTCGCCGAACTGAAGAAGCAGAGCAAGCCCTGCTCGGACGACAAAGCGATCGCCCAGGTCGGCTCGATCTCGGCCAACAGCGACCACGTCATCGGCGACCTGATCGCCGAGGCCATGAAGAAGGTCGGCAAGGAAGGCGTGATCACGGTTGAAGAAGGCTCGGGCCTCGAGAACAGCCTCGACGTCGTCGAAGGCATGCAGTTCGACCGTGGCTATCTGAGCCCGTACTTCATCAACAACCAGCAGTCGATGAGCGCCGAACTCGAAGCGCCGTACATCCTGCTGTACGACAAGAAGATCTCCAACGTACGTGACTTGCTGCCCGTGCTCGAAGGCGTGGCCAAGTCCGGCAAGCCATTGCTGATTGTTGCCGAAGAAGTGGAAGGCGAAGCCTTGGCCACGCTCGTGGTCAACACCATCCGCGGTATCGTCAAGGTCTGCGCCGTCAAGGCGCCAGGCTTTGGTGATCGTCGCAAAGCGATGCTCGAAGACATGGCCGTGCTCACCGGCGGCACCGTGATCTCCGAAGAAGTGGGACTGTCACTGGAGAAGGCGACGCTCAAGGATCTGGGCACCGCGAAGAAAGTGCAGATCACCAAAGAGAACAGCACGCTGATTGACGGCGCCGGCGACAAGAAAGCGATCGAAGGCCGCATCAAGCAGATCAAGGCGCAGATCGAAGAAACCACCAGCGACTACGACCGCGAGAAGTTGCAAGAGCGCGTCGCCAAGCTTGCCGGCGGTGTAGCCGTGATCAAGGTCGGTGCCGCTACCGAAGTCGAAATGAAAGAGAAGAAAGCCCGCGTCGAAGACGCTCTGCACGCCACGCGCGCAGCCGTTGAGGAAGGCGTGGTTCCGGGCGGCGGCGTCGCGCTGATCCGTGCACTGGCTGGCCTCGTCGGCCTCAAGGGCGACAACGAAGACCAGAACCACGGCATCGCGATTGCCAAGCGCGCCATGGAAGCACCGCTGCGCGAAATCGTCGCCAATTGCGGCGAAGAGCCCAGCGTCGTGTTGAACAAGGTCGCCCAAGGCACTGGCAACTACGGCTACAACGCCGCCACCGGAGAGTACGGCGATATGGTCGCGATGGGCATCCTCGATCCGACCAAGGTCACCCGCACCGCACTGCAGAACGCAGCGTCAATTGCTGGCCTGATGATCACCACCGAAGCGATGGTTGCCGAAGCCCCGAAAAAGGAATCTTCGGGCGGCGGCGGCGGTCATGATCATGGCGGCGGCGGAATGGGCGGTATGGATTTTTAATCCAGCTCCTCGATATCGGCCGGAGCGCTGTTGTAGTGCGGGGCTTGCCCCGCTGCTCTGGCCCATATCAAGATTCGAAGTGTTACAAGAACCCCGCAGCAATGCGGGGTTTTTCTTTTAGCGCTCCGATGCGTCCCTGCGGCACCTCCCGGCCCGCACTGACCCGATGCTTCGCGGCGCAGACGGATTTCTATCACCACCAACATCAGTCGAACCATCCCTGGTGCAGCTCTCCGGCCGCGCATCCCTGCGCGTCGCTCGGGCGCGGCTCGACATGCGCTACAACGCATGTCGAAAACGCCGTCCCTCGCCCATGTGCGTGCGTTCAGCGGCTCACGCTGCCCGATGGCAGCGCTCGAATTCCCGCTTCACCCCCGCAGCGATGCGGGGTTTTTCTTTGAGCAACTGGGAACACGGCAGATTGACTTGGACGAAGTTCGAACGTTCGATAGAGAATTGAACCAACGAACAGACCTACTGCACGAGCGCTTGATCGCCTTTACCACTCACGCTTGCGGCAACAACTCATACGCCATCACGATGGCATCCTCGCGGCCAGTCTTGGACGGGTAGTATTTCGGTCGCCGACCGATCTCATTGAATCCGATGTCGTAGTAGAGCTTGATTGCGAAGGGATTGCTCGGGCGCACTTCGAGGAAGATGCGCTGGGCGCGATACCAGCGTGCGACGTCCATGGCGCGGTTGATCAGACGCCGGCCGTGGCCTTTGCCTTGCTCGTTCGGATCGACGCAGACATTGAGCACATGCGCCTCGCCGGCGGCGACCGAAAGCATGAAGTAGCCGGCGATGAACCCGCCCAGATCGAGCACGAAACCGTGGTACCCGGCGCGTAGGCAGTCGCGAAAAATCTGCGGGGTCCAGGGAAATTCGTAGGCGCGCAATTCGATGGCGATGACTTGATCGACGTCTGCTTCGCGCATCGGG
>JAYSZM010000090.1:0-1628 GCA_043738015.1 Lysobacterales bacterium
CTGATCGAGCGTGGCGCCCTCATCGCGGACGACCAGTGCCGCCAGCTGCTGCTGCTTGCTTGGCGGCTTGGCAGTGGGAGTGGGCCCTGCTGGTGTTTCACTTGCGGCGGGCGCGGCCTCGGCCGTGAGCTCGTGTTCCGCGCTGGTCTTCGCCGTTGGGTTCACATCGAGATTGACGACGTCCGTGCCGATGTTGCAGTCAGCACCGGTCGCCGGCTTGGTCTTGCGGGTCTTGGTCATAGTGGGTCTCCTTGGCGAGGCAGCCCGATGCTGTCCCACCACCCATGGCCCCGCCGGTGTGCAGGTCGGGGCAACGGCGCACCTTAGCGCCGCGACTCGATGTGATGACCAATGGTTGCGTTCGAGGTGAAGTCCACTCGAGTTCGTAAGCAAGGCGTAAAAAGCTGGCACTGGACTTCGTGCTCCAGTCCGGGCGTCAGTCAGCCCATGGATGAGACGGACCCAATCGACCCTGACCAGATCGATCCGGTCGTGCAGCTCTGCACGCGGATCGGTAAGATGATGGAGGATGTCAGCCCGTTGGCGCTCGATGCGTCGCGCGAGGGCTTGGCGCGACGCGTCTCTGATGTCGCGGGCGCAACGCGCGCCATGGCAACGATCGCCGCGGCCGCTGAGGCCCTTCTGATCTGATAACTGCTACGCTCCAGTTGTTGACGTTCGAGGCAATTTCTCACCACGCCGTAAGCGGCCATTCGTTCAGTCAACGCCGGTTCGGATGAAATGCGCACAATTCCGGACCTTTACGAAGTTTCTGACCAGCCTGAAAACGGTCGCTTGACAGTTTACGCCGCCCGACTGGATTGCGCCTAAGTTTAGCATTCACGCCAGCGCTGCGCGCTTCCGAAGCTGTTCATCCATAAATGGTCCTGGCGAACACGCGCGTTCGCTAGCCTTACAGTCGGAGTCCGAGCTTTCATCGGCGAGGGGTGCCCCACCAACAGAATTTAAAGCCGATTAGTTAGGCCGTCGGCGGAAGCCACTTCGGAATGCGCTCGTAAGACCTCAGGTAGACGACAGAATGGTATTTTGCGACAGATGTGGGCATAATGGCTGAATTGCCCGCATAGTGTTCATTGGCTTCGGCACCGCGGCATGCACAGCGCCCAGTCACTGACGATCATAACGTCACGCTGAAAAACCGCGCGTCCTACTGAAGATGCATCCCGAATGGCTCGCCAAGCGTATAGCGAACAGGTCGAACGTGTGCAGTCGGAACGCCGAACCATCCAGACCGATTATGTCAGGCAATGCCGGGTGACGAAAACCAGGCTAGTTTAGCAGGGGCGAGGCGTGGAAATTCGCAAGCAACGGGCTGAACGCAACAATTTGCAGCGCATCGTTTCCGGAACCTGGTTTGGAAGTTCACTCCGGGAGGAGGAACAGGCGGAGGTCCTGGGATTTTGGCGTAGTGCGCGGCATGATCCGGCGAACAGCGTCATGGACGTTACAAGCGGTGTGCGTTTGATCACGAGCGGGTGGGCGGGCTGGTTGCGCTATGCCGACGACGGCCGCCGCCTGATCTTCCTGTTCCTGATGCCGGGGGACTTCATCGTGCCCGGCCTGTTCGAGCCGGGCTGTTGCGACCTCGTCACTCTGTCTCCGCTGCG
>JAYSZM010000091.1:0-17403 GCA_043738015.1 Lysobacterales bacterium
TCTCGACCTCATTGAGCTCGTGGGTGACGGTAACGCCCGCGGTCTTGCCGGCCGGCGAGATTTCCTGATTGACAAAGTGCAGCGGCACCTTCAGGCGCAGTTTCTCGGTTTCCGAGACACGCTGGAAATCGAGATGGGTGATGCGCGGCTTGAAGGCGTGGCGTTGCATATCGCGCAGCAGCACCTTCTGGGACTCGCCACCGATCTTCATCATCAGGATCGACGAGTAAAACCACTCGTTGTGCGAATACAGCAGGGCGAGTTTGTGATCGAGTTGAATGTTCTCGGGCGCCTTCTTGGCGCCGTAGAGCACGGCCGGGACCTTGTCCGCATGGCGGAGGCGGCGGCTCGCACCCTTCCCCTCTACCTCGCGGCGATCGGCCTGAATTTCATGAACAGTTGCCATTGTGACTTCCTCAGTTGGTAGTCCCTTCGCGACCAAAGGGACCAGATGACGGGCTCGGCAACAGCGCCAAACCCGGTAAATCAATCCACGTACAAAGAACTGACCGACTCGCCGAAGGCGATGCGACGCATCGTTTCAGCCAGCAGTTGTGCCACCGAAAGCTGGCGGATCCGGCCACATTCGCGCGCCGCCTCCGACAACGGGATGGTATCGGTAACAACCAGCTCATCCAGCCCCGAATTCATCACATTGCTTACTGCCGGACCCGACAACACCGGATGCGTACAGTACGCCACCACCCGCTTCGCACCCCGGTTCTTCAGCGCCGCCGCAGCTGCGCACAAGGTTCCGGCCGTATCGACGATGTCGTCAACCAAAACGCAGGTCTTGCCTTCCACATCGCCGATGATGTTCATCACCGCCACTTCATTTGCCCGCGGCCGCCTTTTGTCGATGATCGCGAGTTCGGCATCGTCCAGGCGCTTGGCGATGGCCCGGGCGCGCACGACACCACCGACATCCGGCGAAACCACAATGATTCCGTCGGTCCCGTAGTTGCGCCAAACATCGGCCAGCAGCACCGGTGAGGAATACACGTTGTCCATCGGAATATCAAAGAAGCCCTGGATCTGGTCGGCGTGAACATCCACCGTCAGTACACGATCCGTACCGGCAGCCTGAATCATCTTGGCAGCCACCTTGGCGGTGATCGGTACCCGCGCGGAACGCGGACGCCGATCCTGCCGGGCGTAGCCGAAATACGGCACCACCGCAGTCACCGAGGCAACCGACGCCCGCTTCAGCGCATCGATCAACACCAGCAGCTCCATCAGGTTTTCTGCCGTGGGCGCGCAGGTCGGCTGCACCACAAACACTTCCTGACGTCGCACGTTCTCTTCAATCTCTACCTGGACTTCGCCATCGGAGAATTTCCCGACGAGCGCCTTACCCAAGGGTGCGCCCAGTTGCTTGCATACCGCCAGCGTGAGGGCGCGGTGCGCGTTGCCGGAAAAAACCAGCATGCCATCCGTCTTCAACATGTTTCCTGCTCCGCGCTGCGCAAGTCATCGAACCGAAGATGTTGGCTGGGACGGAAGGACTCGAACCTTCGAATGCGGGAATCAAAATCCCGTGCCTTACCGACTTGGCGACGTCCCAGTGTTTCGAACTCACGTTTGCCCGGACTACCGCCCTCGTTCGCGCCAGACTTGAAGAGCCTGATGCAACGGCGAACGCGGCAAGCCCCTTGCCACAAAAACCTGCCACTGCGCTGGACACTTCCGCGCCACCGCATCGGCTTCGGAAGCACCCGCAAACTGCGCGAATACCGCTGAGCCACTGCCACTCATCCGTGCCTCAGAAAAACCTTGCAACCAATCCAGTGCCGCAGCAACGCGCGCCGAGCGCGCGCAGACCACGGCCTGCAGATCGTTGTGAGTGGGTTCGCCAGAAAGCAAGCGCGGGATTGTGGTGTGCGGCGTGTTCCGTGTCAACGCAGGATCTGCGAAAACACTTGCAGTGTTCACCGATTCATCAGGATAAACAATAACATACCAATATCCCTCCAATTGCAAAGGAATGAACTCGTCGCCAATTCCTTCCGCCCAGCAGCTCTCGCCTGCAATGAACACGGGTACATCGGCGCCAAGCTGACGACCGAGGACAAGGAGCTCTTCCGTAGTTAGTCCGGTTCCCCACACTTCATTCAAGGCGAGCAGAACCGTTGCAGCGTCGGAACTGCCGCCGCCGAGCCCTGCCCCCGCCGGAATGCGCTTGTGCACCCAGATGTCGGCGCCGCGCGTGCATCCTGTCGCCTGCTGCAGTATCCGAGCCGCACGCACGGCAAGGTCGTCGGATTCCGCGACGTCGGCCATGCCCAGCTGCCGCCGGATGCGGCCATCATCGCTGACGCGAAGCTCGATCCGGTCGGCCAGATCGACCAACTGGAAAACCGTCTGCAGCAGATGATAGCCATCGTCCCGGCGCCCAACGATGTGCAAGAAGAGATTGAGCTTGGCCGGCGCAGGCCACTGACTCGGCTCAGTGCTGAGCGTCATCGCCAGGGCCAATCGCTGCGTGCCAGCGCTGGATCACCAGCCGGACCTGATGGACGCCGCGCCGTGCGGTGATTCGACGCGGAAAGCGGACACCCTCCGCGACCTGCCAGTCGCGATACTCGAGCTGCCAACCGGCATCGTGCACCTTCAATGGCGCGCCTTGGCCATCGCGCTGCGTGATCGCACGATCGGACAGTCCAACGGCGAAAATCCAGTCGGCCATTTCGCCCACGGGCAACTCCCAACCGAGCTCGCGTCGCAACAGTTGCTGGGCCGAGTCCCCGATCACCGGAGTCGGCTTGACGCCCTCGAGCTGACTGAAACCGCGACCGCCCGACAGTCGCCAGCTCTGGCCGCTGACCGGCGCCCGCATCACGATCGAGTACTGATCCCCCTGCTGCAGCCACTTGACCCGCCCACTGCCACTTTCACGACCATCGCTCACTGCGATCTTGCCCTCGAGGGTCCAATGCGTAGGCGCGGCGGTGGCCGCGATTGGCTGCGGTGGCAGTCCGGGCCGAGTCGGCTGGGTCATGCAGCCGGACAGCAACAGCACAAGCAATGCCGAATACCCAAGCCGCCAGCGGTTCATAGGCCGTGCCTGCGCAGTGTATCGATCAGGACCGGATTCCTGGGATCGAGCTTGCGCGCCTCGCTCCATATCCTGCGCGCCTCGTCGCGCTGATCGTTCGCCCACAGGGCCTCACCCAGATGCGCGGCGACCTCAACATCCTTCACCTGGGCATGGGCTGCCCGCAAAAATTCCACTGCCTCGCCGGGCTTTCCCATTCGAAACGTGACCCAGCCGAGGCTGTCGAGCATCGCGCCATCGTCGGGCCTGAGTTTCAATGCTGCCTGGATCAAACCAAGCGCCTCAGTCAATCGGTCAGTGCGATCGGCCAGCGTGTAACCGAGGGCATTCATCGCGTCAGCGTGTTCAGGATCGATGGCAAGCACTCGCCTGAGATCGGATTCGGCGGCCGCCGTGTCTTCAAGCTCGGCATGCTCAAGCGCACGCGCATAGAGCAGCTGAGGTTCGTCCGGAAGCAGGGTCAGCGCGGCGCTATACAGCGCCAGCGCCGCAGCAGCCTCGCCCGCGCGACCGAGCAGGCTGCCCTCGATCAGGTAACTGCTGACCAGGGCCTCGCGTTCCACGCCGGCGAGGCCGCGCACCCGCCGCAGCAACGCCAGCGCAGCCTCGGTGTCGCCAGCCTGATTCAACAGCACCGATGCGCGAAGCCAGGACTCGGGCTGCTCCGGACCGGCAGGAACAGCGCGCAGCCAGGCGATGGCCTCACCCGGTTTGCCAAGCGTCTCGGCCACGGTGCCCAGCATCTGCAAGCGCAGCGCCGGACGCGGCTCGGGTAGCGACTGCAGCGCTGCATAGGCATCCTGCAACAGGGCAGGATTTTGCGAACGGGCTGCGTAGGCGACCTGAGCCTGGACAACGAGGTCGTCGGCGGGTCGGATTTTGGCAACGAGGCGCGCCGCTGCAGCCGGGTCACCCGCGGCGTCTTCGAGTTGCGCGATGGACAGTCGAAGAAATCTCGATTCCGGATCGAGCACCTGGGCGGCGCGGAAATCGGCCAAGGCGCCTTCGTTGTCCTTCATATCCCGTTTGAGTTGGGCGCGCCAGGCCAGTGCAGACGACTGCTGCGGGAACCTGTCGACCAGGCCAGAAACCAGGATCAGCGCCAGATCCGACTCGTTCAGGCGATGCACGAACGAGCACCAGCGCAGAGCGGTGGGCAGATCTTCACTGGTTTCGATGGTGCGCTCGATAAAAGGCAGGACCCGCTCACGAACCGGCACAGCGGCAAGCGCTTCGCCCAACTGCCGATTTTCTATCTTCGCGCCCGCGTCGGGACCGGCGAGACGCCAGGCTTCCTCGGAGCGCCCCATGTCCAGCGCCAGCGCGATCGCCCAGGCCCGCGGCTCGCTCGAATCCGCAGCAAGACGGGTGAAGCGCGCCAGCATGGCCTCGGCAAGGCGTTGATTCGAAATCGCCAGCGCGGCCCGGAGGGCGGATTTCGCCTCGGCGGGGTCATCCGAGGCTTCTGCCGCCTTGACCAGATGCAGCAGGTGCGCCTCGCCATCCCCCTGCTGCAGGGCAAACTCGGCCGCCATGCGCTCGGAAAGCACCAGATCGGTCGACTTCAGCGGGCGCGATTCGCCAACTTCGGCTCGGTCCGCGCCGCGCGGAGTGCCGCCAACGCAGGCTGCAAGACCGAGAACCAGCAGCAACGCTGCGCCACGCAATATAAGATTCAATGCAGATTCCTTGATCGTAAGGGCCAACCCGCCGAGAATGCGCGTCCGTTGTATTTTGTCATGCCATGCCTCTTTTCGCCCTCGGTCTAAATCATCAAACCGCGCCCCTCGCCCTGCGCGAGCAACTCGCATTTGCTCCCGAGCAGATCGAGGCGGCTCTGAAGGAGCTGAGGTCGGTGGCCGGAGTGCGCGAAGCCGCCATCCTGTCCACCTGCAATCGGACCGAACTCTACTGTCAGCTGGATGAAGGCGGGGAAAACATACTGGCAGATTGGCTGCACCGTTATTTCCAGCTGAGCCCCGGCCGGCTCGAGAGTTACCTTTACCAGCATAGTGAAGAGGCCGCGGCCCGCCATATCTTCCGAGTCGCCACCGGCCTCGACTCGATGGTGCTGGGCGAGCCGCAGGTACTTGGACAGCTGAAGTCTGCCTACCATTCCGCTCTGGCTGCTGGCGCTCTCGATACCCGGTTGAATCGGTTGTTCCAGCACGCTTTCTCGGCTGCGAAACGCGCACGCACTGAAACCCGGATAGGCGCCAGTTCGGTGTCGGTTGCCTTCTCAGCCGTCCGACTCGCCAGCCAGATTTTTGCCGACTTGCGCAAGGCAACGGTCCTGCTCATTGGCGCGGGCGATACCATTGAACTGGCAGCCAGGCACCTGATCGAGGCAGGTGTGCACCGCATGCTGGTCGCCAATCGTACGCTCGCCAATGCGCAGGCACTGGCCGAAGCCTATGGGGCTCAGGCGCTGGCACTGAGCGACCTGCCGATTCATCTGGCCGATGCCGATATCGTGATTACGTCAACAGCCAGCCGCGAGCCCGTGGTGGCGCTCGAACAGGTACAGGCCGCGCTCAAGACACGCAAGCGTCGGCCGATGTTCATGCTCGACCTTGCCGTTCCGCGCGATATCGCCGCGGCTGTTGGTGAGCTCGAAGACGTCTATCTCTATACCGTGGATGACGTCGGTCGCCTGATCGACGAGTCGATGCGTTCGCGTCAGGAGGCTGCAGTTGAGGCCGAAGTCATCATCGGCCTGCAGGTCGACCAGTACATGAACTGGCGTCGCGCACTCGATTACCAGGGTCCGCTGAAAGCATTTCGTGCCGACGGCGAAGCGCAGCGCGATCTGGTCCTGGAGCGCGCACAACAGATGCTCCGCAATGGGCAGCCCGCCGAAGACGTTCTGCAGTTCATGGCGCATACACTGACCAACAAATTGCTGCACGGACCCAGCAGCCGACTTCGTGATGCTGCTCTGCGCGGTGACATCGAATTGATCCGCGCCGGCGAGCGACTTCTCGCAGTCTCATCCGAGCCAGGCAGCAAGACCCCATGACACCCTCGATCCGTCGCAAACTCGAAGCACTCGCCGAACGCAAGGAAGAAGTCGAGCGCCTGCTCGCCGAGCCCGAGGTTGTCGCCGACAACAAGCGCTTTCGCAGCCTCTCGCAGGAGTACGCCGAGATCGAGCCGATTGCGCGCAAGCTGGCCGAGCACGACCACCAGCAGGCTGCGCTCGATGGCGCACGTGCCATGGCGGCCGGCGCCGATGCCGAAATGCGCGCGCTTATCGACGAGGAAATTGCCTCGCTGCAGCAGCAATTGCTCAAGCTCGATGCCGATCTTGGCGGACTACTGGTGCCACGCGACCCGCGCGACGATGCCAATATTTTTCTTGAAGTCCGCGCCGGAACAGGCGGTGACGAAGCGGCGATTTTTGCCGGCGACCTGTTCCGCATGTATCTGCGTTATGCCGAGCGTCGGCGCTGGCAGGTCGAGATCCTGTCGAGCAGCGCGGGCGAACACGGTGGCTTCAAGGAAGTGATCGCGCGCGTCGAAGGCGCTGGCGCCTATGCGCGATTGAAGTTCGAGTCCGGAACGCATCGTGTCCAGCGCGTACCGGCCACTGAATCGCAGGGCCGCATTCACACCTCCGCCGCAACGGTCGCGGTTCTGCCTGAGCTCGACGAGATCACGGCGGTCGAGCTCAACCCTGCCGAGCTGAAAGTCGATACTTTTCGTGCATCCGGCGCAGGCGGCCAGCATGTCAACAAGACCGATTCGGCCATCCGCATCACCCACCTGCCATCGGGCACGGTGGTCGAATGCCAGGACGAGCGCTCGCAGCACAAAAACCGGGCCCGGGCGATGAGCCTGCTGGCGGCCCGTCTGTTCGACGAAAAGCAGCAGAAGCAACACCAGGCCCAGTCGGATCTGCGCCGCACCCAGGTCGGTTCAGGCGATCGTTCGCAGCGCATCCGCACCTACAATTTTCCGCAGGGCAGGCTGACCGATCACCGGATCAATCTGACGCTGTATTCGCTGGAGAACATCGTCGCCGGAGATCTCGACCAGGTCGTCGATCCGCTCACGCTCGAGCACCAGGCTGACGAGCTGAAACTGATGACAGAGGCGGCGTGAACTTCGCGGAGCGCGGTCCTGAGCTGCAGAAATTCGCGGGCTGCTGGTCGCTTCATCGGACCGAAGCCCGAGGCATTGCAGAGGAGCAAAATGAGCACTGAAACTGGATTCACTGCACTGAACATTGCCGTATTGACGGTCTCCGACTCGCGCACCCTGGACAACGACAGCTCGGGCGCCTATCTGGCCGGCGCGCTCAGCGAGGCCGGACATCGGCTTGCCGATCGCCGCATCGAGCCCGATGATCGCTATCGATTGCGCGCCGTTGTCTCCGCCTGGATTGCCGACCCCTCGATAGATGGCGTGCTCATTACCGGCGGCACCGGATTCACCGGTCGCGATTCGACGCCGGAAGCCATCGGGCCCTTGCTCGACAAAGAGATGCCCGGCTTTGGCGAGCTGTTTCGCGCGCTCAGCGTGGACGACATCGGGACGTCGGCGCTGCAGTCGCGAGCGTTCGCCGGACTGGCCAATGCCGTCTTTATTTTCTGCCTGCCGGGCTCGACCGGCGCCTGTCGCCTTGCCTGGGAGCATATCCTCGCAGCACAGCTCGATGCGCGGACCCGCCCTTGCAACCTGGTCACCCTCAAGCCTCGCCTTCGCGAAGCCCCTTGATCGGCGCCGCTCGTGCAGCACAGTGCGCCGCGCCGGACAGAATCGCAACTGAATCCTTGCGTACGCTGGGACCCCGATCCGCGCTCAGGTTCGTAGTACCGTTTCCCCTACCGAGGAATGGAGTGGACCATGACACCAAGAATCCTGAAATCCAGCGGGCTTGCCCTGTCGATCGCCCTTAGCCTGAGTCTGAGCACCGCCATGAACGAAGCCCACGCCGCCGATCCGCAATATGCCTTGACGATCTACAGCTCGGCCCAGCCAGGGCAGCTCAGTCCGGAATCACTGCAGAATTACGGAAGCGCCCTGCCCGGCTATGCACTTGTGCGCGATCGCCGTCCATTGATCCTGCCAAACGGCAGTGGCGAGGTTCGCTTCACCGATGTCGCCACCCGCATCGATCCCACCACGGTGAGCTTTGCCTCACTGACCGATCCTGACGGCACACGGGTCGTCGAGCAGAACTATCAGTTTGACCTCGTGGATGGGCTGAAGCTGTTACAGCGCTACATTGGCGAACAGGTGATCGTCGGCCAGATCCAGGCACAGAAATTCACCGAGATTACCGGCACCCTCCTGTCGGCAAGCAATGGCCTGATCCTGATGAAGGAATCCGGCGAAGTGGTCACGCTGAGCAACTATTCGAGTATCCAGTTTCCATCCCTCCCTGGCGGCCTGATCACCCGCCCGACCCTGGTCTGGCTGGTCAATGCACGCAAAGGCGGTGAACACGATGCCGTGGTCAGCTATCAGACCCAGGGCCTGACCTGGTGGAGCGACTACAACGTCACACTCGGCTCTGACCCGGAACACTGCACGATGAACCTGGCCGCCTGGGTCACCATCGTCAATCAAAGCGGCGGAAGTTTCCCGGCCACCCAGCTGAAACTGGTTGCCGGCGAAGTCAATCGGGCTCCTGCGGCACCGATGGCAGGGGCAGCGCCGATGATGAAAACCATGAGCGTGGCAGAATCGGTGAGCGATGGCTTTCAGGAGTCATCACTGTTCGAATACCACATGTACACCTTGGGTCGGCGCACCGATCTGCCCAACAATTCGACCAAGCAGCTGGAGCTTTTTCCTTCGGCGATTGGTGTCGGTTGCAAGCGTGAACTCGTATTCACCGCCGGACCTGGCCCATGGCGCTGGTACGGATCGCCGGTGACCGATCAGGGCTTCGGCGCCACCCAGCCGGGCAAGGTCGGTGCCTACCTGGAATTCAAGAACGACAAGACCAATGGCCTGGGTATCCCGTTGCCGGCCGGACGCGTGCGCGTCAATCAGGCAAGCAAGTCCGACGGCAGCCTGGAATTCATAGGCGAAGACCTGATTAAGCACACGCCACGCAATGAGAATCTGCGCATCAAGCTGGGCGAAAGTTTTGACGTCGTTGGCGAGCGCAAGCAGACCGACTTCAAGATCGATACCAATGGCAAATGGATCGAGGAGAGTTTCGAGGTCAGCGTGCGCAATCGCAAACAGGAGGCCACCACCGTGGTGGCGCGCGAGTACCTGTATCGCTGGAGTGGCTGGACCATCAAGACGGCGAGCCGCGACTACGTCAAGCGCGATGCCGAGACCATCGATTTCAACTTGAACATCCCCGCCGACGGCGAGGCCAAGTTCAGCTACACGGTGCGCTACACCTGGTAACGGTTGCCGACACAGCCGCGCTCATTCGGGCGCGGCTGTGGCATTCAGAGCTTCAGGGCCGCTGGTCGATCGGCTCGAACGCTCGGTCTTCCGGGCCGACGTAGTTGGCACTCGGCCGAATGATCTTGTTGTCGATGCGCTGTTCGATGACATGCGCACTCCAGCCGCTGGTGCGCGCGATCACGAACAGCGGCGTGAACATCGCGGTTGGTACGCCCATCATGTGGTAACTGACCGCGCTGAACCAGTCGAGATTCGGAAACATCTTCTTGATGTCCCACATCACCGTTTCCAGGCGTTCTGCGATATCGAACATTCTGGTTGTACCGGCCTCTTTCGAGAGCTTGTGGGCTACCGCCTTGATCACCTTGTTGCGCGGATCGGAAACCGTGTAGACCGGATGCCCGAAGCCGATCACGACTTCCTTGCGCTCGACCCGGGCCCGGATATCGGCCTCGGCTTCGTCCGGCGTTTCATAGCGCTTCTGGATCTCGAACGCGACCTCGTTGGCGCCACCGTGCTTGGGTCCACGCAGCGCACCAATCGCGCCGGCGATGGCGGAGTGCATGTCCGAACCGGTGCCGGCAATGACACGGGCAGCAAAGGTGCTGGCATTGAACTCATGCTCGGCGTACAGATTGAGCGAGATATGCATGGCGCGCTCCCAACTCGCGCTGGGCTTGTGCCCATGCAGCAGGTGCAGGAAATGACCACCGATCGAATCATCGTCGGTCTCCACTTCGATGCGGCGGCCATTGCAGGCGAAGTGGTACCAGTACAGCAGCATTGAGCCCAACGACGCCATCAGGCGGTCGGCGATATCCCGCGCGCCGGGGGCGGCATGGTCGTCTTTCTCAGGCAGCACGCAACCCAGCGCCGACACGCCGGTGCGCATCACATCCATCGGATGCGCCGAGGCCGGAATCGTCTCGAGCACGCGCTTCACTTGCGCCGGCAGACCGCGCAACGCGCGCAGTTTGGACTTGTAGGCGTTCAGCTCAACCCGGTTGGGCAATTTGCCATGCACCAGCAGGTGCGCGATCTCCTCGAACTCGCAGTCGTCAGCCATGTCGAGAATGTCATAGCCGCGATAGTGCAGGTCATTGCCGCTGCGACCTACCGTGCAAAGCGCGGTATTGCCAGCGGGTACGCCAGACAGGGCGACCGATTTTTTCGGCTTGGGCAGAATGCTCGGGGTATCGCTCATGGGTACTACTCCACAGTGCTGATGGCGCAGCGCAATGGCGCTGCGGCCGGGATGATCATTCCGGCTTGGACGCCGCGAACAGCGCGTCGAGTTTGTCCTCGTAGGCGTGATAGCCGAGGAAATCATAGAGATCGGCGCGCGACTGCAGGCTGTCGATGATGTTCTTTTGCGTACCTTCGCGACGCACAGTTTCGTAGAAGTGCAGCGCCGCCTTGTTCATTGCGCGGTAGGCACCGCAGCAATAGAGTGCGATATCCACTCCGGCCTCGCGCAATTCATCGGTGGTGAAAAACGGCGTCGAGCCGAATTCGGTCAGATTGGCCAGGATCGGCACCTTCACCGCCGCCTTGAATCGACGGTAGTCGTCGAGTGACCTCATCGCTTCTGGAAATATCATGTCAGCGCCCGCCTCGACATAGGCACAGGCGCGATCGATTGCCGCGTCGATGCCTTCGACAGCGGCCGCATCTGTCCGCGCCATGATTACAAAGCCGGAGTCGGGCCGCGCATCGACCGCGGACTTCACCCGATCCACCATTTCACCAGTCGGTACAACGTCTTTGCCGGGCCGGTGGCCGCAGCGCTTCTGTCCGACCTGGTCTTCCATGTGTACGGCAGCAACACCGATGCGATGGAACGATTTGATCGTCCGCGCGATGTTGAACGCGCCGCCCCAGCCGGTATCGATGTCGACCAGCAACGGCATCCCGGTCGCGTCGACGATGCGACGCGCATCGGTCAACACGTCTTCCATCGTGCTGATGCCGAGATCGGGCATACCCAGCGAATTTGCCGCAACACCGCCGCCAGAGAGATAGAGCGCTTTGTAGCCCACGCGCTTGGCCATCAGTCCGGCATAGGCGGTGATGGCGCCCATGACCTGGAGTGGCTGTTCCGCTGCAACGGCGGCGCGAAATTGCGCGCCAGGAGAGGGTTGAGTCATGAAACCTCCGCGACGAAACACGCATTCTAGCGGATTCGCCCGCATCCCCGCCCGAAGGCTGAATACGTCGATCTTCGAGTTTTAGTCAGTCCCGCAGCGCTGCGAAGCAATGATATCATTGATATCGGATGATCGGAGAGATTCAGTCATGAGCAGCCTACTGATCCGAAAATTCAGCCCCGAACTCAAGGCGCGTCTGCGTCAGCGTGCAGCCAAACATCAGCGCTCGCTGGAGGCTGAAGCCCGGGCGATTCTCGCCGAAGCCTTGATGAACGCCGATGTCGCCGAGCCACATTTTGCTGAGGTGATGACGCAGTTGTTCGGCGTGGAGCACGGCGTTGAGCTGACCATTCCGAGGCGCACCGAAGCGCGCCCATTGCCTGAATTGCAATGATCCTCGACACCAATGTGTTGTCCGAATTGGCGCGCCCAACGCCAGATGCCCGGATGTCGGCCTGGCTCCGTGAGCAGCCCGCGACACAGGTCGCTACCACCACCATCAATGTCGCCGAGATCCTCGCTGGCATTGCCTTGCTTCCCGAAGGCGCCCGGCGCGACGACATCCAGAGCCGCATGCAGCGGGGCTTGCATGCCTTGGGTGCGCGCATCCATGGCTTCGATCAGGCCGCCGCCGCAGCTTATGGTCCGATCATCGCAGCGCGCCAGCGCGTGGGTCGGCCATTGCGCGGATTTGATGGCTTGATCGTGGCGATTGCCGCAGCACGCGGATTGCGGATTGCTACCCGCAACGTCGACGACTTCGGCGATTGCGGCGTGGTGATCGTCAATCCCTGGAATTAGGGGCTCACCATTGCGGGTGCCTCGCTACCGGCCAGCGCCCAGGCAACTTCGATGGTAGGCAGGGGACGACCGCAATCCGACCCAGGCCAGGCGCCGGGTTCCGTCCAGACGGCACGAATGCGACGAGGGCATCGATGACCTGCGCTGTGTCAGAACACGCCAACTCCAAAGCCATGCGAAGTGCTCAGACCACTCAGAGCAGCTCCCTACCTGGGTCATGCCAACAATCCTTGCAATCACGTCCGGTGTGATCGCCACACGATTGCACGTCATCTCCGGCAATTGCTCATCATTGTGGTGCGCATACACCTTGTTCCTGATCGCCAACAATTTTTGGTGAGAGGTTGCACAGCCTGAATCTCGGCACGGATTGAGGATTGTTCATCTCTCTCCATCCCGCAAAACTACTTCAGCCCAGCAAATGCGCCACACCTGCCCGCTCTTCTTCCAGCTCGGCCAGGGTCTTGTCCATGCGCTCGCGCGAGAAGGCATCGATCTCGAGGCCGGTCACGCGCGTGTACTCGCCGTTGACGGTGGTGACCGGGACGCCGTACATCACGCCTTCGGGAATGCCGTAGCTGCCATCGGAGGGAACGCCCATGGTGACCCACTTGCCATTGCTGCCGAGCATCCAGTCATGGACATGATCAATCGCGGCGTTCGCAGCCGAGGCGGCCGAGGATAGACCGCGTGCTTCGATGATTGCGGCTCCGCGCTTGCCGACCAGCGGGATGAAGCTGCCGCTGTTCCACTCGGCGTCGTTGATCCGGTCTTTCAGCGATGCACCAGCGACGGTCGCAAAGCGATAATCGGGATACATGGTCGGGCTGTGGTTGCCCCAGACGATCAACTTCTCGATATCGCCAACGGCGACATTGGCCTTGGCGGCGAGCTGGCTCAGCGCACGATTGTGGTCTAGCCGCAGCATCGCGGTGAAGTTCTTTGCCGGCAGATCAGGCGCTGACTTCATCGCGATATAGGCATTGGTATTGGCCGGATTGCCGACCACCAGAACTTTGACATTGCGCGAAGCCACCGCATTGAGCGCACTGCCCTGGACGGTGAAGATCTCGGCGTTCTTCAGCAGCAGATCCTTGCGCTCCATGCCCGGACCACGCGGCATCGCGCCGACCAGAATCGCGACATCGGCGTCCTTGAAGGCGACCATCGGATCGTCGCTGCCGATCATGCCAGCCAACAGTGGGAACGCGCAGTCCTCAAGCTCCATCATGCAGCCGCGCAGTGCAGCCTGGGCCTTTTCCATCGGCAGTTCCAGCATCTGCAGAATCACCGGCTGATCCTTGCCGAGCATTTCGCCCGAGGCGATGCGAAACAGCAACGAATAACCAATCTGGCCGGCGGCGCCGGTCACGGCAACACGGATGGGGGCTTTCACGGTATCGACTCCTTGGTACTACATTCGATTGATGCGGGGTTTCAGCGCGGGCGCGCTTAAGTCAGCAGAGCTCGGAACAGAACTCGACAAATCGGCGCAGGCCTTCAGTCAATTCGGCCGCCTTGCAGGAATACGAGATGCGGATCGCTCTGGGTTCGCCAAAGGCCGAACCGGGCACGATGGCAACGCCCTTGCTGTCGAGCAGGGCACTGCAGAAATCGACGTCATTGTTGATGACGGTCTCGCCATGCCGCTTGCCGAACGCAAAGCTGATGTCCGGGAACACATAGAACGCGCCACCGGGCGTCGGGCACCGCAGACCATCAACTGATCGCATCGCCGTCATCACCTCATCGCGCTTGGCCTGGAATTCCTTGCATTTCTGCGTCGGGATATCCTGCGGACCGGCGAGTGCGGCGGCACCTGCCGCGTTGACAAACTCGGGCACATTGGTAATGTGATTGGAGTTGAGCGTCACGATCGCCTGCGCCAGCATCGGCGAGGCCGCGACAAAGCCGAGACGCCAGCCGGGCATGCCGTAGGTCTTCGACAACGAGTCGATCAGGATCAGGCGATCACGCAGCTCCGGCCGTGCCTTGAGCAAGTGCGCATAGGACTGGCCATCGAAGATCATCCGGTTGTAGATGTCGTCCGACAGAATCCAGATTTGATGCTCGGCCAGGACATCGGCGAGCGCCTGGATCTCGGCTTCGCTGTACACCATGCCGGTCGGGTTGGATGGGTTGTTGAACAGGATCGCCTTGGTGCTCGGCTTGATGGCAGCGCGCAGTTGCTCAGGCGTGAGTTTGTAATCCTGCTCCGGACTGCAGTAGATCAACGTCGACTTGGCGCCGAGGATGTCGGCTATATCGACATAGCTGGTCCAGTACGGTGTCGGGATCAGTATCTCGTCGCCTTCTTCCAACAAAGCGTACATGACGTTGAACAGCACCTGTTTGGCACCGATGCCGGTCGCCACATTGGCGCGTGTGTAGCCGGTCAGACCGCCCGCTTCGAGATGCTTGAGGAAGGCATCGAGCAGGGCATCGGGACCACGATTGGATCCATAGGAACCGGAGTCGTGCTTCAACGCATCGGCGGCAGCCTTGTAGACGTGCTCACCCGGCAGAAAATTGGGCACACCAATCGAGAAACTGATGATGTCGCGGCCTTCGGCCTTGAGTTTCTTGGCCTTGTCGGCCACCACCATGATCGCACTGGGCTTGGCGCGGCCCATACGGTCGGCGAGCTTGAGCATCGGCGGACTCCGAGACAGTTCAAAGGGGCTCCCGGCTGAGGGCGAGCCGCAGGATTCTATCACGCGGCCGGCCAATGCTGCAGCGCGCCATTGTGTGTGGAGACTGACCTGGCCGCGTCCCCAAGCGTCACAATCTGGCCGCCCAGCGCGCCCCAAATGTGCAGCGTGATGGCATACCATTGAGCCATCATGCTGACTGGCCGCGTCCTGATCTTCGCCGCCCTGCTGGCCGTCGCCGCCGGCACAGCTTGTGCGCAGGAAACTGCGCGCACCGGGCCCGGCGATGTGTCGCAGCCGCCAGAAGTGCGCCAGTTGCGCGCCCGCTTCGACGATAAAACCGAGGCCCTGCGTGATCGTGCCGAGGCCCTGCGCAACGCGGCCACAGATCCGGTCAGCCGAAGCTGGGCCACGCTCGCCCTTGCCGAGTTCGAGAATGAACTGGAGCATGAGCCGGCAACCTTCAAGCTACTCGATGAAATGGAGGGATCGGTGAAGGGGCTTGGCCTGCCTGATCTCGAATTCGCAGTGCAGACCTTGATCAATGTGGTCAACGTCAATCGCGGTCGCCCGAAGAAAGCGGGAGCGGCCATCGCGCGCATGCAGGAGCTGGCGGAGGACAGCGGCAATCTGGTCTGGCGCGCCCAGGTCGCGCATGACCGCGGCGTCTTGTTCCGCAAGCTCGGCAAGTTCGACGACGCGCTCAAACAATTCGAAGTAGCGGAAAAGCTCAATCGCGAAATCCCCGGCACACCGCAACTCGCGCACGAGCTCAATTCAATCGGCATGCTGCACGGTCGTACCGGTCGCTTCTCTGATGCCGCCCTGGTCCACAAGGAGGCGCTGGATATCTCCAAGAAAACCGATGACAAGCCGGAAATCGCGCGCAGTCTGCGCCTGCTCGGCATCCTCTATCGCAATCTCGACGACGAGGAACAGGGCAGCGAGTATCTGCGCGAGGCGCTCAACTACATCCAGGAACGCAACCGCCGCGAGGCGATCATCCTCAATGCCGAAGTCGGTATCGCCCTGATGCAGTTGGAGCGTTTTGACGAAGCGGCGAGCTATATCGAAAAAGCCGCCGCGATGGCTGCGGTATCCGGCAACTCACCGAACAAGGTGAATGCCTACAGTCGCATGGCCGATCTGCAGTTGGCGCGCGGCAACTGGGAAGAAGCCAGGCGCTGGGCCGATCGTGCGTATCGAGAATTCGACAAGGTCGCGATTCGCGATCAGGTGCTGCTGCGGCTTACCCGCGTTCGCGTCTGGGCGGCCAGGGGTGCCACGCCCGAGGCGCTGGCCGAAGCACGTATCACCCTCGAGGGCACGCGCAAGATTGGCGATCGCATTCTGGAACGCGCGGCCCTGGATATCGTCGCCGATCTCGAACTCGGTCTCGGTGACGCGGCCAGCGCGTACGCCACCCGAAAGGCGCACCAGCAGCTCGATAAGATCCTCGCCATGGACATGGCGGGTCGCCGGATTGCCGTGCTGGAGGCCAGCCTCGAAAAGGAACGCGGCGACATGGAGCGCGGCCTGCTCGAGCGCGACAGCCAGATCAAGGATCTGCGCATCCTGCGCCAGCGCTACCTCGGACTTGCCCTGATTGCAGGCATCCTCGCGCTGGCCTCGGTGCTCGGACTGCTGTACTGGCGGGTCCGCGGCATGCGGCAGAAAAATGCCGAACTGAAGGCGAGCAGCGATCAGCTGGCCGAACTGCACTACGCCCTGCTCGGCAGTACCGAGCAGTTGGAACGCATGGCGAATACCGACGCCCTGACCGGTCTGTCCAACCGACACGCGGTCATGCGCCGCCTTGAACTGACCTGGCAGCGCGCCGCGGTGGCGGATTCTGTCTGCATGCAGTTGATCGACCTCGACCACTTCAAGCAGGTCAATGATCGGCACGGCCATCAGGCGGGCGATGCCGTCCTGCGTGCGGCCGCGCAGCGCATGCAGGCGATGCTTCCGGAGACTGCGATGCTCGGCCGCTGGGGCGGTGAGGAGTTCATTGTTGTACTGGAGTCCACTGACCAGGCGCGCAGCCTAGATTTCGCCGAACGCCTGCGCCATCAGCTGGGCGACACGCCGGTCAATTGGCAGGCCGGCGAGATCGCGATCAGCGCAAGCATTGGCGTCTCGATGCTGGACAAGGCTCGCTATTCCAGCCTCGACGAGTGGATCGCAGCCACCGACCGTGCCCTCTATCGCGCCAAGCGTGAAGGCCGGGACCGCGTCGAATTGGCGCGACTCGGCGAGTCCATCCTGAGCAAAGGCTAGTGTGGTGTTGCGCACTTGTCGGCACAAATAAAATCGATGGATTCGGCCATGTGGCGAGGCGCGTATCGCCGCCAAGGCTGGTGGCCTTGGCAAG
>JAYSZM010000092.1:0-7906 GCA_043738015.1 Lysobacterales bacterium
CTCGTCGCCGACACCCAGCGCGTTGCCGCATACCTGCAGCTGGCCGGTTTGCTCGACCCCGGTTGCATGCAATCCGATCAGTGCCAGGGCCAGGCTGGACTTGCCACTACCGGATTCGCCGACAATGCCGAGACACTGGCCCGGTCGCAGCGCGAACGACACTCCGTTCACTGCCCAGCGTGCGGCGCCCGGGTAGCGCAGACTGAATTCGCCGAGCTCCAGGGTGCTGGTCGGATCGGATGCGTCCACCGCGTTCATCAGGCGTCCGCACGCGCAGAGAGCCCGCGTTGCAGCGCATCGCCGAGCACGGTCAGGGCGCCAAGCAGGGCAACCAGGAACAGCGCGGGTGCGATCAATACCCAGGGCGCCTCGGTCAGCTCCTGCGCCCCTTCCGACAACAAAGTGCCGAGACTGACTGCGGGTTCGTCGATGCCGAGTCCAAGAAAGCTGAGAAAGCTTTCGACCAGGATGGCCTGTGGAATGGCCAGGGTCAGATAGACCACAGCAAAGCCGAGCACGTTGGGCAGTATGTGGCGGAACAGTATCCAGCCACGCCCGGCACCGAGTGCGCGCGCGGCATCGATGAACGGCAGCACGCGCAGTCGCGCCGCCTCGGCGCGCACCATGCGGGCAAGGTCGAGGGCCACGTAGCCACCAATTGCGGCAATCAGCAGCAACGGATGACGACCGAACAGGGTCAGCAGCAGGATCACGATCAGCAGGAACGGCAGCGCAGAAACCACGTCGAGCCCGCGCATCAGCAGCCGCTCGCTGGTGCCGCCGACACTGCCGGCGTAGGCGCCGTATATCAGGCCAAGCGCCAGCGCCAGTGTGCCGGAGCCGAGCGCCACCAACAGCGATATGCGACCGCCGATCAGGGTGCGTACAAACACATCACGACCGATCGCATCGGTACCGAGCCAGTGGGCGTGGCTAAATTCGGGGGCCATCTGGATGCGTTCCCAGTCGGTGAACTCGGCATCGAACGGACTGAGCCAGGGTCCGACCAGGGCGGACAGCGCAAGCACGCCAAGAAGAATCAGGGCATAGGCCGCTCCGGGAGCCGCCAGGACCTGTCGCAGACGACCGGACCGGCTCATCGCATCAGAGCGGCGGCAATACCGAGGAGAAATCCAGATCGGCCAGTTTGCGTGGCTCGCCCAGATAATTACCCTGGGCATAGGCGACACCGCAATCGCGCAGCGCCTGCAGGGTGGCGAAGCTGTCGACGTGTTCTCCGATCACCGCGAGCTTCATCGATCGCGCCAGTCCGGCGATCGAAGCGACCATGGTGTGGTCGAGGTCGTTGTCGGCCATACCCTCGACAAAGCTGCCCTCGATCTTTACGAAATCGACCGGCAGGTGGCGCAGATGGGTGAACGAGGAGAAGCCCGTTCCAAAATCATCGAGGGCAAATCGGCAACCGAGATCGCGCAACTGCTGCATGACCTTGCGCACCACGTGCATCGAGGTCATCTCGCTGGTCTCGGTGATCTCGAAAACCAGGGCACGCGCGGGCACTGTCGAGGCCTTGATCGCGTTGACCACAAGCGCCATCGATTCGGGATCGGCCAGCGTCTGGTTGGAGAGATTGATATTGAACGCGATCCGGCCGAGCAGTGCGGCATGACCTGCCATCGCCTGGAGCGCATGCTGGACCACCCAGAGATCGATTTTCGGCATCATCCCGACGCGTTCGGCAAGCGGCACGAACACGCTCGGTGCCACCACATCGCCGCGCCGATCACGCATGCGGATCAGGATCTCGAACAGGATCTCGGGACCGGCGGTTCCGAGTCGCCAGCCATTGCGCACTTCGATCGCCGATTCGGTCTGCGCCAGCGCAGCCAGTGGCACGATCGGCTGCAGGTCGAACTCGAAGCGGTTCTGCTCCAGCGCCTCGCGGAAGCGTGAAGTCCAGCCGGCTTCCAGTTCACGGGCAACGCGCACATCGTGTTCGCCGACATAGATCTGGGTCTGGTCGCGACCGCGGTGCTTGGCGGTCTTGCAGGCGACGCGCGCGTGCTCGAGGGCGTACTCGGCCGACGGCGTCTCCCGCGACAGCACGGCAACGCCAAGCGATACGGTGGCGTTGCGCTTGTGCCGATTGGCGATGTAGTGGCACTGGTGGGCGAGCTCGCGAAAGCCGTCGGCAATCGTGAATAGATTGTCGAGCGCCACGCCGGTGAGCAGCAGCGCCATCCGATCGCCCTCGAGCCGGGCCATCACATCGCCCTCGCGCAGACGCTTGCTATAGGCCTCGCCGATATCGGCGACCAGACGGTCACCGGCACTGACACCACCAGCATCGAGGATGTGCGTATAACGGTCGATATCAACGTACAGCACTGCCGCATAGCCCCCCTGCTCGCGCCGCTTGAGCAGCTCGTTGGTCAGGATCTGGGAAAAATGGCGGGCGTTGTAGAGACCGGTAAGGGAGTCATGAATCAGCTCCCAGCGCAGGCGGTCGGCGCTCTTGCGTTCGGAAATGTCGCGGAACACCACGACCGAGCCTTCGCGTTGTGCACCCGCCGACAGCGGCAGCACCGAACATTCCACCGGCATTGCGACGCGGGAGTGATTCCAGAACACCGTTTCGAAGTTGTTGAGCGGTTCGCCACTGCGATAGGCGCGGACCAGAGGAGAATCCTGCTCCTCGATCGGCTGGCCATCTCCGGCCGAGTGGTGCACCACGATGTGCGCCGGCAGTCCGATCAGCGAGGACTCGTCATCGTGGTCGAGCAGGCGCAGTGCGGTCGGATTGACGAAACTGATTTTGCCGTGTTCGTCAACGCCGAACACGCCATCACCGACCGAACCCAGGATGCCCTCGAGACGCTGCTTTTCCGACAGCGAGGACTTCTGCATCTGCACCTGGCGGGCCAGGCCGTTGATGCGGGCAAGGAAAAGCTCCTTTGCCTCGTTCTTGAACGTGCATTCGACCGCGCCGGCTTCCAGACAGCGCTTGATCACGTCCTCGCGGTAGGTGCCGGTGATGATCGCGATGGCAGCATGCGCGGTCGCCGGGTTGTGGCGCAGTTTGCGACAGAGCTCGTCGCCATTGCCATCGGGCAGAAAATAGTCGATCACCATCAGGTCGAAGACGCTGTTGGTCGCCTTCTGATAGCCCTCGGAGATCGATCCGGCAGTCTCGGTCTGATAGCCATTGCGATCCAGCAACTGCTTGTAGGCGAGTCTGACGCTGGCCGAATCATCGACGAAAAGTACGCGTACGCCATTGGCCGGCTTGTGCGCGGTATCGGCCTGGAAGGCCGGGGTCCCGGCCATGGGCGATCCCTTGTCCGCCGTCTCTGGCAGGGCCGGCTCGGGGGTCGGCGCAAGTTGGCGGATGATCGCCGGAATTCGTGAAAAATTGGCCCAAAGAAGAAACGTCGTCTCTGGGCGCGCCGCGATGAAGTTGTCGATCTCAGTGTTTTTCTCATGCGCGAGCAGCAGCAGCGGCAGCTTGGCCTGCCGCGGACTGCGCAGGAACATCAGCAGGTCTTCGAAGTCGCGGGTACTGCGCGCCGGGGCGCCGAGCATGATCAGACCATAGGGCTGGCCCATGTCGGCGGCACGCTGCAGGTGATCGAGCGTATCGGCGTAGCCAGTGAGCTCAGCCCAACTGCCCACCTGGGAAGCCTGCAACGTCCGCTGCAGCAAGTGATTCAGGGTCGCCGAACGTTCTACAACAAGAATCCCCGACACAAGGCCTCACTTTGTTTCACCGGTTCCGCGAAAGGGCCGGCATTCCCCTGACGGCGCCGGAACGAGGATTCTCCCCAGCTTCGGGCCATTCTGGCAAGTCGGTCACACCGCGGCCCCGCCCGGGGCCATCGATGTGCTCATCATAACCGCGACTGCCGCTGCGTGCGGTCGAGTCCCGAATGGGCGACACAAGACAGCGCTGGAGCGCCTGCTGTCACCGAGTTTGACCAGGACCCGGTCGTAGCTCAGTTTGAAATTCAACGGGCTTCAACTCCGCTGACGCGGCATCATCCGCTCGGCCGATCCTAGGAGAGGGCCAGGCTGACCGAACCCTGAGACTGCCCCACTGCTCATCATCCCCTCCTCCGCCTGCAGCAGAGAGTTGGATTGAGGAAAATCTGCGACTGCGCCCAGTGTTCGCGAACGACGGAGCGACAAAACCCAACCGGGTCGAACGGGCTCCACATCCGTCTTCAAGCTGTCTCCAGGTGGCGGGAGAAAGCAACCGTTTCGATCGCTCCGCTTGCGCCACTGTAGCCAACCCCGGCGGCGGCCAGACGCCGGGTGACGATGCGTTCGCAGTCAGCGCGGAGCCTGCGCACTACAGGCATCGAGTGCGCCGAACTATGGTCGCGTATCGCGCTATCGTTGAAACCCCGCAGCGCAACAGCGAGCCCATCATGTTTCCAGACGGCGGCACTTCCGGCATCGCCCATGCCATCCAGCTCGCACTGGCTCCGGTATTTCTGCTGACCGCGATCAGTGCCCTGCTGGCGATGATGACGAGCCGGCTCGCCCGCATCGTCGATCGCGCCCGCTTTCTGGAATCGCGCGTCGCCGAGGGTAGCGAAGCGGTCGAAAGCCAGCGTGCCGAACTGGCCCTGATCGCGCAGCGCGCCCGCCTGGTCAGCTGGTCGATCGCGCTCTGCACCGCTGCCGCCTTGCTGGTGGCCGCCCTGGTCGCGATCCTGTTTCTCGGCGCCAGCTACGGATTCCGTGCCGGCATTCCGATCGCGGTGGTATTCATCCTGTCGATGCTGGGCCTGATCTGCGCACTGTCGCTATATCTGCGCGAAGTCTTCATCTCGACGCGCACTCTGCGCTTTGCGGGATCAACGCTGCGCGAACTGAGTCGAGGCAGCGGGCTGCGCCGTCCAGAGCCCTGAAACCGGCGCCGCAAACTCCTCAGCTCAGCGCATAGTCGGCCGCTGCCTGTGCATGCAGGGCCGTGGTGTCGAACAGCGGTGCGCTGCAATCCTCTGGTCCGACCAGCAGCGATATCTCGGTACATCCGAGAATGATGGCCTGCGCGCCCTGGCGCACCAGATCTTGCATGATGCGTTGGTAGATCTGCCGCGATGGCGCTTCGATGCGGCCCAGGCATAGCTCGTCGTAGATGATCCGATGGACCTCATCGCGCGCTTGCGGGTCAGGCACGACCACGTTCAGGCCATGGCGTTCGAGCAGCCGGCCGCGATAGAACGATTCTTCCATGGTGAACTTTGTCCCGAGCAGACCCACGGTCGCGAAACCCGCATGCCGAATCGCGCTGGCGGTCGGATCAGCGATATGCAGCAGCGGCAGCGGCACCGCCGATTCGATCTCGGCGGCCACCTTGTGCATGGTGTTCGTGCACAGCAACAGGCACTCGGCGCCAGCAGACTGCAGCGCGCGCGCCGCATCGACGAGCAGGGCGGCCGCGGCTTGCCAGTCTCCGCTGTGTTGCAGGCGCTCGATATCGTGGAAGTCCACGCTATAGAGCACCAGGCGCGCCGAGTGGAGGCCACCGAGCCGCTGCTGTACCGCCTCATTGATCTGACGATAGTACGGGATCGTGGACTGCCAACTCATGCCGCCGATCAACCCGATGGTCTTCATGGCTCGCGTTCCGCCTGAGACTCCTGACGGCTAACGCCGAGCCGGTCTGGCGACCGATAGACCGCCGCCACCAGGATCGCAACACCCGCCAGCAGGCAGGCGATCGCGAGCAAGCGCAGATGCTGCAGAGCCCGCGGCACGGCCTGCTGGGTAAAGCGATGATGCCATCGCCACGGAATCGCGAACATCACCAGAGTGGTGAGGATCAGTAGCCAGCCGAACAGCATGAAGGGTTCGGGCACCGGCAGGTAAGGCGCGCGGCGCAGGAAGGCAGCGCCGACGATCAGCCGCAGCAACAGTTCGAGATAGTGCAGGCGCGCCGAGCCGGCAAAGCCGAGCAGGAAATTCGTCGCCAGCGCCGGCCGCGTCAGAGCCAGTACACCGAGTCCAATCAGGTACAGCCCACTGGCGACCACCACAATCAGGGCAAGTGCATCAAGCATTCGTCTGCTGCGTCTACGGACAGGGATTCGCGCGACGAATCCGGGGCGGCATTCTCGCCGAACCGGCATCCGAGCGACAGTGACTCAGCAGCAGCGCGCCGTAGCCGAAGCGGTCCGCGCTGTCGGGGCACGGCCGCATGCGCCTGCGCAGCGCCGGGGATCAGCTGTCGACGCTGCGCTCGTCTTGCAATGCCGTGACCTGCGGGGCAGACTCCCCAATTGATATGCAGCGGGTGCGGGACACGCAATGAAATATCTGATCGCCTTGATCGCGATGCTTGGCTTGCTCTGGTGGTCCCTCTCGGGCATCGCTGAGCCCCTGCTATTGCTGCTCGGACTCGGCTCAGTGCTCGCCAGCGCGGGCCTGGCCTGGCGGATGAACCTGATTGGCGCACAGGCACAGCCCTTGCAGCTGGCTTGGTTGTTGCCTGGTTTCTGGCTGAAACTGCTGCGTGAGATCGTCATCTCCAACCTGCAAGTGGTTGCCGCGATTGCGGCACCGGCGCGCCATCTGCGACCGCGCATGCTGAAGGTGCACAGTCAGCAGAAATCCGAGCTCGGCCATGTGATCCTGGCCAATTCGATCACCCTGACGCCAGGCACGGTGACCGTGGCGCTGGACGGCGATGCCCTGTTGGTCCACGCCCTCACCGAACAGACCGCAGCAGGCGTCATCGCCGGCGAATTGGACGCGATGATCCCCAAGCCCAAGCAAAGGAGCGCGCCCTGATGCTGGTGGCGGCTGGCATCGCGGTCCTGGTGTCGATGGCGCTCGCGCTGGCCCGGGCCCTGCTCGGGCCGACCCTGTACGACCGCATCCTCGCGGTCAATATGTTCGGAACCAAGACCGTACTCTTTATCGCCTTGATCGCCGCCCTGGTCGGACGTGGCGACTATCTCGACATCGCACTGCTCTATGCGCTGATCAATTTCATCGGCGTGATCGCCCTGCTGCGCTATCACGAAGTCAGTGCGGGCTCAGGCTCTGAATCCGAATCGGAAGCGGAGCCGCCCGCATGAGTCCGCTCGAGCTGATCGCGGCGGTACTATTGGGCAGCGGCGCCCTGCTCGGTGTAATCGGCGGTATCGGTCTGCATCGGATGCCGGACTTCTATACGCGCCTGCATGCGGCCGGCGTCACTGACACGCTGTGCAGCGCACTGTTTCTGGCTGGCCTCGCCATGCATTTTGGCGCAACGCTGGCCAGCGTGAAGCTGGCCCTGATCTTCATGTTTCTGATGTTCACCAGCCCGACCTCGTGTCATGCGCTGGCCAATACGGCGTTCGCCTCGGGTCTGCGTCCCTGGCAGGCCGACCGCAAGGGGAGCACACCGCCATCGACGCCATGATCGATATCCTGCTCTTGCTGTTCCTCGCAATCACCGCGATTGCGATCGTGCGCAGTCGCGATACCGTGACCGCGGTGATGCTGACCGGTCTGTCGAGCCTGATCTCGGCCTGTCTGTTCCTCCTGCTCGACGCCGCCGATGTGGCATTCACCGAAGCCGCTGTCGGCGCCGGCATCTCCACCCTGCTGATGCTCTCGGCCTTGCACGCAGTTGCGCCAACAAAAACCCGGCCGCGCAAAGTCGCCTGGCCGGCACTGGCCGTCGCCCTGCTCTGCGGCGGCCTGCTCGCCTACGGGACCCTGGATCTTCCACCGTTTGCTGAACCTGACAATCCGGTGCATCAGCACGTTGCCAATTACTATCTGGAACACACCGAAAAGGAGATTGGCGTTCCCAATGTGGTGACCGCGGTACTCGCGAGTTATCGCGGCTTCGACACGCTCGGTGAGGTCGTGGTGGTATTCACCGCCGGGCTCGCGGTGCTGTTGCTGATCGGTCGTCGCCGCCAGCAAGACCGGGACGAAGACG
>JAYSZM010000093.1:0-48854 GCA_043738015.1 Lysobacterales bacterium
CCAAACCAGCCGAAACCATTGAGCGTGGCACCGCCACTCGCGGCGAACAGCGGCAATCCTGCCGCCGGCTCCCAGCGGTTTTCTGATGCGAGATATTTCCAGCCAGCGTTGGATTGGTCACCGCCATTGTTGGTCGGGAAGCCACCGGTAAGGAAGATGGAACCGGCAACACTCACTGCCATCGCGTGATCACGCGGGCCCGGCGTGTCAGCCAACGTGGTCCAGCTATTGCTCACCGGATCGTAACGCTTGAATCCGCGCGGCGCGCCGAAGCCACTGGCGACATGGAAGGCGCCGCCCAGTGTCGCTGTGGCGACCTCTGATTGCGCGCCTGGCATCACGGCACGCGCACTCCAGTTGCCGCCGACAGGGGCAGCAGGCGCAGCCTCAAGGCAGACTGCGCCCGCGAGCCGCGTCAGCCGTTGCGGATTCAATGTGCCACTACCAAAACCGGATTGCGTGGACGCATATTGCAACTGACCACGATCGCAGCCATTGAAGGCCAGAGCATAGCTACCCCACTCCTGACGATCGATTTCGCTTGCGTCAAATGCGCTGCCAAAATGCGTGCCGATCGGGCGCACACTGCTCTGCACGTTCAGCAGATCGCCCTGCGCGGCCACGCCAACGGTCCAGGCCTGATCACCGTTCTCGTCGTAGGTAAACCAGTAGCTCAGGGTCTGGCCGCCCGGAAGCTCCTCGATGAACCAACCTTCTCCGCTATGGCTGGGGTCATACCAGGCTGCGCTGCGCTGGCGCAGTCCGCTCATCGCGCGCGCACCACTGGCGGTGAGTCGGGTTTTACCATTGCAGCCAAGTTCATCGATGCTGGTCAATCGCTGCATCGTGCGCGTGGCCGATCCCCAGCTGGCCGGACCCGAATAGCTCAACTGCACTTCATTGCAGCCTCCGAAATTCAGCTCGAGCGTTCCCCAGGGCTCGATCACGCGCGCGGCCGGATCGAAGCCTGGCCCGAAGCGCGGCCCACGCACGGTGAACACCTGATCGAAGCGCACGCGGCTGCCATCGATTGCCCCGCCCTGGGCGAGTATCCAGGCCTGTTTTGCGGTGCTGCCCTCGGGCGGAAAGGTAAACCAGATCGCGATCACCGAGCCATCTTCGAGCGCCTGGACGATGATGCCCTCGCCGCTGCGCGTGGGCGCATACCAGGATCCGGAGATCGCCGGCCCCGCCCAGTTGAACGTGCCCAGTTTCTCGAGCGTGGCGTGTGTTGGATGCGCGTGCGAATGATCCGCCGGGGCATGCGCCTGATGCAGGGTACAGGCAAGCACACTGGCACTTGAGGCCAGCAGGACAAGCGAGATCATGGAAAAGTGGCGTCCTGACATCGGCATCTCCTGTTCGTGGTGGGTGACTCAGGACGCTATGACGTCGACAGGCGCTGGCAGGCCTTCGACGCCACCGGTCGCAACCCGCAGGAATGACATCGAACTGCCGGTGCCGAGCTTGCTCTCATAGGTGAGCTGGATCGATCCCGCGACCGGCTCCGCCGCGCTCAGCGGAAAGGCCAGCTCGGTCACGCCCTCGGCGGCCAATTCGAAGCGACCGACCCAACGCAGATTGTCGCGGTTGTAGTCGGCAACAAAGGCGCGCATGGCCGGATCGCTCTGTTCCCTGTTCGACAAAGGAAGGTCCTCGACGACAAATCCGTCCGGCGGCCGCAGACCGAGCGCCTCGGCGAGCGCACGCGTCAGCGAAATCTCGTTGATCCGATGCCTGCCGGAATGGACTTGAAATCCGATCACCATTGAATCGCGGGCGACAAATCGACTCAGGCGCGCGCTGACTGCAGCCGGCTGGCCAGGCCTCACCAGAACGATGGCATCGCCGCGGATGACAAATCGCCAGATCAGCCATGCGAGTGCGATCAGCGAGAGAAAAATCAAGAGACGCAACATGGATCGTTCCTCGGTACTGAAATCTTTGCGGTGCCGAAGTATAGGCCGGCACCGACGATCCGTAGGCGCAGCGCTATTCAGATTCAGAGTTCGTTTCAGGAACTCCCGTCCCGGTACCTGGCCATGGCGCGTGCAAAGCGCTTGACCGTCGGTGTCACCAGTGGCCGATAGAGCAGACGCAGCAACCATCCCGGAAATCCGCGGCCACGCTCTTCATGCGCCACGCGCGCGCGTGGGTGATCCATGAAACGGAATGCCGAAGGCCGGAAGCTCGCCTCATCCAGGCAATATTCGATACTGGCGAGGTGCTTGACCGATTTGTAGCCGTACTGCTGCGGTGCGACCAGGCGCAGCGGCGCTCCGTGCTCGATGCCGAGCGGCGCATCGTCGAGTCTATCGACGAGCAGGACATCGGACGCCAGGGCATCTTCCAACAGCAGGGTGGTACGCGCGCCGTCTTGCGCGCGCAGGATCAGCGTGCTCGCCGCCACGATCGGCCGCGCCTGCGGCAGCACGATGCGCTGATGGAAATCCGAAAAGCGCACGCCACTCCAACGCAGGCCGCGTCGGCTCCAGGTGGTCACGCAATGGAAATCACTGTGCTGCTCGACGCGCTCGAGCCCTTCAAACACATCGTTGATCAGCAGTTCGCAGTCGACGGCGCCGGTGATCCGGATTCCTCGATGCGCGGTCTGCTTGGGAAAACGCCTCGCGAACTGGCTGAGCCCGAAGCGCGGAAAATCGGACAGGGCACGTTGTCCCGGCGGAAGGATTGGGCTCATGCCGACACAGGGCTCCCTGGGTTCTCGACGCGAGAACCGGCTCCCCCGAGCCTAGGGCAATCGACTGGAATGGGAAACCTACGGCTCGGAACGTTCAGAGCCGCGCAGTGCATGAAAAGCAATTGCGATCAGGATGGCGTGGGCTGTTGGAGATTCCGTGCGGCGGACGATGCGCCGACCGATCATCGGCGCGGCAACTCGATTGCCGGGGACCAAAGAGCGTGCCGCGCACCCGCCTCAGGGCATCGCGATCGCGCTGATCACGTAGCGCTGGTCGCCTCCAGCGGTCAGTGCATCCAGCGGCCAGCAGGTAACCAGCAGCAGAACATCGGCCGGCGGCGCTGCCAGCGCGTGCTCGGCGCTGTTGACCACGTCAAAACGCGCCACGCGGTAGCGTCGCTGCTGACCACCCTGCTCCCACAACAATTCATCTCCGCGATTCAGTAGGCCGACCCAGCGAAAATGGGTATCGCGATGCGCGCTGATGACCGGTCCCGCGCTGGGCACACGATGGGATAGCCCGGGACCGAATGCCAGCGCACGCGGGCTGGCCTGATCCAATACGATCTGATCGACCTGCAAGCGCGGCATCTGCAGCCGACCCACCGCGCGGAAGTCAGCCTGCGGCCAGGGCCGACTTCCCGGCGAGCGCACATAGGCATCGTCGATCAAGCGCATGGCGAGCCAACCTTTCGCAGGAACGTGCATTGCCTGTGCTGACACGGACGCACCAGCGATCAGCAGCAACCACGCAACCGTGCGCAGCAGAGGACGTTTCATGCGTTGGCCCGGCGCAGTGCGAACACGGCGATCAGCATCAAGGCCAGCCCGGACAACAGACCTGCCTGCCAGCCCTGTGCCGTCTGGGCGAATGCTGCGGCGTCTGCGGGCGCGGGATTGGCGAAGTCGGCCTTGTTCAGCGCATCGGTAGGGGCGCGGCGTATGCGTTTCTCAACGGCGACGAAGCTGGTGTAGCGCGAAAGCAATTTGTGCGCGAGCGCGGTCTCAAGTATCTGGGTGCGGACCACAGCTTCGTCGGCGCCCAGATCAAGCTCATCCTCCAACGCCTGTATCTTCCGCCGCGCCCAGATTTTCGCAGCGCCGTTCGCGGGACGCGCGGCACCGATGGCGATCGACTTGCTGAATGCGCCGGCACTGCCGGACGCGGTGATCTGCAGCGCTGCGTCACCTGAGCGCAGTCGCGCACTCAACCACAGGGGCTCGCCGGCATAAAGATCCGGTATCTGGCGCGGCCAGGCCTCCGCTTCGCCCGGCCACTGGACCTGGATGCCGGTCAATACCGGCGCATCGATGCGACGAAACAGGGTTTGCAATGCGCTATCAATGCCCTGCGTTGATGGGATGATTTCAGCAAATCCACGACCGAGTTCGGCCGCACGACGCAGGAAGGCGCGATTGGGTGCCTCGCCGATGCCCACCATGTACAGGCGTGCTTCGATTGGCTTCGCGGCGATCTGCCGATAGATCTGAGCTTCGTTGCCGACAGCGCCATCGGTGATGAACACCAGTTGGCGTACTTTCCCATTGATCGGTGGCAACGCCAAAGCCGTATCGATGGCACCACCGATCTCGGTACCGCCATCGGCACTGCGCGTATTGACGAATTCCTCCGCGGTGGCGAGGGTCTGCGGATTGATCGGCAGCGACATCGGGCTAAGTGCCGTAGCCGTAGAATCAAAGTCGACGACATTGAAATAGTCACCCGGCTTCAGCTGAGCGAGCGCAAAGCCTGCCGCCCGTTGCGCGCCCGTCCATGCGGTTCCCATCATCGATCCGGAGCTGTCGATCACCAGGATCAGTTCGCGTGGAAGCCTTGGTCCTTCGAGGGTCGGCGGCACCAGCATCACGCTGAGGTAGCGTTCACCATTGATCTCTTCGACGAAGCTCGCCACCTGCGCAGGCTTGCCTGCCTGTGGCGCCCAGCTCAGCACAAAGTCACGATCCGCCGGCACCCGCTCGTCGCGCGTGCGAATATCGAAGCTGCGTTCCTGCTTTACGACGTCGATCGCGTGCGAGGTAGAACGTGGGTCAAGAATCGCAATACCGGCAGCCAGCCTGACTACGATCCGCGCCGGCAAAGTAACGCTGCCGGTGTTGGGCGCCATCTCGCTGGCATCGAGCAGGGCACTCAGGTCGTTCGATAGGGTGCTCCCATAGCGCGGACGCACAGTCAACGGAAACACCAGTTCGAAGTGGCCGTCGCGATAGCCAACGCTCTGGAAGTATTCGATCTCGACGGCGACTTCAGCACCCGGAGGAATATTGGCGACGCGCGTTGAGAAAATGTCCGCGGCCTGGCGCTCGACCAGGGCGGTGGCCATGCCCGCGCTGCGCGCTGCCTCGTACTCGATGCGGGCTTCCTCCCGCTCGCGGACCACACCCTCGATCAATCGGCCATCGAGTTCGATGCGCATGGCAAAAACGGCACCGTCGGCAGGCAACGGAAGTCGATACTTGCCTTCGAGAAACTCCTTGCCACCATTGAAGAAGCGCTGGCGAACCCGGGCGTGTGCGACCAGACCCGAAACTTCGATCTCGACATCGGTGGCGGTCGCGGCAAGCACGCTGACCGTGCCGTCGGCAGTGCTGACCGTCATACCGGCTTCCGGCAATGGCGCCGCCGCCAGCGGTACGGCAAACAAGGAAAGCAAGCTGATCAACAGGGAAAATCGCGGGGCTTTGTAGCGAAGCTGTACGTGCATGACGCTGGACTCGCTGGCTGGGGTGGGCGAGTCCATTGGAGTCCCGCAATGCGTTCGACTTGCGTCGGCCAGCGGCCGCGCAGCCGGCGCAAGTGGACATTTTGCTGACAGCATCAGCGCGTCAGCATCGCCGCTGCGATCAACCGGTCGCGAACGCGGGCAGAATGCCTATCGCAGCTACTCGCCGTACTTCGCTTCCAGCGCACGCGCCATGGCCTCGAGCTCGGCTTCGCTCATGTTCTGCATTTCGGCGATGGACTTGCCTGTCACGGCGCGGGTGGTGGCATCGGCCTGAGCACGATTCGGTGCAATCGCCTGGTCCATCTCGCGTTGCGCCTGCTTCTGCTGGGCTGCGGCATCGGCCTGTATCCGCTTGGGATCGAAGCGTTGCTTGTAGAGGATGCGCACTTCGGCGTCGCTCAGGCCCTTGGCCTCGACGCCCAGGGCCTGACGCATGGCATCAACGCGCATCGCATCGGCTTCGGCCTCCCGTTGTGCCTGGGCCTGACGCTCGGCGGCGCGTGCAGCTTGCTCCTGGCGCTCGAGTTCGGGATCCCAGTCCGCGCGCACTGCGCTGCAGGACAGCAGACAGATCAAGGCAATGAAAGGCAGGCGGACCATGGCAGACTCCTCGACTAGGATGGGATTGTCATCGACAGTTACGCAATGCAGAGCGCGGTATTGTCATCGCGACGCCCGCTGGCGCCCGGCATCTGAATTCAGCGCAAACCGATCTCTGCAGCCAGTCGCTCGGCACGCGCCCGATCGATTTCCTCGGCACGGCAACAGGCGCGCAGGATCGGCAATGCCGACTGCAACAGGCGCTGCGCATCCTGCTCAGCCCCCTGTCGCTGTGCGGACTCGGCCTGATCCACTTCAATCTGGGCAATCAGCGGATGGCCAACGGGCAGCGCCTTGCTGGCTTCCTCGTGGGCGCGAGTCAGATCGGCATCGACATCGGCAAGGCGGCCCTGTTCCATCGCGATCAGGGCACGCACGCGCAGCGCACGCGCGTGCCAGGGATGCGGTGGCGGGAAGATCTCATCAAAAATCTGCACGCCGCTGTCGGCGAGCGCGCGCGCAGCGACCAGATCCTGCGCGAGCTGGGCGGCACGCACCGCGCGCACCGTATGCAGCGCCGTCGGATACGATTTTTCCCCGGTCGCAGCGATGGCCAACTGGCGCAACTGCTGCAAGGTCTTGAGCGCCGCCGGCGCCTCGCCCGCAAGTGACATCGCGCGTGCCACATTGCTCGCCACGATCATCCGATCGGGATGATCGGCGGCGGCATCACGATGGAACGCGAGCGCAGCCCGACAGTTGCGCAAAGCCTCGACATAGTCACCCTGGGCAATCTGCAGATCGCAGAGATTGTTCAGGAACACCGGACTGGCCTCGGGTGCGAGGCCACCACTGGCGGCCTGGATCTCAGCGCCGCTGCGAATGGCGCGCTCGGCTTCGGGATAGCGACCCAGAACCGTCAACAGGATGCCGTAATCGTTATACAGCGAACCGGCGCGCGCGCCGCTGTCACCTATCCACTTTTTCTGCGCTGCGATGGCACGAGCGAACGCGGCCTCGGCCTCGATCATCTTTGCACTGGCCATCAGGGCGCGACCAAGCGTGCGCTCGAGCTGGATCAGATAGGTACGCGGAAGTTCAGCATGTGCTTCGAGCAGGGCCAACCCTTTGCGCGCAGACGCCGCGGCCACATCGAAGTGGCCCTCGTCCATCGCCAGCACCGACTCGGTGTCCTCCAGGTGCAGGGCCAGCGCCGGCTCCAGTGCCTGGTCCGCCGCGAGCCGACGGGCACGATCCATCTCGCGCCGCGACGCCGCAACATCGCGCATCTGCAGCCTGCCTTCGGCAAGTTGCAGGGCCGAGTCGATCTGCAACGGCACATCATCAGCAATATACGGCGCGCGCAACGCGACCGCTTTCTCGATTTCCGCCATCGCCTGCTCGGGCTTGTCCACCGAGAACAAGGCGAGCGAGAGGCTCAGATGACGACTGGCCAGTTCAAGCGTCTCTTCGCGGTTGGTGGCGAGCTGACCAGCGAGCCCCTGCTCCAGCAAGCGGACGGCGTTGGCACCATCACCGAGCCGTTGATACAGCCCGCCGAGCGCGGTCGCCAGATCGGCGTGCAGGCCGGGATCGGTCGGCGGCTTGTCGCGCAGCAGACGCTCGGCGCGCGCCAGCAATTCGGCCGGCGCGAGTGAGCGGCCGAGCGCATGCTCCGGCGCCACACCCTCGAACATCTCGGCGAAGAATTCGATCACCGACTTCGAACGCTGCAGGCTCTGCTCGGTCTGCACACGGGCCTGATCTGCAGCGCTGCGTTCCTCGCGCGCGTGCTTCAGGGCTGCACCAAGATTCCAGATCAACACGCCGATCACAAACAGCGCAGACAGGCTGGCTGCTGTCGCCCAGCGATGCCGCGCGATGAACTTGCGTGCGCGATACCAGGGCGTATCGGCCGCCGCCGAGATCGGCAGTCCATGGCGGAAGCGGCGCAGGTCCTCGACCAGGGCATCGACGGTGGCGTAACGCTGGGCTGGCAACTCGGCGGTCGCCTTGGCGATGATCCCGGAGAGCTCGGCATTGTTCGTCGCCTTCTCGGTACCGATCGCCAGCAGTTCGCGCAGCATGGCGCCCAGACTGTAGATATCGGTCGCGATGCTGATCGGCATACCGGCCTGCTGCTCAGGACTGGCATAGCCCGGCGTGAAAACCCGGGTCGACACCGAGCCATTGCCCTCGCTGCCGAGGTCGAGCAACTTGGCGACGCCGAAATCGAGCAATTTGATCTCGCCATCGTCGCGGATCATCACATTGGCTGGCTTGAGGTCGCGATGGATCACCAGATGCTGGTGCGCGTGCTGGACAGCGGCGCCGATACGCTCGATCAAGACGATGCGGGCGGGCGTATCGGGATGGTGGTTGCGCACATGCGCATCCAGGGTTTCGCCACGCACGTACTCGACGACCAGGTAAGGCTGACCGGCTGCGGTCTCACCCCCGTCGATCAGGCGCGCAATATTGGGATGGTCGAGCGTGGCAAGGATCTGGCGCTCCTGGCGCAGTCGGCGCATGCCATCGCTGGAGGGAAATCCGCGGATCAATTTGATCGCGACTTGCTGGACAAAATCCGCCTGTTCACGTTCGGCGAGCAGCACCGTGCCCATGCCGCCGGATCCCAGCTCACGTACCACGCGCCAATGACCGATACGCATGCCGGCGATGCTGTCTTCGAGCACGCCACGGGCGTCGATGGCAATGGCCTGGTCGATACTGGCGTCGGCAGCGGCATCGGCGGCGAGCAGGGCACGCAGACGAGCCGCCAGCGCGCTGTCCATCGCCGACAGTGCCTCCTCGCGCGCCGGCGCATCCAGTTCAATCAGTCGCTCGAACCAGTCGCCCAGCGACTCGGACGAAGCGCTCATGCGCTTTCGCCGTCGGCCAGCGCTTCCTTCAACCAGGCCCGACCGAAGCGCAGGCCGCGATCGACCGTACTCGCCGAGACTTCGAGCAGGGCAGCGATTTCGAGCCGATCCAGTCCGGTGAAATAACTGAGGGTGATGATTTCGGCGGCACGCGCATCACTGCCAGCCAGCGCATCCAGTGCCTCGCTGAGGCGCAGGCTGTCCGGGGCAGCCACTGCCTCGGCAGATTCCAGATCGGTGGCAACTCCCCCATCGCGCTTGAGTGCGTGTCGGCGTCGCGCCGAATCGACCAGCACCTGGCGTGTCGCCAGAGCGATCACATTCAACAGATGGCGCCGGCTCTCCCATTCACCGGTTTGTTGAAGCACGCGCATGAGGGCCTCGTGCGCCAGCTCGGTCGGGCGCAGGGTAGCTTCACTGTGCAAGGCGAGTTGGCGCCGCGCGATCGCCCGAACCTCGTCATAGACCAGGCCGATCAGGCGATCTCGCGCAGCCAGCTCGCCATCGCGCCAGGCCTGGGTCAGCTCACTGAAGGTGGTGGCATCGTTCACAGGGCGAACAATACGGCCTGCGGGGTGGGCTTGTCTTGTAGCCGATCACAGGTCAAGGAGACGCGAACCGGCAAATCGGACTCAAAGCGGAGCCGCGCTGCTACCGTGGCTCGATCGTGGTCGGCAGTTGGGATATCTTGTGTCGCGAAGGCACCCGGAACCGTCAAATTGTTACCCGCGCCGTATTCACAGCCAGAGGAGCAGCGCCATGCCCCGGCCGATCATGCCAGCCTGGATTCGCACCGTACTGGTTCAGCTGAACAAATACATGCATGGGTTCTACCCGGATCTGGTCCCGGACGATGGTAGCCCACTGCGCTTCTGGGAGATCGGCGACGATGAACTCTTCATGGAGGCCTTGGGCTACCTGCCTCTGTTCATCGGAGAGATCGATGAGCGCCTGCACAGCCTTCCACCCGGATACCGGATCGCCTGCCCGGTGCTGCTGCTGGAGGACGACTACCAGTTCAATGGATGGACGGCGCTGAGCAATGCCGGCGGAGATATCCTTGCGCAGGCCGCGCAGGCGTACCGAGTGATGGGTATGGACTCGGAAGGCGCTGCACTCGACGCAGCGCGGCAGGCGGTCGCGGATGATCCCGATGACGAAGCGGCGCACGAACGCGCCTACAAATCGGTGGCCAATCGCTACCAGGACGACGATATCAAGTTCGCGGGTTTGCTCAGCTACCTGCGCAGCGACGCGAACTTGTTCGCCTTTGCCGCGGATTGAACGTCAGCAGCACCGCGCCCCGAGCAAGCCGGAATCAAGGCTGCCATTCGAGGCTCAGTCCCACTTCGCGGCCACGCCGATATTCGCGCGTGGTCTCACTGCCCTGCTGATACTCGACCTTGGGATCGAGTAGGTTGCGCAGACGCAATTTGAGCGTCCAGGCTTCGGACAGACTGTGCCGCCAGTTGAAGTCGAGCGCGTTGAAGGGCTGTTCGTAGATGTCTGGCGCGCCGAACACGCCGACCTGGGAAATCCGCTTGCCGGCGACGTTGTAGAGCAGGGTCGCCTCGTCATTGCCATCGGGTGACTTGTAACCGAGCTGCAGGTTCACTACATAGGGCGACTGGCCCTGCAGCGGCCGCGAGGCATTGGTCTGGATGTCGTTGGCCGTGCCGAGCTCGATCTTCGATTCGATCCAGCTGAAATTGGCCGCGGTGTAGAACTGCTCCAGGCGCTCGTTGAGGAAACCGAGGCCACGGAAGTAGTCGATCTCGATGCCGTAATTGCGTGCCGATTCGGCGTTGGCCAGGGAGATCAGACTGCCCGTGCCCGGCACCTGGATCTTCTCGATCGGTAGGTCAAAATCCTTCAGGAAGGCCGCGATGCTGAGGGTTTCGGTGTAGGAGAAGTAATGCTCCCAGCGCGCATCAAAATGGCGGATCGAGGTCGGTTTCAGATCCGGGTTGCCGATGGTCTCCAGATCGAGCAGAGGATCGGTGTATGGCGCCGATGACAACTCGCGGAAGTCCGGTCGCGAAACCGTCTCGGCAACGGAGAAGCGCAGCTGATCATTGTCGGCATAGAGCCAGGTGAAGCCGAGACTTGGCAACAAGTCAGCCGTTGAGATCGAGGCAACGACAGGCACCGCATCGGGCACACCGAGCTGGAAGGTGCTGACCTGCTGCGCATTGTCTTCGTAACGCAGCCCGCCAGTGAAACGGTACTTGCTGCGGAAATTCAGATCCGCGCCGATGAACAACGCATCCAGCTCCTGATCGGCCACATAGTTGTCGGTCGCACGCGTGGTCTCGCGCAGTTCAAAGCCATTCGGACCGATGTTGGCCGGATTGAGAATATTATCGAGCGTATTGTTGCCGATGACATTGGGATCGTTGGCGAGTGGACCGACGCCGCTGAAGCTGAAACGACGGATTTCGGAATCACGGTCGCGCCGCAGTACACCACCGCCGGCGCTGAGATCGAGATAGGTCTCGTCATTGAGCATGGTCGGCAATTTGAAGGCAAAGCTGAAGTCGTCGCTGTTGTCTTCGAGATCAGCAAAGGTGGTGAAGTTGCTGTCGGAGCGACGCGAGAACGAGAACAGACCGCTGCTGTTGTTGCGGTCGTAGCGATAGTTGCGTGTATTGGGCGATTCGCGCGTGGCCTGGGCCAGGGTGTACTGCCAATTGAGGCTCAGATCCTTGAGCCCGGGGAAGCGATGCTCACCGGCCAGCTGCTCGGCAATCAGCGCGTTCTCGATCCACTCGAGTTGCGTGAAGCGCGATACATCGGCGGGATCTTCCGGATAGCCGGTTGATACCTGGGTCTCGTCCTCGGTGCTGCGCAGTAACAGGGTCGTGCTCTTGAGGCGATGATCGCTGCCCAAGTCGAGTCCGGCCACAAGAAAGCCCGACAGCTCGATGTTCTGCAGACTGCGCCGCACATCCAGTTCACTGGCCTGGGCCAGTTCGTTGGCACCGACGACGGCGAATTCGCGGCGGACCTCGTCGAGCTGATCGTAGCTGTTGCTGTAGCGCAGGGCGCCGAGCAGGCCGAATTTGTTGTCGCCAAATTCAAAGCTGTTGCCGAGCGCCGCGCTCATGCCGCCATCGGGCTTGATGCGTTTGTTGCTGTCGACATCGTAATTGCCGGCGAGTGCCTCGCCGAGACGCTCGAGTTCGGAGGGGCTGACGCCGTTCGGATTGGTCGGCGACTGCGGACGCAATACCGTGCCATTGGCGATTGCTGCCGCCAGTTCCGCCGGCAGGGCGCGACCGCCATCAAAACCGGTCCAGTCCTGGCTGTCGCCGCTATAGCTCAGGCCATCATCAAAGGTGCTGCCCTGCTGATAGCCCGTGCTGAGCCCCAGCTTGGCGACGAAGCCGGCCGGCACGCCGCGGGTGCGCAGTTGCACCGTGCCACCACCAAATTCGGCCGGCAGATCCGACGACCAGGATTTCTGGATGACCACGCCTTCGAGTATCTCGGTCGGAAACAAATCGAGCGGCAGGGTGCGCCGGGTCGGATCGGGGCTGGGAATCTGCGCGCCATTGAGCAGCACGCTGGAATAGCGATCGCCGAGGCCACGCACGAATACATATTTGCTGTCGACCACGGTCAGCCCGGTGACGCGCTTGAGCGTGCTCGCAGCATCCGAGTCGCCGGTGCGCGCGATCTGTTCGGCGCTGATGGCTTCGGTGACATTGGCGGTGCTGCGGCGCTCATCGACGTAAAGCTCCTGACCGCCTTCGCTGATGCTGCCTTCCACATCAACGCTGGCCATCTCGGTTGCGTCATCGACGCCGTTCAGATCGGCGTTCGGCATCACGTCGGTATCCGTCACAGGCTCGCCAGCTGGCACTGCGTCAGTCGATGCGACTGCGCCCGCGGACTTCAGCACGATCCTCCAATCGGTCGCCGCCGCCGCACGGATGGCGTAATTGCTGGCCGAAAAGCTTTCGTAACCGGCAAGATCGACCATCACGCCATAGTCGCCATTGGGCAGACGCAGGCTGAAACTGCCGGCGGCGTCGGAAACGAGCTTGTGCGACTCGTCGTAAACCGCTTCGCTGACGCCCATCACCATGACCTCGGCGCCCGCAACCGGCGTGCCGGCCGCGTCAACGACCAGGCCGCGCACCTCGGCGCCCTGCTCGGCCTGGGCGACAACGGCCTGTGGGTAGCTGCTGGCAAATCCGGCCGCCAGAAGGCTGGCGATCAGCAGCGGCAATGCCGCAACGCGCGGCTGTGCTTTGGTTTCGGTGCGCATGATGGGTGTCCACAATAGGAAGGCTGGGTGTTCGAAGCGAACACGCGATGGGGCGCAAATTACTTCCGTTGCGTGACACGACGATGACGCGCACGCTGCGTTTGCGTGTCAGCGGTCAGCGCGCCTTGCATTTGTCCCCGAGGGGATGGATCACTCCGCTGTTGAGCGCCAAGGAGCCTGGCGTGTCACGCTGCTCTTGCCGTTGCCGTTGCCCTGTCCCCGAGGGGATTGCATAGAGCGTGGCTTGCCGCGCTGCTTTTGCCGTCGCCGTTGCCGTTGTTCCCGAGGGAATTGACCACCTCCGCTTTTGAGCGCCATCGAGCGTGGCGTGTCGCGTTGCTGTTGCTGTGCGTGGCCCGAAAGCCCCGCAGAAGGTGAGCCTGACCCCCAATATTTCATCAGTACCCGACCGCGGTACTAAGCTTGGTGACCGCCCGTTCCCAGCATGATCCCCATGAAACTCATCCGCCGCACCCTGATACTCGTGTTGATCCTGCTGCTGGCCGTGCTGGTGACCGCCTGGTGGCTGCTGCGCGGCAGCCTGGCGCAACTGGACGGTGAGCAGGCCCTGCCGGGTCTGGCGGCTCCGGTTCGCGTACTGCGTGACGAGCTCGGCACGGTTACCGTGGACGCCGCCAACGTCGATGACATGGCCCGTGCGCTCGGCTTTGTGCACGCCCAGGACCGTTACTTCCAGATGGATCTGCTGCGCCGGATGGCGGCGGGTGAACTGTCGGAGCTGGTCGGCGCGGCCGCCCTGCCGCTTGATCGCGCGCACCGCGCACACCGCTTCCGCGCCCGCGCCGAAAAGGCCATTGCGGCGCTGTCGCCGGCGGAACGCGCGCGCATCGAGGCCTATCGCGATGGCGTCAATGCCGGCCTGCAGGCGCTGTCCACGCGGCCTTGGGAATACCTGGTGCTACGCAGCGAAGCACGCGCCTGGCGCAGCGAAGACAGCGCGCTGGTGATCTACGCCATGTTCTTTGATCTCAACAGCAATGGCGCCAATCTGCGTGAACTGAATCTCTCGCGGATGCGCGCGGTCTTGCCGAGTGAGCTGGTTGATTTTCTCGCACAACCCGGCAGCGAATGGGATGCGCCGCTACGCGGCGGTCCACTGCCCGCCATGCCGATGCCTGCTGCCGACGTATTTGACCTGGGCGCCGCGCCCGCGACCACATTGGCCGCGGCCACACTCGATCCACAGGACCTTGGCTGGCTGCCCGGAAGCAATAATTTTGCGGTCTCTGGCACACTGACCGCGCACGGCGCCGCCCTGGTCGCCGACGATATGCATCTTGGGCTTGGCGTCCCCTGCATCTGGTACCGGGCGCGATTGCGTTATCCGAATGCCGAGGCCGAGGGCGGTCAGGTCGATCTCAATGGCGTCACCCTGCCCGGCGTACCCGGCCTGGTCGCTGGCAGCAACGGTCAGATCGCCTGGGGATTCACCAACAGCTATGGCGACTGGACCGACTGGGCGCGTGTGCAGCGCGACCCCGCCGATCCCACGCGTTACCTCAATGCCGGCGGCAGTGCCGAGATTACCCGTCATCGCGAAACATTGAAGGTGCATGGCGCGGCCGATGAGTATCTGGTCGTCGAGGACACCGAGTGGGGTCCGATCCTCGCGCGCGATGCCGATGGCACCGAGCTGGCCTTGCGCTGGACCGCGCACGAACCGCGCGCGCTGAATATGCAGATGTTCCAGATCGATCGCATCGGCGATGTCGACTCAGCGCTTGAACTCGCCGCCGGCTTCGGCATGCCGGCGCAGAATTTCGTGGTCGGTGACCGTGCCGGCAATATCGGATGGACACTTACCGGCAATGCGATGCCACGCCGGCAGGGATTCGACGGGCAGGCACCGGCGGACTTCACCCAGCCGGAAACCGGTTGGCAGGGCTGGCTCGATGCGAGCGAACATCCGCGCCTGCAGAATCCGCAAGCTGGCCGTCTGTGGTCGGCCAATGCACGCACGATCGACGCCGAATGGCTGCGCCAGGAAGGCGATGGCGGCTACGACCTCGGCGCCCGCCAGCAGCAGATCCGCGACGGTTTGTTTGCACGCACAGAATTCGACGCGGCCGCCATGCTCGAAATCCAGCTCGACGATCGCGCGCTCTTCCTTGAGCGCTGGCACGGACTGCTGCGCCAGACCCTCGATATCTTGCCCGCCGATCGCCTGGTCGCGTTGCGGGCGCAGTCCGAGCGCTGGGGCGGACGCGCAAGTATCAACAGTGTCGACTATCGCCTGGTGCGTGGGTTCCGTCTGTACGTCATCGAGGCCGCGCTGGCGCCGTTCGATGCGCTGATCAAGCACCGCTACGAAGAATTCACCCTGCCCTCGGCGCAGGGCTACGAGGCCGCGGTCTGGGCCATGATCGAGGCGCGGCCAGCGCATCTGCTCGACCGCCGCCATGCCGACTGGAACGCCCTGCTGATTTCTGCCGCTGAACGCATCGAGACCGAGCTGGGCACCGAGAACGGTGGCCTCGCCGCCCGCACCTGGGGTGAGCGCAACATCGCAGCCATCCGCCATCCGCTGTCGCGCGCGCTACCGGGTGTGTTGGCGCGTCAGCTGGATATGCCAGCCGAACCTTTGCCCGGTGACAACAATATGCCGCGCGTGCAATCACCAGCGTTCGGCGCCTCGCAACGATTTGCCATTGCGCCAGGCCATGAAGACACCAGCTATCTGATGATCGCCGGCGGCCAGAGCCCGCATCCGCTATCGCCCTTCCATGGCGCTGGCCACGCCGATTGGGCGCGCGGCGTGGCAACGCCGCTGTTGCCCGGACCGGTCAAGTACACGCTGAGTTTGCGTTGACTCGAATGAGGCGGCGGTCGTCCGCGCCGTTGTCCCAACGCGATGAGCCTTTTCGCTCTTGACGGCTCCTCGGTCATGGAACGGGGCGTACCGCTGCCCCTGCTTCGGCGTTTGTAGCGTGGCTTGCCGCGCTGCTCTTGCTTTTGATCTTGTCCCCGAGGGGACAACGGCAACGGCAACCGCAACGGCAGCCGCGCGCCACATCCGCCTCCGGCTCAAGCTACCATCGGCATTCCCTGTGGAGTTTCTGCCGATGCGCCGAACGCTGATGTCTGCCCTGTTGGTCGCTGTGATGTCGCTGCCCGCCGGGCTGCTCGCGGCGGCCGATAGCCGCGCCCATGATGCGGCGCTGCAACTCAAAGCGCAGGTGATCGACTGGCGCCGCGATATTCATCAGCACCCGGAGCTGGGCAATCGCGAAACGCGTACCGCCGCCCTGGTCGCCAAGCAACTCAGGGCGCTCGGCCTGGAAGTCGAAACCGGCGTCGCGAAAACCGGCGTGACCGCCCTGCTGCGCGGCGCGCGCCCCGGTCCGCGCATCGCAATCCGCGCCGATATGGATGCGCTGCCGGTCGAAGAACAGGTCGATCTGCCCTTCGCTTCGAAAGTGCGCGTGCAATTCAATGGCAGCGAGGTCGGTGTGATGCATGCGTGTGGCCATGACGCGCATACCGCGATGACGCTCGGCGTGGCGACCGCGCTCGCTGGCATGCGCGATCAGCTCAGCGGCGAAGTGCTGTTCATCTTCCAGCCCGCCGAGGAAGGCCCGCCCAGTGGTGAGGAAGGCGGTGCCGATCTGATGCTCAAGGAAGGATTGTTCGAGCGATTCAAGCCCGATGCGGTGTTTGGCATGCATGTGTTCTACACCCTGCATGCCGGCCAGATTGGCGTACGCGAAGGACCGATGCTGGCGGGTTCCGATCGCTTCCAGATCAAGGTACTCGGCAAGCAGACCCATGGCGCCCAGCCCTGGCGCGGCGTCGATCCGATCGTGACCGCGGCCCACATCATCAATCAGGCGCAGACCGTGGTCAGCCGCCAGACCAATATTTCCGAATTGCCGGTGGTGCTCAGTTTCGGCATGGTCCACGGCGGCCTGCGCTGGAACATCATCCCCGACCAGGTCAGCCTGGAAGGCACCATCCGCAGTTTTGATCCCTTGATGCGTCAGCAGACCTTTGATGCGCTGCAACGGATTGCCGAGCATGTGGCCGCTGCTCAGGGTGCGCGCGTTGAGACGGTGATCCCGATGGTCGAGGCAGTGAACAAGGTCACCCGCAACGATGCGCAACTGACGCGTCGGCTGCGCGCCAGTCTCGAGCATGCCGTCGGTGCCGATCAGGTGATCACCGTTCCGCCCAATATGGTTGCCGAGGATTTTTCCGAGTTCGCCGAGCGCGTGCCGGGCATGTACTTCTTCGTCGGCTCGGTGCCGCCGGAGCAGGACCTGGCCAGCGCCGAACCCAATCATTCGCCGCGCTTCATGCTCGACGAGGCCGCGCTTGAGGTGGGTACGCGGGCAATGCTGCAGGTCGCACTTGATGCGCTCGGCGGCGCCGTGCAGCCGACACCCTGAGGCAGGAACCCGATCGCCATGGGCCAGGACGATTTCATCGAGGTCTATCCGGGTGCGCTGAGCCAGGCCGAGTGCGCGCGTGCGCTTGCCCAGTTCAATGCCAGCGGACAGGCGCAGCGCGGCTCGACCGGGTCTGGCGTCGATCTGGCGCTGAAAGACAGTTGGGACATCGACATCACCGGGCGCGAGGATTGGCTCTGGCTGAACAACGCCATCGAGACTGCCGCGCTCAATGGCGTCTGCGCGTACATCCGCAAATATCCCTACACCGTCCTCGCCCCGCTCGCACTCAAGCGCCAGGACCCTGCGAGCGGCAGCCTGGTCGCAATCACAGCGCAGGATCTCGGCCTGCTCAATGACGCCAATCTGCAGTCGATCATCCGGCATTCGTTCCGTCCCGGCGGGCTCAACCTGCAGCGCTATGTCGCCGATCAGGGCGGCTATCCGTACTGGCATTGCGAGCACTACCCCAAGCCGCAGAGCAGCGAGCCACTCGGTCGGGTGTTGCTCTATTCGATCTATCTCAATGAGGGATTCGGGGAAGGCGAGACCGAGTTTCTGCACCAGCAACGCAAGATCACGCCGCGCACCGGTGACCTGCTGATCGCCCCGGCCTTCTTTACCCACACCCATCGTGGCAATCGGCCAATCGGCAGCGACAAGTACATCGCAACCAGCTGGATTCTGTACCAGCACCCTGAACAGCTGTTCGGCACGGCGATCAATTCGCCGCAGCGCGCGCCTTAGAAAAGGCGACCCCGGCTCGAAGCGACGGCCGGACAGGCGTCGCGCCCGCAATCTTCGCTGCGCTCCTGTTGCGCCGTCAGGACTGGGATACACTGTGCGCGCCACAGGGAGCACGACGATGCAGACGACTCGACGCTGGTGCGGCTGGGCACTGTCGGTGCTCGCAGGCACGGCTGTTGCAGGAGATTCAATCTGGACCAGCACCGGCCCGCTCGGCGGCGGCGTGTTCGAACTGGCGTTTCACCCTTCCGATCCACTGACGGCATACGCGACCACGCGCGGCGCGGTGTTCAAGACGGTCGATGGCGGCGCGACTTGGGTGCGTGCCAGTCGCGGCATCATCGCAACCAGTGTCTACCCGTTGCCCCTGGTACTGGACCGTGACGCGCCCAATACCCTGTACACCTCGGATTCTTCCCAGCGCATCTATCGCAGCAGCGATGGCGCAGCGAGCTGGCAGATTGTCGAGAATGATCTCGATCCGGATTTTCTGTTCGAGGTTTTAAGCGATGTGGCCGGAAGTTCCAACAAGCTGTTTGTCGGTGGCCGCTCGCAGGTCGTCACCGGGCTGCCGCAACTGTTCAAAAGCAACAACCGTGGCGCCAACTTCATCCGCGTCGGCGCGGGCTTACCAGCCGACCGCAGCATCGCAACGATTACCGTCGATCCGCTCAATGCCAATACTGTCTATGTCGGCACCTATGGCGCGAGTCTCAATGAGGCTTCGCTGTTCCGCAGCAACGATGGCGGCAATAATTTCGTGCCGATACTCAATCTGTTCGGCACCCTCGGTTATCAGCCGGATGTGCAGGATCTGAGCTTCATTCCGGGCACCGGCACCAGCGGATCGATCTTTGCCGTGATCGACTACAACATCTTCCACAGCGCCGATGGCGGTGCCAACTGGACCGGCCCGCATGGCCCCGCCGAAGTGATCACGGCGCATCCGACCGATCCCTTGAAGGCCTACTTCGGACGCGCCGATGGCGCCTTCGTCTGGACCGCGCCGAATCCTTCGCCCTCGTTCTTTCCCTACAGCGAAGGGCTGACGCCCAATGCTTCCTATGTCGCGATTCCTGGTGGCGCGCCGGTGCCGGCCGAGGTCTCCCGCCTGGTCGCGCAGCCGGGCTATCCAGCGCCGGGCACTTCACTGTTTGTCAGCACCAATGGCTCGGGTGTATTCCGCCGCGCCGAGGGTGCTGGCGTCTGGAGCGCCAGCGGCAATCCGGCGGGTGCTGGCATACGGGCGCTGGCGATTCAACCGCATCCGGCGCTGGCCAATGCCAATGGAAGTCCCCAGGTTCTGGCCGGGCATAGCGGTGCCGGGGCACCCTCGCCCGGGCTTTATCGCAGTACCGACCAGGCGCTCAGCTGGAACGCCTACAACAATGGCGTGCGTGCCGGAGAACTGCAGTCCCTGGTGATCGACCCGACTACTCTGGGAGGCAACATCAGCGCCACCGTGATGTATGCCGGCGGCGCCGCGGTGCGTAGCGATACCGCCTACAGCGGCGCCGGACTGCTACGCAGCAGCAATAACGGAGCGAGTTGGCAGACGATCGATGGCGATCTGCCCGTGGATGAAAATGCGCATCCGTATATCGGACTGGTGCGCGAACTGGTGCTGGATCCGCGTTCCTGCCCGGTTCCCCCCGTCAGCGGGCCCTGCACCACCGGCGGCCTGCAGACGCTGTACGCACTGGCCGAGGGGCGCGCATTCGCAATTGTGCGCCGCTCCGACCCGCCAGTCCCCACTGGCTCGGGCAACCCGTACGAATTCAGCCATCGCCTCGTCCGCACGAGCAATCTCGGCGCCAGCTGGACGGCACTTGATGGAACGGGAAGTGGGCTGCCGACCAGCTTCGGCAATGACGATCTGGCCCAGCGCATCACGCCCACATCGCTCGCCTTCGATCCCAACAATAGCAACCTGCTCTACCTCGGCACCGAGGCAATCTACGATGACTTCAATACCGGCGATGCGATCGTGCCGGCTGACTTCGCCAGCGGCATCTTCAGGAGCAGCAATGCCGGAGCGACCTGGACACATCTGGCCAGCAATGGACTACCGACCAAGGTCGGATTTTCCAATACCCAACTCGATGTCGCCGCCCTGCTGATTGATCCGCTCGACGGCAATGTGCTGTGGGCGGCACTCACCGACCTGCGCAATACCGGATTCTCGACGATCTATCGCAGTGCAGACGCCGGCGCGACCTGGCTGCCTCACAACGAGGGTCTCAACGGCAGCGTCGAATTGCGCGATCTCGTGTTCGATCCGCAGAACCACCACATCCTCTACGCCGCCGCCGGCGGCTATGAAGCCAATCCCGGGGCGATCTATCGCGGCGTCTGGGATCCCGGCACGCAGTCGATCACCTGGCTGTCGATCAGTATCGGCCTGCCGGCGGAATCTGCCTACTCGGTCGCAGTCGATCCGTTCAATGCCAATGTGCTGCATGCGGGTACCGATGCCGGCGTTGCCAGCATCCTGCGGCAACCCGACACCGACAACGACGGCATTCCTGATGCCGTTGAGAATCTCGCGCCCGATGTACCCGGCGGCATCGCAGGACCTGGCGATGGCAACGGCGACGGCGTGCTGGATGCGGTACAACGCGATGTCGGTTCGATCGGCGTCAGCATCCGCCGCGCCGAAGGCAGCGCCGCGGTAGCGGTCACCAGTGACCTGATCAGCGGCACCGGCAGTGCCGCCTGCATCAATGGCACCGCCCAGGCAGTTGATGTGCAACTGCTGGAACCGATCGCGCTCGGCCGCGATCCGGTAGCCGGCAGCAGCGCCTTGTACGCACACAGTTACGGCACCAATGGCTTCGAGCTGGTCGGCTGCAACACCGCCGTGATCAATATCCGCTACCACGGTGCCAGCTTCACACCGGGCTCGCTGTGGACCTTCCGGGTGTTCGCCCCCCTGGTAGCGGGAGATGCGGCGAGTATCCAGTGGCACGACTTCTCTGGGAATGCCAGCCGCATCAGCAACGATACCTGGCAGGTGCAACTCAGCGCAGGCGAATTCGGCAGCTACCGACCCGACCTCAATGCGATCCGCTTTGTTGGCGGCCCGGCCTGCTACAACCCGCTGCTGTTCGCCGATGGACTGGAATCCACTCCGCCAGCAGCGCCGATTTGTCCGGAGTGATCACTCGGCGTAACTGCAGGGCTCAGGCTCAGGGCGCGTAGACCGCCGCCTCGGCCGGCTTGCCCCAGCGCCGATAAAGTTCGGCGAGCCGGCCACGAAATGTGCGGCTGCGGACATCCTCATCGCCGAACTGTGCCTGGACGACCTGGTAACTCTGCTTGAGCATCGGCTCGGCATCGGCGTAGCGCGCCGCCTCCATATACGACAGTCCAAGATGTCCGCGAATCACCGCGAGGAACCAGTGTTCGGGCGGGAACACCTGTTCGGCGCGCTTGTGCAGTTCGCTGAATCCAGCGACCGCTTCATCGATGCGCCCCAGATCGCGCACCGCTGCAAGATAATTGGCCTGCATCATCACTGCTTCCGGATGCAGCGGTCCCTTCGCTTTCAAATAGAGCTCTGAAGCCTGCCGAAACAGCACCTCAGCCTTGGCAAAATCCTTGCGCTGACGGGCAATCACGCCGAGCATATTGATCGCACTCAAAGTGTCCGGATGGGTCTCGCCGAGCGTGGCGCGACGACGCCGGAACACCTGCTCGATCTCGGCCTCGGCAGCCGCTTCCTGGCCAACCGCACGCAGGGCGTTCGCGTAGTTCGAGCGCATCGTCAACACATCAGGGTGATCGGCACCGATCACCTCGGTGCGCAGTGCAATCTGCTCGCGAAACTCCGGCAACGACCGCTCCGAGCCGCCGCCATCGGCGAGCGCAAGCAGGGCATGCGCCTTGAAGCGCAAGGTCTCCGGGTGGCGCGCACCGAGTGATAGCTCAGCGAGCGCAGCTGCTTCACGATAACGCGCCTCGGCTAGGCTGTAGTCGCCCTTGCGAAAGGCAAGGGTGGCGCTCAATGACAGCAACTGGATCACGATCGGATGGCTGCGCCCATGACGCAGCTGCTCATTGGTGTAGGCCTCGTTGATCAGCCGCTCCGCCTCGTCCCACTGACCCTGTTCGCCGAGAATGTCGGCGAGCGCAGCCTGTGCCCCACTGGCTGCCGACTCCTGGCCGGATTGGGCGGCAGCAAGACGCAGATTGTCGCGCGCAATTTTTTCGGCCCGCTGGCCATCGCCAACGCCATTGGCCGCGAGCGCAGCAGTGCGACGCGCCTCGATCAGCAGGTCGCGCGATACCTCGGACCTGGTTTCGAGCAGAGGCAGCAAACGGCTTAGCGACTGGTCGGCAACTTCGAACTCGCCGAGTTCGGCCTGGGTGATCGCCAACTGCGCCTCGGCCTCCAGCCGCGGCAGGGCGGATTCGGCGTGAATCGGTTGCAGCAGTTTCACCGCGCTCTCGAGTTGCGCGCGCGAAGACTCCAGCTGGCCGAGTCGACGCAGCGTTCGCCCCAGCATGGTCGCGATCTCGCCGCGCAAGGCCGGCTGATCCTTGAGACTGCGCTCGAGACTGCCGGCAGCGGCCGCCAGCGCATCGACTACGCGTACATTGCGCGTCTCGGCCGAACCGCCTTCCAGTTTCCAGGGATCGGGCGCGGCAATCATCTCTTCCAGAAAACTTCGCGTGCTGATCGCGCGTGCGGACTCTTCCGCCGCGCGATCGCGTTGATGCTGGGCTTCCAACATGGCGGCCTCGGCACGTGCACGCTGCCGACTCGCCTCGACCGCCATATAGCTGGTGCCGATGATGCCAAGCACCAGGGACAGCACGACGGCAGCCGCAGCACCGACCAGCAGCTTGTTGCGCGCGATGAACTTGCGAGCGCGGTAAATCTTGCTGGGCGGGCCAGCGAGCACAACTTCGCCCTGCAGATGCCGACGCACATCGGCAGCCAACTCGGAAACCGAGGAATAGCGCTGATCGCGATCGCGTTCGAGCGCCTTGAGCGTGATCCAGTCCAGGTCACCGGCCAGGGCGCGCGCCAGCGTTGGCGCGTCGCCGGCCATCGCCCGCTTCCATTCAGACTGGTTGACGCGGGTGTCCTTGGCGATCTCCAGTACCTTGCGGCTGGGTGGACGGATATCGGCTTCACGCAGCACGCGCGCGAGATCGCTGTCCATGGCCCGCGCAATGGTGTCGCCTGAAATCGGCAGATCATGGGTGATCAGCCGATACAGCACGACGCCGAGCGAGTAGACATCGCTGCGCGTATCGACCGCGGCCAGATCGCCGGCAGCCTGTTCGGGGCTCATGTAGGCGGGCGTCCCGATCGGGACACCCATACGCGTCGAGCCGGTATCGCCGCGGCCCGGGTCCATGCTTTTGGCGATACCAAAATCGATCACCTTGACCAGCATCTGGCCCTGATAATCAGCGACCATCAGATTGTTCGGTTTCAGATCGCGATGGATCACGCCCTTCTGGTGCGCGTGCTGCACGCCCTCGCAGATCTGCAGAAACATTTCCAACCGATGTGCGATATCGAGACCACGCCGATCGCAGAATTCGGTCACCGGCACGCCCGGCACATATTCCATCGCGAAGTACAGCCGGCCTTCGGGGGTCGCGCCGACGTCGAGCACCTGGGCAATATTGGGGTGGTTCATCCGCGCCAGCAGTTCGCGCTCGGACTGGAAACGCGAGATCACATCCTCGCTGTCCATGCCGGCCTTGATCACCTTCAGTGCTACCTGGCGTCGCACCGGCTCGAACTGCTCGGCTAGATAGACCGCGCCCATGCCGCCGGCGCCGAGTTCGGCGCGAATCCGATACGAGCCGATGACTTTCCCGATCAAGGCGGAAGTCGAGCCGCCATCGGATTCGCTCATCGAAACGTTCATCGAGGATGCGGACTTGATGCCCTCGGCATGCGCAACCACCAGGGTCCCATCCGACTGCGGAAGGGTCGCGCCTGGCGCTGGGCCGTCGATCTGCGTCGGCAAATCGGAAGGATCGGGTCGATCGCCGCTCATGTTCGCTGAATCCTCTCGCCACGATCATCGCAGTTTTCGGCGCTGGGCGGCAACCGCGCAACGGCGGGCGGCAGGTCACAGATTGAAAGTTCTGCGGTTTCACTAACGCCTGCGCAAGCCTTGCCCCTGGCCGCCGGCGGGCTTCTTTGCGAAGCAGCCATTTCGCGGCGAATGCCTACACGCAGCCAATCAACAGCTCTGCGGGTTTTACCCGCCTTTGTCCTCTTCCCACGAGCGGGAACAGGACCGAAGCATGGGTCGAGAACGCGGGCACTGCGCTTGCTCAGGGACCGCCCGCCATCCTCGCGATCGCCGCGCGCGCTGAATTGACGCCGAGCTTGTCGTAGATCTTGCGGATGTGATTGCGCACGGTATCGAGCGCGATGTCCAGCTCATGTGCGGTCTCCTTGTAGCTCAGACCCCGTCGCAGCGCATCAAGCACCTCGACTTCACGGGCACTCAGCGGGCTCTGAGTACTGGGCTGATCACTGATGGCGCGACCGCGCAGCGTGCGCAGTACCAGGGCTGCAACGGTGGCAGACAATGGCGGCGCGCCGCGCAGAATCTGGCTGATCTGCTCCGCCAACTGCGCCGGCTCGCTCAATTTCAATACATAGCCATCGGCGCCTTCGCTGATCGCGCGCAGGATCTGCGCGGGTTCATCGAAGCTGGTCAACATGATGATCTGGAGCTGCGGAAAGCGCGCCTTCAGTGGCGCCAGCACGCTGATCCCGTCGCGTCCTGGCAAGCCGATGTCGCAGAGCAGTACGTCGACGGGGCAGTCGAGCGCGTGCAAGAGTTTCAGCGCGTCGTGGGCGCTGGTGTAATGCGCCTGAACTGTGAACCCAGCCTGCCGCAACAGCAGTTGCAAGGCCCGCGCGAAGTGCGGATTGTCTTCCAGCATTGCCAGGCGCAGTGGGCTCATCCGCGCATCTTGCCTGACTGCCCTGAATTTGTGCAGACATGAACATGCTCGCCAGGACGGTGGCCGGCGCGCCGGTGACGATGGCGAAAACCAGCACTCACAGTGGCACCTCAATCCGAACGCTGGTGCCGTGGCTCGGTGCACTGCGGATGCTCAGTGTGGCGCCAAGTTTGCGCGCCCGCTCACGCAAATGACCAAGGCCATTGCCTTGGGCGCTGCCGGGATCAAAGCCGCAGCCATCATCCTCGCATTCCAAAACCAGCCGCCCCGACCGCAGCGTGGCATGCAATGTCACTGACGTCGCCTGCGCATGGCGGGCGACATTGCTCAGAGCTTCGCTGAGTAGGAGATAGAGTTGCCGATAGGTGGACGCGGGCAAGGCTCGTGAATTTTCGAGTTCGGACAATTCGATCTGCAACTGCAGCGCCGAGCCGCAGAGGCGCTCGGCCAATCGTTTGACCTGGGCCAACAATTGGCCGATCGTGGCACCGGATTTCATATGGGCGACCAGCCGTCGCAGATTGCCGGACGCCGCCTCACTGCTCTCCTGCAAGTCTGCGATCAAGGCACTGCGTTCCACATCGCTCAGATCGGCACGCTCGAGCAAACTGCTGAGCACGCGCACGCTGGCCAGTTCGGAACCGAGCTCATCATGCAGATCGGCAGCAATTTCGCTGCGTTGACGACTCAGCAATGCCAGCCGCTGACGGCGAACGCCATAGGCCGCGGCAATCAGACTGAGCACGGCCAAGGCAATCAAGGAGCTGCCCCACCACGTGTATTGCCAGGGACTGCGCACGCTGAATCCCAAGACTTCTGCAGCGCTCCAGAGACCAGCCGCACTTCGCTGAAAGGCGACTTCGATCCGGTATGCGCCGGGTTGAACTCCGGTCAGGGTGATCGACGGGTTGGCGCTGGCTGGCGACCACGCCGAGGCATTGATGCGGTGCCGGTAGCGCAACTGTTCGGGTGCCTTGAAACTCAAGCCGGCAAAGCTCAGCTCAACCACGCGTGTACTGGCCGGCAACACCTCGCCGTTCCCGATCGGCAGACCATCGGCACTGGCGCGCAGCGGTGTCAGGCGCAATGGCCGCTCGGCCCGGTCGAACTGGCTGCGACTGATCCGCGTGTAACCCTCGATATTGGCCACCCAAAGGGCCTGGCCGATATCGAGTACCGCGATCGCCGCCGCCGAGCTGAGTCCCTGTGGACGGCCGATGGTTTCGAGCATCTGCAGCTGTTCCGGGCCGCTGGTCCGAAGCCGCAGTAGCCCTTGGCTACTGAATGCCCAGAAGCCGGGATCATGCGCTTGCGCAAGACCGTTGGGCGCCGGCCCCAGCGAATCGATGTCGATTCGTTGCGGATGACAGCCATCGACGTCGATACGAACGATGCCGAGTGGCGGCGCGCTCGCATAGAGCTTGCCTTCCTCACTGAGCAGGCCACGGATGCTGCGCGCACCGCTGCAGCGTTGGCACAAGGCGACTTGATCTGGCGACTGCAGCGCAAGCGCGCAAACCTCGTCGCCATGGGCCAGCCATAGTCGTTCAGCGTGCACCGCTACTGCGCTGATGCCGGGCGGATTTTCAGGATGTAGTGCACGACGCAGCACGATGGGCTCGGCCTGGCCTTCGTGATGGGTAATCAGACCCAGTTCCGTGGCCGCGAGATCGCTGTCGTTCGCCTGAGCGCATTGGGAAATCGTTGATTCATCGCCTGGCGTTCTCGAAAATCGAATCGATCCCGCCGCGCTGTCGAGCTGCCAGGCAGTGGCGGTGGCGTACCAGCTGTGTTGTGCACCCGTGCAGGCGGTCCCGAACAAATCCATCGGCCGCTGATTTTCGACTCGACCACCACGCAAGCGGTGCGCCCCTTGCCAGGTCAACGCGAGCACCGCATCGGCACCGCGCCAGGGTTCGGCCACCACATCATAGGCATGTGACGAAACCAGTCCGGCACTGGCGTCATAGTGCTGCGCATCGGGCTCGGGAAGCTGCAGCACCCGCGCGATGCTGCCAATCCACAATGACTGTTCCGCATCGACCAGGAGCGGGCCGCCGCTCGGCAGGTCGCGACTCTGTGCAAAAGTCTGGCTCAATTCATCGCCATCGAAGCCGAGCAGCTTGATGTCATAGCCAGCCCACAATCGTGCGCCGCGGTAGGCCAGGCCAATGCCGCGATTGCGCTCGCTGTGCAACTCACGAAGGCGTGCCGGCTTGCCCGATTCGGCGCGATACAGCACACCGGGAAAACGCGTGAGCAATGCCAGTGGGTTGGCATCGCAGCCGGCTGCGGCCACCACATCGCCGATTTCCGCGCCGCCCTCGCTGCGCAACGGAGTCGGCGCCGTACCGGGCTGATCATTGCGAATCAGCCAGCTTGTCGCCGAGGTACTCAGCACCACGCCGCAGCCCACCGCGAGCAGGCGCGGAAAGCCGAAGGGTTCAGGCACCACAGTCAGACCGAGGGGCTTCAATGCGTCGCCGCGCAGGCTGACCAGCTGGTTGTCGACAACGGCATAGCGATCGGCACCAACGCTTGCAGCGGCGCGTACGCGACCGACTTGCGCCGGGAGCAGCAGCCGCGTCTGTTCATGCGAGTCCACGGAAAAGAGCTGCCCGCATTCGTCGTGTGCGAACGCTCCGAAGTCATCAACACTGACCGAAAGTACACGGCAGGGACGCTCGCTGGGCGCAAAGCGCCGGGCCTGCTGGCCGTCGAATCGAATCAGTCCCTGCTCGCTGGCGAACCACATGAAGCCACGGGCGTCCTGAGCGATCGCGCGAACCTCGGCCGCGTTGAATCCAGGCACGCTGTCAAAGCTGCGCACGTACGGGGTCGACGCCGATGCGGCGAACGCGAACAGGCACAGCAGGGCGGCAGGAATTGAGCGGCGCATCGTCTATCAGTATGCCTGAGCGGGGCCTGGGCCAGAGCCAGCAGAACGGCCGGCGGTCGCTGCCCTGGCGCTCGGCTGACATATCCGTGTCATGGCGGCGGCGCACTCGGATGCGCGCTAATGGTGACCGTCGTTCAGCGCAGACCAAACCCGCCCATGAACCTGAAATTGTTCGCTGCCAGCGTCGCCCTGCTGCCAACGACCCTATTAGCCACCACCTTTAGCTTCAGCGCCAGCAATGTCGGCCCGCTCACCGATGGCGGTCGCGACCTGCAGTTCGAGATCCAGGGCGTCGACAGCGAAATTCGAACCGCGCGTCTGCACTTGCGCTTGAACTACAGCGCCGCTCACGAGCTGGCGATGCGCCTGGTGGATGTGCCGGGCGCGGTCGAGTTGCCGCTGTTTCCCCATGGCATGGACACCGGCGCGCAATTTTCCGGCGTATACGTACTCGACGATCGCGCACTGACCACGATGGAGCAGCTGCGCACGGGTTCCGCTGCGGTGCCCAATGTTGCGTCCAGGGCCTACCAAACCGGCGTCGAAGGCCAATGCCTGAACATGATTGGGCGATTTCTGGAATTTGATCGCAATCGCAACGGCCTACTGACACTCAGCATCACACGGACGCCGGAGGTGACTGGTGGTGGCAGTGGCAGCATCTCCGAAGCCACGCTGGTGATCGACACCGCCGAGCCTGATGAGCTACACGCGAGTGGCTTTGAGGAGTCCGTGGAAGCGCTCACTCCCTGCCGTCGGCCGGCGTTCGATCTGACTTTCAACGGGGGCGTCGAGGCCAGTCACAGTCCGCTGGCTATTCTGGACTTCAGCGCGGACGCGCTGCCACAGATGAACTGGTCGGCACTCCAGCTTTCACCAGCGCAGAGTTTTGGCCCAGTGAGCTTGGGCACGAACCGGACGCCGGTGTACGCGGGACGATTCGGCGGTCGCTCGCGGATGAATTTCGGCTACTGGGACGAAGCCACGGGCACCTTGAACTTCACCACGGGCGCCGGCGCGCGCTTTCTGGAATTGCCGGGTGATTGGGATACCACCGAGCATTTTGTCATTCCTGGTGACTACGACGGTGATGGCATAACCGATCTGGCAATGGCATTTCTGGCCAACGGGGCGTGGACTTCACGGATCCTGTTTTCAAGATCCGGACAATTGCTGGACCAGATTATCGACCCGCGCGTGCTCTCGCCCACCAACTTCAGCTCCGGCAGCATCGGCTTTGGCGCCGGCCAGGATGCCGACCTCGACGGCCGCGACGAGATTTTCATCTACGCCCGGCAGAGCAGCAGTGAGCCGCAGATGCGCATGCTGCAGATCGTTCCATTCACCCCGGACACGCCCGGCACTTTCTTTGATGGGCCTTCGTGGGGAATATTCGGCGATGAGCTGGTACTCGGACGCTGGAGCACCAGCACGTCGGGCAATCGCCTCGGCATGATGGTGGTGCGCAAGAACCTGATGATCGATCGCTGGCAGTGGTTCCGCTTCCCCGACTCCGAACCAGTGGACTGGGGTCTGGCCAGCGTCGACCTCCCGGTATCCATCGATGTCGACGGAGATGGGCAAAATGACCTTGCGGTCTATCGGCGCAGCGATCAACGCTGGTATGTCATCCAGAGCAGCGACGCTGCCCAGGTGACACTGGGGCCCTTTGGCTCGAGCAACGGCTGGCCACTGGGCACGGCCCAGGGGCTCACCGCACCGCTGGCGTTCTGAGCATGAACACAATACGCCAGAGGTCATTATGCCATCCCACGATCGGCACAATTTGGCTGGCGATATTTTCGCTCCTCATGTGTGCCTGCCAGCCTTCGGACGAGCTATCGGAGGTTGGGCAATACAGGCCCATACCGGTCAGTCAGGCGCAGGCAGCCGCGGCCAGCGGCGATCAACTCAGCATGTCGATCGACGGCGTTGAATGGCGCTTCGAGACCGAAGTATTCGGTGCCTTCCATCCGCCTGGCTACCACCAGGCGCTGATGATCAGCGGCACGCAAGGGCCGAAAGACGCAAACGAGAAAACTTTCAACATCAACCTCTATGGCATCACCGGTCCTGGCACCTATCCGTTGCGCTCGGGCAATGCCGTCGGCAGCGTCGCCCAGATCGGCAACCTCAGTCACGAGGAATTCCTTGCCGGAAACATGATGCCCTTTGACCTGACCGTGGTGATCGAGCGGGCAGAGACCAACCCGACACGGATCCGCGCCACTTTTTCGGGTTCGATCGAGACCAACACCGCGCGCCAGTTGCAGATTCGCGACGGCGTATTTCAATACACGGAGTGAATCATGCGTCGCTTTATCCTCATCCTGATCTTGTTGAACCTGCTCGGCATACGCGCGACCGAGGCGCTCACCATCACGGTCAATACCACCAGTGACCTGCTCAGCGACAATTGCACGGGCGGCGCCTGCAGCCTACGCGCTGCACTTATTGCCGCCAATGCCACGCCCGCGCCGGATCTGATCGCCTTTGATATTCCGGTCAGCGATGCCGGCTTCCAGTCGGCGACCGAGCATTGGCGAATCAGTGTGCCCGACGGGCCCCTGCTACCTGCCACGGGCCCGTCGGTAGTGATCGATGGCTACACCCAGCCCGGTGCCATGGCAAATACGCAGACACCGGCTGAGGGCGGGCTCAACGGAATCCTGAAAATCGAAGTCAGAGGCGCCAATCCGAACGGCAACGCCAACTACGCATTCCAACTCGACAGCGACAGCGCAAGCGTATTGCGCGGCCTGGTGATAAACGGATACCGCGAAGCCCAGGTATTTCTGCGCGGTGCCGGCGCGCACCGCATCGAAGGTTGTTATCTGGGGACGGATGTCACTGGCAGCAGCGCGGTCCTGATCAGCGGTACCCAGCCGCAATCGAACGGCATCGCGTTGGCGGGCAGTGGCGAATACGTCATCGGCGGTACCCAGCCGGCCGAACGCAATCTGATCAGCGGCCTCAACTTCGCGATGAACACCAACGGCAACGCCCTGCCGGCACCGAGAATTCAGGGCAATCTGGTCGGCACCAATGCTGCCGGCGATGCGGTGATCGGAAACAGCTTTGGTCTGCTCGCGTTTCGCCTTGGCAATGCCCTGATTGGCGGCACCAGCCCGGAGGCGCGCAATGTGTTCTCCGGTCACACCGCACAGGTGCTGTTGTTCCGCGCCAATACGCCGGGCATCTTTGCCGGTACACAGGTGCTTGGAAACTATTTTGGCAGCGATGTATCGGGCAGGCGCAGACTGGGCAATGATCTTCAGGCCGCCGGCTCGACGATTGAATTTTCGGGGTCGGGCTGCGCCCTTGGTTTCGGCGGCAGCGGCGAGGGTGAGGCCAACCTGATTGCTTACAGCGGGCGCGCCGGCGTTGCTGTTCTCGGCTGCAACGGCCAGCAGACCACGCTTAACCATTACCGTGGCAATCAAGGGCTGGCCTTCGATAATGCCGAGGGCAATCTGCTTGGCAGCACCGCCAACGATACCGATGATGCCGATGAGGGCAGCAACCGACTGCAGAACAGCCCGGAGCTAGTCCTGCCAGAGGGATTCATTCCCGAGGGCGGCAGCAGCGTAACGCTGGAGTATCGGGTCGACACCGCGATTGCGAACGCCAGCTATCCGATCACGGTGAATTTCTATCGCGCCGATTGTGGCGGTGGTTCCAGGCAGCTGCTTGCCAGCGATACGGTCAGCGCCGCGCAGGCGCAGAGCATCCAGACATTTGTCTTGACCGCGCCCGACTCGGCCAACGTGCTGCCCCTGGTCGCCACCGCGGTCGATGCCGACGGCAACACCAGCGAGTTTTCGCCAATGCTCGGCGATCCGATCTTCCATGCCGATTTTGAAGACACGCTCGGACCACTCGCACCCGGCTATTGCCCGTAAATCATGGAGATCGCAATGAATCGATTGCTTGTACTGGGACTGTTCTCCAGCTTGCCACTGAACGCCTACGCCGAGAGCGCTGTGGTCGGGACCGGTACGCCAGCCAGTTGCACCACCAGTACCTACAATGCCGCACTGTCGCTGGTGGTCAATGATAATCAGGGTGGCGTGCTGACGTTCAATTGCGGGGAAAATCCCCACACGATTCCGGTGAGCACGGCACACATTCTGCAGAACTTTGTGGTGATCGATGGGGGCGGCAGGATCACGCTCAATGCGCAGGATCAGACGCGCTTCTATGTGATCAACCAGGATGGTCCGAAGGGGCAGACTCAGATCACTCTGCAGAACATCACGCTTGACCGCGGCGCCAGCGGGGCCGAGCCCTTCGGTGGCGCGGTGCTGGTCAATGCGAACACCCGCCTTGATCTGAACAACGTCACCATCAGCAACTCGCTTGCTTCGGTTTCTGGCGGCGCCATCGCCACCTTCGCCAACGTGACCCTCAATATCGACAATTCGCGCTTTCTGGGCAATCTCGCCGCCAACGGTGGTGCCATCGCGACCAGGGCAACGGTCACGGTGTTCGACAGCACGTTCAGCAACAACAATGCCAGCGGCGGTGAGGGCGGTGCGATCCAGAGCTACGAGCAGCAAGTGAACATTGTCAGAAGCCGATTTCTCGGTAATAGCGCCCGCCTGGGCGGAGCCATCTTCAAAGGCAACGCAGAATTATATTTCTCGGAGTCGAGCTTCGATGGCAACACCAGCGGCGAAGACGGCGGCGCGATCTACCTGCGCGCGGACGTCAGTTTCGCCGACGCGGAATACTCAGTCCTGCGCAACAACGCCGCGGTGCGCGACGGCGGTGCCCTCTTCACCAAAGGCTCGGCTTATATCGAAGACAGCGCATTCAGCGGCAATAGCGCGCGTGCCGGGGGGGCGATCCGAAGCGATGGCGGCGAGCTGAGACTGGAACGGGTCACACTCAATGACAACACCGCACGAACCGAAGGCGGCGCCATTTCCTCATTGGCCGTGTCCGCCCTGATCGGCAGAAATCCCCAGCTTCTGTATGTCACCACGTCCAACAACTCGGCCACCGAAGGTAACGGCGGCGACTTCGCTTTTTTGTCGAGCAACGGCATCGCGGCCCTGATCGAGAACTGCACCCTGATGGGCGGCACCGCCAGTGGCACTGGCAGCACCCTGCATGTGTCGGGCAGCCAACTGCTGGAGGTTGAACGCTCGCTGATCTGGGCTGCGGCGGGCAATACCTGTTCGACATCCACCACAACCAGCATTACCAGCCTCGGTAGCAATATTGGCGCCCTCGGCTGCGGCATGAATGCGCCCAGCGACGCGATATCCTCCACGTTTGCCGGATTCGGCCTGGCTGCGCTCGCCCACAATGGCGGTCGCATCGATACCTTCTTGCCGCAACCAGGCAGCGCGGCCATTGATCGCGGCGGAATGGACTGCTTTTGGCGAGATGCGCGCGAACTGCCGTCACCGATCGATGGTGATGGTAACGGTAGCGTGCTCTGCGACGCCGGTGCCGTTGAACGCCAGTTGGTCGAAGTACCGGGCGCCCTGTTTCGTAGCAGCTTTGAGAGCACCGGACAGCAGTGAACTTCATAGGATGTGCTGAGCACCGCGAAGCGCATCAATCTTCGGCGGGACCAGAACCTTCCAATACGCCATGCACTCCACCTGCAGGCACACCGATCCGAGTCCGGCCTTTCTCAATGCCGGTGCCGATGATGGATGTCGGGATAGTGCGGGTGCGAATGCGTGATCGGCTGGTGGCGATGAGGGTGGCTGTGCGGTTCGGCGCCATCCCAATCGAACTCGTGGTCATGCTGGTGGTGCTCATCATGGCGATGGCCGTGATCGTGTTCCAATTCCTCGTGCGTATGCTCGTGCGCATGGCGCTCGCTGACGTGCAGCCAGACGCCGAGCGCCATCAAACCGCCAGCGATCCAGAATAGTGTGGTCGGCGACTCTCCAAGGAACAGCAGCGCGAGCGATGCGCCGACGAAGGGAGCGGTCGAGAAGTAGGCGCCCGTGCGTGCCGTACCGAGATGGCGCAGCGCCAGGACGAACATCACCAGGCTGACGCCATAGCCAAACAAGCCGATGGTTGCGGCGCCGAGCATTGGCAGCCAGGCAGGCAGGGACGCACCCAACAGCAGCGCCAGACTGACATTGATCGTGCCCGCCACACCGCCTTTGATCGCAGCGATCTGCACTGGATCGCCGCTGGATACGACACGGGTCAGATTGTTATCGATCGCCCAGCACAGGCAGGCACCGGCGATAGCCAGTGCGCCCCACGACAGGCCGCCTGCTGCCTGCGGATCCCACGCCAGCAGCACGCCGCCCAGCACGATCACTGCCATACCGAACAGAATGCGTCGATCGACGTTTTCGCGAAACACGAGCCAGGCGATCATCGCGGTGAGGACGCTTTCCAGATTGAGCAACAGCGAAGCATCGGCCGCCGCGGTCGACATCAGTCCGAACATCAACAGCGCCGGACCCAGTACGCCGCCAAACACTACGGCTCCAGCCAGCCACGGGATGTCCCTGCGTGCGAGCGCCGCATCAGCACTGGTTCGACCGAGCATGCGCCTGGCCAACAGCCATAGGCTCAGTCCCAGACCCGATCCGGCATAGAGCAAGCCAGCGAGCAGCAGCGGCGGCATTTCGCCCAGCAAGCCCTTGGCGAACGGTGTGCTGGCGCCGAACAGGCCAGCAGCAATCAACGCATAGCCGATGCCAACGTGAAGTCGTGCGTTGCCCTTCGTCATGGCAAATCCTGACTGCGCTGGAGGCAGCGATTCTTACGGAAGCTTCGGCCAAACCAGGGCAATAGCGTGCACCGGCCAACAGGCCATCCGGCAAAGGCGCGCCTGATCACGATTCCTCTCCGAGAATGGCGTCCAGGCCAGGGAAGGTCAGGCGCTGGAAGATCTGGTTGACTGCTTCGGCTGTCAACGACTTGCTGCCGTCCATCCACCACACAACGAGCGACCACAAGGTGCCAACAACGTAGCGGTTTGCCAAATCCATGACCTCAACGCTCGCACGTACCCGCTGCTGCCGCATATCCTCGCCCACCAATTCCCGTAGCATACGCCGCATATGCAGCTCGATGGAGCGCTCATGTTCACGGCCAATCGTCGTGTGGTAGATGCGGCGATGACTATCGAGATGGCGGAAGAACGGCAGCGCAAAGGCGAGTCGCTGTGTCTTCGCGGCGTTGGTTTGCGCTTCATTGCGCCACTCCGAAACCAGGTGTCCGCGCAGTCGTTCGATGCTGCAGGCGAGCAGCTCGTCCTTGCTTTGGAAATGCGCATAGAAGGTTGACCTGCCGACCTTGGCCCGATCCAGAAGATTCTGAATCGTGAGCTTTTCATAGCCACGCTCCATCAGCAGCTGCACCAGCGCATCGAGCAACAGTTCGCGCGTTCTCTGTATGCGGCGATCGGATTTCAGTTCGGACATCGGTGTTCCTGGACAATCCGTAGAGAAATGTTCGGAATCGAACAAATGCTGTCGTCGTGTTCTTCGACTTCGCGTTGCCGAACAGTATGTTCGAAAACACGAGCATTGAGAACGGCAACCACAGCGATGAACACAGACAGCAACCCCGCAGCACCCGCATTGATTCAATTGCGCAAGGTCAGCAAGGACTATTCGTCCGCCCATGGGCCATTTTCAGCGCTGAAAGACGTGCATCTCGATATTCGCCGCGGAGAGTGCGTCGCCGTCGTCGGCAAGTCCGGCAGCGGCAAGACGACGTTGATCAATCTGCTTACCGGTATCGATACACCGTCGGCGGGCACCCTGCACGTCGACGGACGCGGTATCCATGAACTGTCGCAGGAAGCACTGGCGCACTGGCGTGGCCGCAGCATCGGCATCGTGTTCCAGTTTTTTCAATTGCTGCCAACCCTGAGCATTGCGGAGAATGTCGCCTTGCCGATGGATTTCTGCCGAACGTACCCGGCCGGACAACGGCGCAAGAGGGCGATCGGCCTGCTCGACCGCCTTGGCATTGCCGACCAGGCGGACAAGCTGCCGACTGATCTTTCGGGCGGCCAGCAGCAGCGAGCCGCCATCGCGCGTGCTTTGGCCAACGACCCTCCGATCGTCGTCGCGGACGAGCCGACCGGCAATCTGGATTCAAAAACCTCGGACGACGTGATGAGCTTCCTGGCCTCGCTGGCGGCCGATGGGAAGACCGTACTGACGGTGACCCATGAGCGCGACCTGAGCCGGTTCTTTACCCGCACCATCACCCTGAGTGACGGGCGGGTGGCAACAGACTCGGGAGCGCTCTGATGCGTCCGCGCTGGCGCAAGGTATGGACTGATCTGCGCTCAGCCCAAAGCCGCTTTCTGATGATGAGTGCCGCCCTGGCAGCAAGCCTTACCGTGGTTGCGGCCATTTTCACTGCCTACGCGATCCTGATCCGCGAGGTACCACGCAATTACATCGCCACCAACCCCGCCTCTGCTCAGTTGCATGTGGACGGAGTCGACTCCACGCTGATTGAACAGGTGCGCGCGCTCCCCAACATTGCCGATGCCGAAGCGAGCGGCGCGTTGTCAGCGCGGATCCAGGTAGGACCCAACGAGTGGATGCCGCTGATGCTGTTTGTCGTTGCGGACTTCGACCTGCTGCGGATCAATGCCTTCCGGCCGGAGTCCGGAGCGTGGCCGCCTCCCACCGGCTCGATGTTGGTCGAACGCAGCGCAATGCCGCTCACCAACCACGCGGTGGGTGACCGCATGGCGGTGCAAACCAAGGCCGGAGGCCAACGAACCCTGCATATCGCTGGCGTGGTACATGATGCGGGACTGGCACCGGCGTGGCAGGAGCAAACCATATACGGCTACGTCACCCCGGCAACGCTGACCGAACTCGGCGAAGCCAGCGCACTCGATCTGCTCAAGATCGTGGTCAAAGAGGGAAGCAGCGACGCCGCACAGATCCAGGCGACAGCACGTCTGGTCGCCGATTGGCTGCAGCAAAACGGCCACGACGTCCACGAAATTCGCATACCGCCGCCACTTCGGCATCCACACCAGGGCCAATTGAATGCCGTGGTGCGCATGCTGCAGATGTTCAGCCTGCTCGCGCTGCTGCTCGGGGCAATCTTGAGCGCGACCATCATTGGCGGTCTGCTTGCGCAGCAGGGGCGTCAGATTGCGATCATGAAAGCGATTGGCGCGCGCTCCCGGCAGATTGCCGTCCTCTACCTGTGTCTGGTCGGCGCGATTGCCGTGGTCAGTCTCGTGGTTGCGTTGCCCCTTGGGCTATTGGCGGGGCGTGGCTTCGTCAGCCTGGTCGCCGAATTGCTCAACCTGGAGATCGCCAGTTACGCGGTACCAGGATGGCTGCCGATGGGCGTGGTCGGCCTTGGTCTGCTCACGCCCATTGCGACCACCTCGATTCCGATTCTGAGCGCATCGCGACGGTCCGTCCGTGAGGCGATCGACGATCATGGAGTCACCAGGAACGGCATCGGATTCGGTCCGATGGAGCGCTTCATCAGCCGACTGGGTCTTTCCGACCCGAGCCTCACCCTGGCCCTGCGCAATACGTTTCGACGCCGTGCCCGCTTATTGATGACACTGGGCTTGCTGGCAACGGCCGGCGCGATGTTCATTGCGAGCGTGAATCTGAAATCGGCCTGGGCGGACCTGGTCGCTGAGGCGGTTGCGTACCAGAACTACGATCTTGAGCTTCGTCTGCAGAACGCGGCACCGCATCAGAAAGTGATCGATCTGGTCGCGGCCACCGCCGGCGTGGCCGATACCGAGCTATGGAACATCACCTCGGCGGCGATCGACCGGGGCAGCGACGTTGACATCGTGGGCAGCTATCCTGACGGCGGACATGGCGGGTTCTCGCTGCGGTCAGCGCCGCCAGATACGCGCATGGTCGATCCCCACATGCTCGATGGACGCTGGCTGAGCGCCGACGACGACGCGGCCGTCGTATTGAATCAACTGGCGCATATCTCGATGTTCCCGGATGTGCGACCTGGGCAGTGGATTTCGCTGAAGGTCAATGGTCTTGCCTTGCGCCTGCAGGTCGTGGGCATCGCGCGCGAGTTGCTGACGCCATCGGCAGGCTATGTCTCTGCGGCGACCTTTGACCGTGCAAGCGGCGGCTCTGACACGGCCAACGCGATACGCATCCGGTTTGGCGAGACAGCAGGCAACGGGGTTGCCCAGTCAGTCGTCGCAGCGCTGGAACGCGAACGGATCAGCGTCAAGACCATCATGACCAGGCAACGGGTCGGTGCCGCCCAGGCAGGCCACATTTATATCCTGGTGTTCGCCTTGGGATTCATCGCGGTGATGATGGCCGTGGTCGGCACACTGGGACTGGCATCGATGCTCAGTACCAGTGTCATGGAACGCACCCGCGAACTCGGCATCATGCGGGCGATCGGAGCCCGTCGCTCCGATGTGCTCAAGAGCGTGCTCGGCGAAGGACTGATCGCCGGCGTGCTGAGCTGGCTGATCGCGGTACCGCTGTCCATTCCGATTTCGGCTGCGGTCGGATCTGTGCTGGCCTCGATCTCCAGTCAACCACTGACGCTGGTGTTGTCGCCCAGCGCTGCCGGACTGTGGTTCGGCCTGGTTCTGATCGCATCAGCGCTCGCAAGCTTTCTTCCGGCTCGGCGGGCTGCGCAGCTCACAGTTCGACAAACGCTTGCCATCACCTGAAGGAGGATCATTCATGAAAAAGAAACTGGCGATAACTACCGTGGCAGTCATCTTGGTTCTGATTGCGGCCCATCTGCTGATCCGCAACATGGACCCCGCAGGGTTCATGCGGCAATTGCACGGCATGTAACAGGTCCGGGCACGACCGACAAACTCCAGGCTTCCGCTTTGGCTACGATGCCTCCGAAGCCAGAGCCGCGCGCAATTTCTGCGCGCGACCCGGCTGGCGGCCGTAGAACAAGCAGACGTTCTACCGATCAGTAGTCGTGAGGATTCGCCTTGTCGGCGGCTTCCTTCTGCAACTTCCGGTCCGCTTCGCACTTGGCGTATTCGACCTTGACTTGCGGATCCTTCAAGTCGATCGTCTTGATGTCTTTGCCTTCGAACGGGACGCAGGATTCCGGCGCCGGCTGCGCGCGACGAGGCGCGTTCGGATTGTGCGCAAGCACGGAGAGCGCGAGCATGGTCAACAGTGCGGCAAGTAGCAGACGTGGCTTCATCGAGTATTTCCCGTGTGGTTCGCCGAAATGCACGAAGGCGCGGCAATCGTCGCCACGCTGGCAGCACAGCGACGCCCGCGTCAGGGTCTGAATAGTTCGCTGTAGAAACCGCTCACGGTGACCGTGACGGTGACGGGTTCGCTGCCATTGTTCTGCCAATACCAGCCATGCACGCCGTCGAACGGTGCGGTGAAAATCCCCGCAGCGCTCGGCGCATCGGCCAGCCAATAGCTGGTGAATTCGTCCTTGGCGGCGTTGACCTGCTCGCCATGCATGTCGAATTCCAGCGCGCCGCGGTCCGCAGTCCAATTGAATGCGAATTGCTCGCCCTTGCGCATACGCGTCTTGATTTCCGCACCCTTGTTCGGCGCCAACGTAACGCTCATCGCTTCGCTGCGGAATGGCGTAAGGCTTTGCGTCACATACTGATTGTGCATCGAACCGCCGGCGGATGCCGGCGGCGCAGGTGCGACGATCGCAGGAGCGGTGACCGGCGCAGTTTCGCCGCCGGCAACCTGCGGCGTCGATGCGTCCGCCGAACTCATCCCATAAACGCCGAGCTTCCTGCCGATCCCGGTGGGATCGATGCGGTACTCAGCGGGCAATACCAGGGTGAGCAGGATCAGGCCGGCGACGACAAGGGCGATCAGGGTCGCCCTGATCAGCTGTGATCGTGTCGGCAAGGGGTGCAACAGGGTCGATGAGGTCATGGGATAGGTCTCAGGAAACGAAATAGCCAGTGAGTTGGTATCCGATCAGCACGAAGCCGGCGGTCATGAGCAAGGCGTTTGCGGCGAAGGCTTGCCGACGGAACGCATCCGTCCGCCGCCAGTAACTGATCACGATCAGAATGCCGCCGAGCGCAATGAACTGGCCGAGTTCGACGCCTACGTTGAAGGCGATGATGTTGGCGACCAAGCCGTCCGGTGCGAGGGTGAATTCCTGCAACTTGGTCGCCAGACCAAAGCCGTGGAAGAAACCGAAGATCAGCACGGCCGCCTTGGTGTTGGGTTGCACACCGAGAAAGCGCTGGAATGCGCCCAGATTATCGAGTGCCTTGTAGACCACTGACAGCCCGATGATCGCATCGACCAGATAGGCGTTGACGTGGCTGCCGCTGAGCACACCGTAAAGCAGCGTAACGCTGTGCCCGATCGCAAACAGCGTGACGTAGATACCGATTTCGCGCAGTCGGTACAGAAAGAAGATGACGCCAAACAGGAACAGCAGATGGTCATAGCCGGTGACCATGTGCTTGGCACCGAGGTAGATGAAGGGCATCAACTGCATGCCCGAACTTTGCTCAATGAATGCTTTGTCGTCGCCAGCAACACCATGGGCGATGGCAGCCGTGACGGCCAGCATAGCCAGGGAAATCAGCAGCAGCCATTGCCATGGCGTAGCCAGGCCGTAGCGACGCCGGGAAGGATGCACAGTCATTGGTTCGGTTCCTCGGTGCTGAATTGTTGGAGCCCACCGTCGCAGATCGCGTCTCGAGCCATCCCGTATGCTCGCGCAATTTGCGGATAAAGGAAATCAGCAGCTGTCGTTGTGGATCGTCGGTGCGTCGCGGCCCCAGTCGCAGGCCAACCGACGATCAGGATCAAGAGCATAGGCACCTCGATCGGCAGACGATGGCCCGCCGAAATCAGTTGAGCGATCCCGCCGCCCTGTTCAATCCAGTCACGCGAAGGCAAGGTCAAGCCTTCGCCGATCCGGGCGCACCGAGCTTCGACGAGTCCGCCAAGCTCGCGGGCATTTCACCGATCGTTCAAACGAGCCCTGCGCCACATTCAGTCAATCGAAGGATCGTCCAGCAAGGTCTTCATCTGCGCGATTTCAGCTTTCTGCGATTCCTCTATGCTCCGGCAGAGCGCCCGCACTCTCGAATCGCGCAGAGGCGCCTCGTTGCACATCAGGATGGCGCCGGCATGATGCGGAATCATCGAGCGCAGAAACTGGCGGTCACCGATCAGGACCTGGTGCCGGATTCCGATCCAGCAGGCTGTCAACGCGATTGCGGCGACCAGCCAAAGGATCAGGTTCCAACGCTTGTCGGGATACATCCGGCCCATCAGCGCGAGTTCGAGCATCATCATCGGCGCGGTCATCAGACCGGCCATGTAAACCTGGTTGAGGTTCGATCGAACATTGCCGAAGGAATCGACCATCGCGTACATCAAGGCGTACATCGCGAAGAACGACAAGGCGATCATCGTGAGGAACCGGGCGTAATTGGCCTTCTGGTCGCCTGCATGCGCCATCGAATGCTTGGCCGGTGCAGCAGGCGTGCTTGCGTCAGGGGTCGTGTGTTTCATGGGATACCTCGCGCTTGGAAACCTGTAAGGGAATCGGCAGCTGCCCGCTCGACTCTGTCGACGTTGTCGGCACCGGCTCAGCCGGACGCCCGTGCCACCGCTCCGGTAATCACTTCGCCGGGCCTGAGCCACGAAGTCGCAATGCATTGGCAACTACCGAAACCGACGACAGACTCATGGCCAGCGCGGCGATCATCGGGCTGAGCAGCAGACCGAAGACCGGATACAGCACACCCGCGGCGATCGGCACACCCAGGGCGTTGTAGGCGAAGGCAAAGGTCAGGTTCTGTTTCATGTTGGCGACGGTTGCCTTGGATATTTCGCGGGCGCGCAGGATGCCGCGCAGATCGCCCTTGACCAGGGTGATCTGGGCGCTCGACATGGCGACATCGGTGCCGGTGCCCATCGCGATGCCGACATCGGCCGCTGCCAAGGCCGGCGCATCGTTGATCCCATCGCCGGCCATCGCGACACGCCGGCCTTCCGCCTTGAGCCGTGCGACCAGGTCGGACTTGTCCTGTGGTCGAACCTCGCCGTAGAACTCCTCGATGCCAAGTTGCTTGGCGACAGCCGCGGCCGTGGTTTTGCCATCGCCGGTCGCCATCACCACCCGAATGCCAGCGGCGCGCAGCGCGGCAATGGCCTCGGGTGTGCTGTCCTTGATCGAATCGGCGACGGCAATCAAACCGACAACGCGCTCATCGACCGCCAGGAACATCGCGCTGGCGCCTTCGCGGCGCAGGCGTTCGGCATCCTCCTGCAATGCCGAAACATCGACACCGATCTGCTGCATCAAGGCGGTATTGCCGAGCGCCACTTGCGCACTGCCAACGCGGCCACGCACGCCGATACCGGTTGAGGACTCGAAATCGGCTGCGGGCTCCAAGGTCAGCTCACGGCGCCGTGCTTCGCCGACGATGGCTTCGGCGAGCGGATGCTCGCTGCCCTGATCCAGACTCGCGGCCAGACGCAGCACCTCATCGGCGCTGCGCCCCGCTTTGGCTACCACTTCGCGGAAGGTCGGCTTACCCTGGGTAAGCGTTCCGGTCTTGTCGACGATCAGGGTGTCGATCGTGCGCAGCCGCTCGATGGCCTCGGCGTCGCGGAACAGCACACCGGCCTGAGCAGCGCGACCAGTCGCCACCATGATCGACATCGGCGTCGCCAGACCCAGGGCGCACGGGCAGGCAATGATCAAGACAGCGACGGCATTCACCACGGCGTAGGTCCAGGCGGGATCGGGACCGAAAAATCCCCAGACCAGGAACGTCGCCAACGAGCTTGCCAGCACGGCGAGTACGAACCAGAAGCTGACCTTGTCCGCCATCCGTTGCATCGGCGCGCGTGAACGCTGCGCCAGCGCGACCAGTTGCACGATCTGCGCGAGCACCGTGTCCGAGCCGATCTTGTCGGCCCGCATCACCAGGCTGCCACTGGCGTTGATGGTCGCGCCGATCAGTTTGTCACCGGGCGTTTTTTCTACCGGCATCGACTCGCCGGTGAGCATGGATTCATCAACACTGGAGCGACCTTCAATCACCTCGCCGTCGACGGGCACTTTTTCACCGGGACGCACGCGCAGGCGATCGCCGACATGCACATGGGTCAGCGGGATGTCCTCCTCGCTGCCATCGTCGCGCAGCCTGCGCGCGGTCTTCGGGGCCATGCCGAGCAGCGCGCGGATTGCGGCGGAAGTACTTGATCGCGCTTTCAATTCGAGCAGCTGGCCAAGCAGGGTCAGCGACACAATGATCGCTGCGGCTTCGTAGTAGACGCCGACGCGACCATGTTCACGGAATGAATCGGGAAACAATCCGGGCGCGAGCGTGGCGACCAGGCTATAGCCAAACGCGGCACCGACACCGGTTCCAATCAGGGTCCACATGTTCGGGCTGCGGTTGACGATCGATTGCGCCCAACGCGAGAAAAACGGCCAGCCTGCCCACAGCACCACGGGCGCTGAAAGCGCCAATTCGATCCAGGTGCGTGTACCAGCGGAAAACAGGTCGAGCTGATGACCGAACATCGAAATCAACAGCACCACCACCGACAACGGCAGCGTCAACCAGAAGCGTCTGCGGAAGTCGATCAACTCGGGATTCTCGGCCTCGTCCAGGCTCGGCATCATCGGCTCCAGCGCCATGCCGCAGATCGGGCAGGGCCCGGGCACATCGCGCACGATCTCCGGATGCATCGGACAGGTGTACTGCGCGCCCGGAACCGCAGCGGCCGGCGGCGTGTCCGCTTTGGGCTGCAGATAGCGCTCGGGGTCGGCGACGAATTTGCTGCGGCAGCCGGCGGAGCAGAAGCGATAGTCATGACCCTCGTGCGTCGCGTGGTGCGGCGCGTCTAGGGCAACCGTCATGCCACAGACCGGATCAATGACACCCGCTGCCTTTGTTGGCAATGAATCTTTCGACGCAGCGCCATGCTGGCCGTGCGCGGTGCCGACCAGGCCAGGCGTGCCTGCTTGCGGCGCCGAGGTCGGATCGGGGGTGTGGACGGCATGACATTGCCCGCCGGAATTTTCTGCTTCCGTCTTGGCAGGCTCGGACGCATGCCCGCCGGCCTGCTTGATTTGCGCGTGTGAAGTATTCATTGAAGTTCATCCTGCGTGAGTGCGTTGAGGATCGGGCAGGCCTCGGCGCGGCCGTGGCCGGGACAGGCGCTGATCAGCGTGCGCAATCCATCGCGAACGCGCTGCAATTCGGCAATGCGCTGCTCGATATCGGCGAGCTTGGCCTGCGCCTTGGTCTTGACCTCAGTAACATTCTGCTCGTCGCTGAGCGAGAGCAATCCACGAATGTCCTCGAGCGTGAAGCCCAGTGCCTTGGCGCGACGGATGAAGCGCAGTCGCCTCAGCTCGCTGTCGCCATAGCGCCGGTAGCCCGATGCGAGTCGGCCGGATGGTGGCAACAAGTCGTTGCGCTCGTAATAGCGCACGGTGTCGATGGCGACTCCGGCGCGTTTCGCAAGTTGACCAATTCCGAACGATGGCATGCCCGATCTCCTGTGGCACTCAGTGTGCAGTCTGGACCGTGGTCCAGAGTCAAGCCCCTTCCGGAGATCGGAGCTGAACGTATTTCGCACGCTGCTCGACCGTGAGCACCGGGGCTGCGGCAAGATGCGTCGTCAAATGTACGTTGCGCAGTCGGCCGCGGGCGCGACCGACGGCTTGGGCGAGCTCAGCGACGCGCTCGGCGTCCGGAGTTGCACTGGCCAACTCGCCGTCCAGCGCGATCTCGGCATCAAGCACCGCCTTGCCTTCGCGCAATGCGGCGGTGTGCATCGAAGTCATCAAACTGTTCATCCGCTCGCGCTGGCTTGCGCTGAGCTCGAGCGCATCGGCATGTTCCAGCACGTGCTTGGGGCCCGGCAATCCGTGCGCCTCAGCGGCCCGCGCCATCGCGAACCCCTGTCCGCTTGCAATCGCCTGACGCTCATCGGCGTCGAGCCACGAAGGCTTGTTGTCGCCAGCCGAGACGGTCGCGTGATGGTGTTCCTGCTGAAGCCCAGCGGCGGGCTTTGCTGGCATTGCGGGTGCACCAGGACTGCGCCGCGATGACCAGTGGATGTGCACGATTTTCCATCCCTCGGCGGATTTGCGCAGCACCATGGTCTCGGTCGAGTCGATCATCAGCATCTGCGCAGCCTTCATGGCATGAATTTGGCTTTCGCTGGCGACCCAGGCCAGATCGCCCGCTGCCTGCGCGGTGCGGCGTTTGAGGGTGGTCATTGCCGTCTTCAAGAACGCAGCGTCGCTCTTGGCATGGCCGCCCAGATATTCCTCGCGGCTGCGCTCGACGCCGCCGCTTTCCAGGATGATGACGCCGGGGTCAAGCTCGGCGCCAGCCTTGACCAGATCGCCCGCGCTGAGGGCGGTGGCAAAGCGTTCCACCGCCGCGACCGCGTCAGCGGCTGCTGGGGCGACCTTGAGTTCCGCTTTGGCCGCCTCGCGGCCTGTCGCCATGGCGGTGGCCTCATGCTTTTCGTCGCCGTGCGCAAACACGGTGGGCACAGCAAGCATCGAGGCGAACGCAATAGCAATCAACCTGGTTTTCATGTGTGTATCTCCTTGGTGCAGTGATGAGGTCGGGTGACCGCGAACAAAAGCTGCTCGCGTGAAGGCTCAGTGCTGATGTCCGTCGTCATGCGCTTTCTGAGGTACGTCATCGGTGGCTGGCGTCGCATCTGGGGCCATCGGGTCGTCGACCGGCTCGAAAGACGATCGTGCGGCGTCGCCCGCGTGATGGTCGGCTCCCTCTCTGCCTTCGGCTCCCGGCATCGTCGAATCGTTGGGCGGCATGCTTTCACCTCCACCGTGCTGGTGGCCGTCACTGCTGGCGACGAGTTCCTGATAGCGCGCTGCGGTCATGTTCGGAAATTGCCGCATCAGCGCCACCATGCCCCAGATGTACTTGTCGTCCATGCTCTTGCCCCAGGCCGGCATGCCGCTCATCTTGATCCCGTGCTTGACCACCCAGAACGCTTCGCGCGGGTCGACCGTGCCGAGTTCCGACCATGTCGGCGGTACGGGATACAGTCCCAGGCTGAGCTCGGTGTCCGAAGCACCAGGACTCAAGTGACAGCTCACGCACATCGAGTTGAAATTTCCCGCGCCACTTCGGATGAGGGCCTCATCGTCGAGGGGCGGAACTCCGATGTCGGCTGCCCGGGTGCTGATCGAACGCTCGCGCAGCGTCTCCATCATGCGATAGGTAATTGGCCAATGCGGATCATCGGCGGCCACGTTGTAGATTCCGAGTCCAATAAACGCGCCCGCGCCAATGACGGCAAGGACGAGCAACACGACCAGCGTTTTGATCAGTTTCATGCTGAACCCCTCAACCGTGCTTCATCTTGGAATGATCAACCGGAATGGCCTTCTGCGTCGGTGCGGAGGCGCTTGTAGTGCCCCTTCGGATCGGCGCACCAAAGTCGGGATCCGAACTGACGCGATGCGCCTGCGTGCCCTTGGGGTTGGGATACCAGCCCGGATCGCTGTAATCGCCACGAGCGAGATCGTCGCGGACCTTGATCACGGTGAACATGCCGCCCATCTCGAGGTTTCCGTGCGGACCCTGGCCCATCATCATCGGCAAGGTGTTTTCCGGCCCCTTCATATGGCCCGAGTCGGTGTGCTCCTGGTGTTCGGCCATCCCGTCTTCGCCCATCGCCATGTAGCCAGGCAGCAGCTTGCGGATCTCGGCCTCGACAGCGGACTGATCGACGCCGAGCGTGTTCGGTACTTCATGCCCCATCGCATTCATCGTGTGGTGCGACATATGGCAGTGGAACGCCCAATCGCCCGGCACCGCAATGAATTCCAGGTCGCGCGTCTGACCCACACCGACGATCTCGGTGACCTCGGGGCGCCACAGACTCCTGTTCCAGCGTCCGCCATCCGAGCCGGTAACCAGGAACTGCACACCATGCATATGGATCGGGTGATTCCACATCGACAGGTTGCCGACGCGCACACGGACACGCTCGCCGCTGCGCGCGACCATCGGCTCGATCGCGGGGAACACCTTGCTGTTCATCGTCCACAGATCGAAGTTCTGCATCACTGAGGGATCCGGCCGATAGGTGCCGGGATGCAGGGCCCAGTTGTGCAGCAGCACCACGTAGTCGCGATCGATGGGCTCAGGTTCGCCGGCCTTGGGATGGATGACGAACATACCCATCAAGCCGACCGCCATTTGCACCATCTCGTCGGCATGCGGGTGATACATCTGGGTGCCATGCTGCTTGAGCGTGAATTCGTAGGCGTAGGTCTCACCTGGCTTGATCGACGGTTGTGTCAGGCCGCTGACGCCATCCATTCCACTGGGCAGCAGCAAGCCGTGCCAGTGCATGCTGGTGTGCTCGGGCAGGCGGTTGGTCAAGTAGATGCGAATCCGATCGCCTTCGACCGCCTCAATCGTGGGTCCAGGTGTGGTGCCGTTGTATCCCCAGCATTTTGCGCGACTGCCGGGTGCGAACTCATGTTCGACTTCTTCGGCAACAAGGTGAAACTCCTTGACCCCATCGACCATCCGATGCGGCAGGGTCCAGCCATTGAGAGTGCGCACTGGGGTGTAGCGCGCATCACGTGACGCGGCCGGAGCCTCGGGCGCATCGGCTGTCGGCGCTTGTGCGGGATTGCTGTGGTCCTGATGTTCCTGGCCCAGAGCACGCTGCGCCGACAATGCCAGTGGCGCCAATGCGCCCGCTCCAGCCCATCCGAACAGATGACGTCGGGAAAGTTTCATGGGGTATCTCCGTGATCGTGCGTTGCGTGTTCGTCTGCTTCGGGCTTGTCGGCAGGTGCCGGTTTGGCGGCCGGCATCGGCATCGTGTGCCCCGCATGCGGGTCGTCTTTTTCCGGGTCCGATTCCGGCATCGAATGACCGGCATGCGGGTCGCTTGCCTCGGGTGCGGGTTGCGCTGTTGACATCGAGTGCCCGGCATGAGGATCAGCTGGAGCAGCCTTGTCATCGGCCGGGGCTTGGCCATGCATCGAATGGTCCATGACCGGCGCCTGCTTCGCGGGCAGGATGGACTGGACACCAACGACCGGCTCAAGCACGGCGTCGTCATCGGGCAGACGCCCGCCTACGACGCGGCGCAGATCGGCGCGCGCCATCCAGTAGTCGCGCACCGCTTCGAGGTACTCCTGATAGGCATCGTATTCCTGCTGCTTCGCCACGATCAGTTCGAAAACGCCCATCAGCATGAAGTTCACCTGCTCCTGACTACGCGCCACAATGGCTTCGCGCCCAGGCACCAGTACGCTGCGGTAGCGCTCGGCGATATCGCGCGCGACAGCCATTCCCTGCAGTGCAAGTCGCGTCTCGTTGTGTACGGCCAAGCTCAGGCCATCGAGGCGTGCGCGGGCATCCAGCAGCTCCGCCTGGGCACGCGTAATCGCAGCTTGTCCCTGGTTGAACAGGGGCAGTTCCAGCGCCAACGATGGGCCGCGCATCACGCCGCCGTCGAGTTCGCTCTCGCGCTCGTAGCCCAGTTCGACCGCGCCCAGCCAACGCCAGCGCCTGGACACGCCCAGCGCATCCTCGCGCAGCGCGACTTCCTGGCGAACGGCCGCGAGATCCAGGCGTTGCTGCAAGGCCATGTGCACGAGCTGATCGGGTGTGAACTCGCTGTTCGGCGGTGCCGCCATCTGGTCGAGCGTGGTCCAGGACGCCTCGATCGGCAGACCGATCAATCCGGCCAAAGCGCTGCGGGCGCGCAGGCGATCGGCCG
>JAYSZM010000094.1:0-1602 GCA_043738015.1 Lysobacterales bacterium
GCACCCACACATCGGCCTCTCGACGGTGACCTACCTGTTCGAGGGTGAGATTATGCATCGCGACAGCGTTGGCTCGGAACAGGCCATACGGCCGGGCGAGGTCAACTGGATGACCGCGGGCAGTGGGATTACCCACTCCGAACGATTCGAGCGTGCACGGGCCCAGGGTGGCCCGATGCACGGCATACAGGCATGGATCGCCCTGCCCAGCGAAGATGAGGAGTGCGCACCGGGTTTCGCCCACCACGAAGGCGATGAACTGCCGAGCTATCGTAGTGGCGGGCTTCAGGCCCGTCTCATTGCCGGCCAGGCCTTCGGTGCGCGGGCGGCAGTGAAGACGCACTCACCGCTGTTCTACGTGCATTGGCAACTGGAACCTGGCACGCGCGCCAGCCTGCCCGCGGAGTACCCGGAGCGCGCGGCCTATGTCGTACGTGGCGAGGTTGAGGTCCTCGGCCAAACCTACCGCGAAGGTCAGATGCTGGTCTTCCGTCCGGGAGCGTCGGTGACCTTCGAAGCACGCACAGCAGCTACCGTCATGTTGCTCGGCGGCGAACCCGTCGGCCCGCGTTTCATTGACTGGAACTTCGTATCGTCGTCGAAAGAGCGCATCGAGCAGGCCAAGGCCGACTGGCGCGCAGGTCGTATCAAGCTACCGGATCTGGACGACAAGGAATTCATCCCATTGCCCGGCTGACTGCTTTGCCTTCACAGGCGCCGGCCGTCAGCTGGACGGCAAGTCGAGTCCCAACGCTTCACGCAAAGATCGCGTGCCCGGCGGTTCGTTGAGACTTCGCAGGAGGCGCAGCGATCATGTCCCGACACCTTTCGCAGTCAATGAAGACCAGTGCACAGTGTCAGAACGCTGACGCAAGGGAAGCCAAGCGAACGCGAAGACCGTCCAGACAGGGATTGGCCGCGCCACCTGCAGAGACCCGGGCGGCAAGGCTCGCTTCAGCGCTGCGCTCGCCTTCCCAGGTGGCGGGATTGGCCGCCTGTCCATAGGCTTCGCGAAATGGCACGCCGCTGCGGGCCAATTCGATGGCGACGTCGGTGGCAAACATGCCCGGTTCGATGGCGGCGCGCATTGCCGCCTCGTCCCATTGCACCGCGTCGAGCAGAGACTCGCAGATCGACAGACTGTCCAGGCCATGCGCAAACGCGCGCAGCAGCGGTGCCTTGCCCGCTTGCTGGTCCCGATGGTAGCCCGATGGCAATGATGCCAGCGCTGACAGTTCGCTCATTGCGCCGAGCGCGACGGCTGGTGCCGCGCGCAACAATTCGACCACGTCCGGATTGCGCTTGTTGGGCATCAGCGACGAGCCCGTCGTAAACGCTGCGGGCAAGCGCGCAAATCCGAATTCGGCGCTGGTGAACAAGCTGATATCCCAGGACAGCCGCCGCACATCATTGAGCGTCTGGACCAGAGCAGCCAGCGCCTGCCACTCGTATTTTCCGCGCGAGAGCTGGGCCGCGATCGGGCTGATCTGCATGCGATCGAATTTCAGCGCGACCGTCGTGTAGTCGCGATCCAGCGCCAGATTCACGCCATAGCCGGCAGCGGTTCCGAGCGGATTGGCATTGACCCAGTCACGCGTGCGC
>JAYSZM010000095.1:0-1598 GCA_043738015.1 Lysobacterales bacterium
TCGCCGTATTTCGCCGCGTTCTGTACCAGGTTGCCCAGCAGTTGCTGCAAGCGCGGACCGTCCCAGAGGCCGCCCTTCGCTCCAGCCCAGGACAGGCGCAACGTCCGCTCCGGGTGCGCCCCCCGTTGCACATCCATCTCGTCGGCAAATGCTGCTTCCAGGTCCGTGGGCTTCGGGTTGACATTAATGCCCAGTCCAAGCGCGACCCGGCTGAAATCAACCAGATCGTCGAGCAGAGACTTCATCCGCACGCCGCTCCGGATCAGCCGGGCGGAGGCTGTCGAGACCTCGTCGCCGACATTCAAGGCGGAGAGGTAGGAGGCGGTCAACTGAATCGCCTGCAAGGGACTACGCATGTCGTGTCCCAGCATCCCAAGCAGCAGACTGCGGGACTGTTCAACCTGGACGTTGAAGAACGAGATGGATTCGGCCAACGCCTGATCGATGGCCTCGTTGAAGCGAATGATGTCGTCCAGACGCACGGCTTCGGAACCGCACTCGTCCGCCCACAGCCGCAACACGCTGGCGCGCAAGGCGCGGTACTCCGACGCCAGTTCCTCGATGTCGAACCCACTGCGGGCCCGCAGCGTGGCATGCGTCTGCGCCGCCGTTTCGGGCGCATCGAACGGAATTATCGCTCGACCCTTTGATTTTTCCGACTGGGCTTGCCGGGTTTGCGCGGTGAAGATGTCCTTGGCTACCGCCTGGAGTATCGGCTCGGCGTGGTCTCTCAGCGCGAGCGACGACATCCCTTTTGAGCTGGCCCGAGTCCTGGCGAACGCCTCCCATTGCACCAGGATCGCTTCCATGTCTCGCAAGATGAATTCAGGTAGTCGCATCGGATCTCGTCCAGAAAGACAGGGCGGCGGCAGGCTGCGCCACGCCCCATATAACTCAACACGCAGGCTCTATTGTCGCATGTCTCATGCGCGCGCCAGCTTCATCATCAGCGCATAAACCGTCGCCGAGATCGCCAGGCCAGCGAACCAGGCGTAGGTGTAGATTGTCTTGAACAGGTCTGGCACATCCGCGAACGACTGCGGAAACGCAACGTGGAGAAACCCCGGCAGGTTCGGCAGCACGCCCGCCAGCAGCGCGACGACGGCCGCGGGATTCCAGCCGCCGCGATAGCGGTACTGGCCGCGCTCCTCGAACAGCTGGGCGACATCGAGTCGCATGCCGCGCAGGAAGTAGTAGTCGACCAACATGATCCCGGCGACTGGACCCAGCAGCGCCGAGTAGCCGATCAGCCAGGTGAAGATGTAGCCGTCGGTGCTGGCTAGGATCTTCCATGGCATCGCCAGCAGGGCGATGCCGGCGGTGATCAATCCGCCGATACGGTAGGAGATGCGCTTGGGTGCGAGGCTGGCGAAATCGTAGGCCGGGCCAACTAGGTTTGCCGCGAGGTTGCAGCACATCGTGTCGAGGGTGAGAAACAGCAACGCGAGTCCGACGATCACCCCAGTGAAACGTCCGGCCAGATCGACCGGATCCCAGATGGCCTGGCCGTAGATCACCACCGTGGCCGCCGTGACGATCACCGACATCAACGCCAGCAAGGCCATCGGCAGCGGCAAGCCGATGGTCTGTCCGATGAC
>JAYSZM010000096.1:0-17083 GCA_043738015.1 Lysobacterales bacterium
GCTGTGGACTCAAGGGCCGCCAGGCTCGCCTGAGCTGGCACCCGCAATATGGGCAATCGTCTCAGCAAGATCTACACACGGACCGGCGACGACGGCACGACCGGTCTTGGTGATGGCAGCCGCGTTTCCAAGGACAGTGCGCGGGTGGCTTCATACGGCACCGTCGACGAACTGAATAGTTGCATCGGCATGGTCATCGCCGAACTGACGGCGACCGCAAGCGATGACGCGACCGGTCAGCCACATGCACGCTCGATCCAGGATTCGCTGACCGAGATCCAGCATGAGCTGTTCGACCTCGGCGGCGAGCTGTGCATCCCCGGCAGCGAAATGATTGCCGACGCCGACATCAGCCGGCTCGAACAGCGGCTTGATGCGCTCAATGCCGATCTGCCGCCGCTGAAGGATTTCATCCTCCCCGGAGGCGGTCGTGCTGCCGCGGCCTGTCATCTGGCCCGCACAGTTGCCCGTCGCGCCGAGCGCGAAGTGGTGACCTTGGCTCGCCATGATGCCGTGCGACCCGAAGCCATCCGCTATCTCAATCGTCTGTCGGATCTGCTCTTTGTGATCGCCCGCGTGTTGGCGCGTGGCTCAGGTCACGGCGAGACTATCTGGAAGCACGAACGCCGCAAGCGCGGCTGAGCGGGCTGCACCTGTGATGATCATTACCCATCCTTCCTGCGCACTGCACGATGCGGGTCCCGGTCATCCGGAGTCACCCTTGCGCTTGTCGGCCGTGCTGTCGGTGTTCGACGCGCCGCCCCTGTCAGGCATCGCGCGCATGCATGCGCCTCCAGTCAGCATCGAGCAACTCCGTCGGGTTCATGATGACGCACTGATCGACCGGGTCTTTGCAACCGCGCCGACCGAAGGCATCGCGCGGCTCGACGCCGACACCGCCATGTGCCCGCAATCGCTTGACGCTGCCCTGCATGCAGCTGGCGCCGTGGTCGCGGCTGTTGATGCCGTACTTCAGGGGCGTACTGATCGCGCGTTCTGTGCCGTACGCCCGCCCGGTCACCACGCCACCCGAATCGATCCGATGGGTTTCTGCCTGTTCAATAGCATTGCCGTCGGCGCTGCGCATGCACTCGCCCAGGGTCTGGAGCGCGTGGCCATCGTTGACTTCGATGTCCACCATGGCAACGGTACCCAGGACATCTTTCGTGCCGACCCTCGCGTGCTGTATGCGTCTTCGCATCAGTGGCCCTTGTATCCGAACACCGGTGCCGAGAGTGAAGTTGGCGTTGGCAATATCCACAACGCCACCCTGCTTCCTGGGGCCCGCTCGTTGGAGTTCCGTGAGGCGTGGGCGCTGCGCCTGCTGCCAGAGATCGAGGCGTTCGCGCCACAGCTGATCCTGATCTCCGCCGGCTTCGACGGCCACCGGCTCGATCCGCTGGCCCAGCTCAATCTTGGCCCTGAAGATTTCGCCTGGCTGACCCATGCCCTGGTAGTGATCGCCGAGCGCTATGGTGGCGGTCGCGTCATCTCAGCCCTGGAAGGCGGCTACAGCCTGACCGCCCTGCGCGAATGCACGGCAGCGCATTGCCGCGCTTTGTTTGGGATACGCTGAGCGAAGCGAACCCCGGCGTCCTGCACTTGCGCCGCCAGCGCTCCGACTCGTAAATTTGACGCGGATTCTTGCGGAGCGCCCCGTGTACCGATTGCTGACGCTTGCTGCCCTGAGCCTTGGTTCCGCCCACTCGCGCGCGGGCGAATTGCTGGACAACCAGATCTTCGATCGCTACTCGCCGTTGGTTGCAGCCGACGAGTTCTCGCGCAGGGTGTTTTCGCCGACCACGCATGATCGGCTGCAGCGCTACCAGGCGCACACCGGCATTCGCGCCGTGGCGCATACCGTCGATCTGAGCAAAGAGCGCTTTGACCTGTTCATTCCAAAAACCCAGCCGGCCAAGGGCTACGGACTGATTGTCTTCGTATCGCCGATCCAGCGCTGGCCGCTCACCCACGACTGGAAAAAGGTCCTTGATCGAACCGGCTATATCTATGTCTCGGCACTGCGCTCGGGCAACGAACAGAACGTCTACAAGCGACGCATCCCACTCGCCCTGCATGCGCTCGAAAACGTCAAGGCACGCTATCCGATCGATCCCGACCGCGTCGTCATCAGCGGCTTCTCCGGTGGCTCGCGCACCGCCATTCGCATTGCGGCTGGCTATGCCGATGTGTTTTCGGGCGCGCTACTGATTGGCGGCGCCAAGGTCATGGGTGAGGAAGACTTCGCTCCACCGCCGCTCGAGATCATGGCGCAATTGCAGCGAAAAATGCGCGTGGTGTATTCCACCGGACGCCATGACATGCCCAACCAGCGGCTTGATGGTCGCAGTATTGCGGCCCTGCAGGAGCGCTGCGTCGCCGGTGTGTTTCGCTATTCGGAGCGCGATATCAGCCACGAAGTACCCGACTTCAAGACGATGCGACGTGTGCTGAATCGTCTGGAGACAGCGCTGGACGCGCAAGACCTTGAACAGCAAGCCGAGTGCGCGCGCACGCTTGCCTTACGCATTGATGGCGATGTCGGCGCAGCTCAGATCGCCTTTCGCGCGGGTGATACAGCGCAGGCCGGTGAACTGCTCGGCGCCGCCGATCTCGCCTGGGGTGGTCTCGCCGCCGAACCGATTGTCGAACTCGCGCGGCAATTGGCACCCGGATTCTCTGATGCACCAACTTCATCAACCAGCCAACCAGATCCCGACCAGGCGCGATAGCCAGCGCGTTGATTTGCTACAAGGCAGAATTGCCGGATGTCGGCTTGAATTGGTCGCGGCGGAGAATCGGCAGCGCGCAGAAGTGCCCCACAGGAAAGGCAAAGCTACGCGGCAGACCGTCAATCCGTGGGCTTCAGGGCAATGAATCTTCCACCGGTTCAATCAGGCTCGCTTCATCCACGCGTGCGCTGTTCACGCGCCGAGATACCTGGACCACGCGCAGATCCGGAATCGGTGCTGCCATCAACAAGCCCGTAGCCGCTTCGGTCGCGCCGGTAATCCACTCGGCGGCTACTGACGCCGGGAGAATGCCTGGCATCCGATCGTGGATCGTCGCTGCGGCGCCCTCCGCGGCGCGGGTGATGATCGTGAAGGATTCGACGACCGCATCTGCCCGCATCCAGCGTTCCCAAAGGCCGGCGACCCAGAGCGGTGCATCATCGAGCGCGGTCAGATAGAACGGCTGCTTGCCCGATGCGGTCTCGACCCATTCGTAGTAGCCGGTCATCGGCACCAGGCAACGACGGTGCCGGTAGGCGGAACGAAAAGTCGGCTTCTCTGCGGCGCTTTCAAGACGCGCATTGATCGTGCTGCCAAGCATCTTGCCGTCCTTCGACCAGGCCGGGACCAGGCCCCAGCGCAGCAGCGCCCGCTCGAGGCCGCCCTCGCCCGCCCGGATCAGGCCGGCCTGCTGCGTGGGCGCGATGTTGTAACGCGCCGGCAGTGGCCAATCGTTCAACAACGCCGATATCTCGATCAGCGCCCGCGGAGCCTCTGGAAATTCCTGAGTGAATCGTCCACACATCGCTAGATGATGCGCGCCAAGGCATGGCCTGCGCAAGCCTGCGGCCGCCGCTGAGGGGCGGACCGCTCTTTCGATTTTTCGACGTCGCATTCAACGAATCGAAATCACATTCAACGGCAGGCTTGTGAACGACTGCGCGGTAGTTCCGGCATTGCAGATCCGGAAACGAACGGTACCCGTGGTGGGAACGCCGAGGGCTGTGAGCATCATATTGCTTGGCAGAGTGCCCGCTATGTTGGCAACCACCATATCGCCTGCCACAAAGCCGTTGCCGAAGGAAATATCGAAGGTGCCGCAGGAGTGGGCGTTGAGTGCAACCCCGCCGATCGTGGCGCCGAAAAACTGCCCGCCGATCAGGTTATCGATGCCGACGCTGTTGTCGCCGAGTTCTGAGGGGCCGACCGCATCAGCGGAAATTTCAGACGCGCTGACTGCATCAGTCGCGATGTCCGTCGCGGCGATGGAGCCATTGGCGATATGCGAGGAAACGATGGCGTTATCCGCGATCTTGGTCGCGGTGACCGCAGAGGCCGCAATTTTCTCATTGGTCACCGCCCCAGTGTTGATGTCAATCGCATCGATCGCGAAATCGGTGACATCACTGGCGATTCCCGCCGAATCAGCAAAGCTGGCGTCATTGCTGAATAGGGCATGTGGCGTAGCATTCAGTGCAACATCCGGGCTGAGTGAAATAAATGAGCCGCTGGAGGCCCCAGGTCGCACGCTTATACCAAGCAGACGATCTGTGCCGCTGAATGCATTGCCGAAGTCCAGCTGCACCGTGAAGAGACCGCCGACAACATTCACGTCTTCGCGCAGCAATGCGGGGGTGACACTACTGCCATTGCCGAATTTCAGTTCGAACTGGAAGTCGTAGCTGCCATTGGCCGGCACGCCACCGTCGTCGAGCGTGCCCTGGTAAGTAATGGGTGTACCCACGGCCTGCAATGCACCGCTGGCGAGAAGGGCGAAAAGAGTGGCGAATAGGCATTTCATGGGTTGACTCCGGAGGTGCACGGGGCGTTTTCGAAACTGCTGCAGAACAGGACGTCAGCACTGGCTTGGCCGCGTGGGGAATGAAAGCCACTGACCAGACGGAAACTGCCACCGGTGCTGACAACCGCGGCACTTTGGCCGACCGTAACCGAGGCTCGATACGGCGCCCCTTGCGGATCGCCACCACCTCCGGCAATCACGAATCTACGTACGGTGTAGCTGCCACCAGACACGGACTGTGCCTGAACACCTGTCGTGAAAATGAGCAGCGCTATTGCTGTGCCTGTGTGCCAAGTTCGATTTCTGATCATTCCGAGATCTCCGCTGCCGAAGGGCGCTTCAATCTTCCATACGGAATTTCCCGCCAATGCGGGACACGCAGCGGGGAACTATTGATCGCGATCTGCACAATGCGGGGATTGCCCGACGCGGGGGCACAGCAGCCGAGGGGTCGGGGCGCTGATTGACGTTGACCGAGCCTCGCAGCTCATCGCGTCCACGCTGAGCCATGATCGCAACCATTGCCGCCGCAGCGCGAACTCAGGCTTCCGGATGCGCCTGCCCAAGTGTTGAGGGCACCTGCTCAACGCGCGAGTCACCAGCTTGCACCAGTCGCTTTCTTACTCTGGCCCAAAGCAGGAGCCAAGCCAGGGCAGTCGCAACGAGCAGGATCGTGACTAGGGAGTCCTCAGGGCCGACGACGCCCCCGGTCAGCCAGACCGATCCGTGATACTGGCTGAGCAGTGGCGCCTGACCGCGCCAATGCTCAAGGCCGGACAAGGGTAGGCCGGCCAGAATGATCGTGAAATTCCAGGCGGCGTGGTGGATACCCACGGTCCAAAGATTGCGCGTGTGCACGAAAACCATGGTCCACAGCGCGCCAATAAAGGTGCCCGACACGATGGTGATGATCAAGGCCGGCGTGCTGGTCCAGTCCTCGACATTGGCGATGTGCAGCAGTGCGAAGATCAACGATTGCAGCCACAGAGCCGGCAGCGTGCCCCAGGCGCCCTCGAGTAGCCGGAACAAAATGCCGCGGAAAACGATTTCCTCCAGCATTGCCGCAATCAGAATTACACAGGCTACGCCCCAGAGCCCAGCATCCAGGCCACGGTAGGCCGTTAACTCATAGGCCCCAATCGCGAACAGCATGGACATGACCAGCAGTATCGGTAAAGCGCCGGAAAGTCCGCCCAGAAGGACGCCGGTCGCCTTAGGCTTCAATTCAGTGACCTTTCGCTTCTCGACGAACCTGGCATACACCCAGTAGCCCAGTACGGCGAACAGCAAAATGCCGCCGCGGCGTACTCCACTGGTGACGTTCTCGCCCGGATGGAACACCGACTCAATTGCGGGCAAAAGCAGGAGGCGAAAGCCCTGCACCGATACCAGCAGGGTGCCCATCGCAAGCAGCAGTAGCAGCAAGGCTCGCTTTGTGGGCCGCAAGTCGAACAAGGGAGGGCTCCTGCGAGATTGCCTGTAGCCAACACGCTGCGACCGGTGGTCGCTCATCCGATGACTGATACGAGCCATCCTAGGACCAACTTTTGTGCATGCATACTCACGCAGCCGCATGATGCTCATGCATAATCGCATGACACCAACCGCTCGAAGTCGACGCCGGGCCTACCGCATATGGAATGGAGCGATTTACGCATTTTTTTGGCGATTGCTCGCGCCGGCACGCTCGGCGCGGCCGCGCGCAAGCTGGCCCAGACCCAGCCCACCATGGGCCGCCGACTGCGTGCCCTTGAGGAATCTCTTGGTCAGAAACTGTTTCAACGGACAAAGGCGGGATTTATCCTTACCGACGAAGGCAGCACCTTGTTGGCCCACGTCGAGCGTATGGAGGATGAAGCGCTCGCGATCGAGCGACGGCTGGTCGGACAGACCCAGCAACTCGAGGGGAATTTGCGGCTCACCTCATCCGATTGGTTTGGTACGCATGTGCTCACGCCGGTACTCGCGGAATTTTCCCTCCGGCACCCACGGGTCACGGTCGAACTCCGTACCGATGCGCGCTTTTTGAGTCTGTCGCGCCGCGAGGCCGACCTGGCATTCCGCATACGTCCTTTCGAGGAGCCCGATGTCGTATCCCGCAAGTTGTTGCAGATGAAGTACGCGGCTTATGTGCGACGTGGTTCGCAGCACCCGCATGCCGGCGATGGCGAGGGCAGTGCCTTGCTGTTACTGGACTCGACATTTACCGGCACACCCGACGACAGCTGGCTGCAGAAGGTGCTGCCCAATGCGCGCACAGCATTCCGCAGCAACAGCCGCGATGTCCAGGCCAGAATGTGCGCCCTTGGCCTCGGAACAGCTGTACTGCCGATCCCTCTCGGCGATGCGACCGAAGGCATCGAACGTGCCGATCTGGGCGCCGAAGCGCCGAGCCGCGACACCTGGATTGGCTACCACCGCGATCTGCGTCACCTCGGCCGTCTGCGTGCGCTGCTGGAACTGGTTGTCGCAAGATTGTCGCGCTGACCCTGTGCGCAGCCAGACATACGCTGGTTCCGACCAGGCACAGCTTCAGCGCTGCACCAACGGACTCTCTCCTATCAACTTCGTCCAGAGTGAGAAGTCGAACAGTTGCTTCGGCACGGAACCTGGCAGCGACACCGCGTCGGTCGATCAGCGAAGTCGCTGAATATTTCGGACAGGTAGCCCAGCCACGATCATTCAAATTGGTTGGCAAACAACGTGTCGCCAAGCGCCCCACGGGTGAGCAGGCCGATGTGCTGGACCATGCCGCGCGAGCCGTCGGAGATTCCGGATGCGACCAAGCCGCGCACGCGGAGAAAAAATGGAATGCCCGCTGCAGGCAACACCAGATCGGCCGACTCCCAGCCGTCAGCGATACGCAGCATGGCACCCGCATCGGCAAAGGTAACGCCATCCAGCGAGACCTCGATGCGCGGCAGCGCAGCCAATTCAGGCATGCTGCCTGAGCGCATCCAGCGCGCACGAATGCCGTTCATCGCCAAGGATTGGATCGCACTATCGCTGAGGCTGATGCGCGCAAGTCCATCCCGCGCAACGCCATCAATGGAAGTGAATCCACCGGCGACCACGAGCTTGCCGTCGCCATGCAAGGACAGCCCAGTCACACCGACTCCGCTGCTGACGGCCGGATCGAAGTCCGGATCCAGCGCACCTGACGCGTCGATGCGCGCGATGCGCGATCGGGCACTGCCATTGAGGGTGCTGAACGCGCCGCCGACAATCAATCGACCGTCGGCTTGCAGCGCCATGCTGTAAACCAGGCCACTGGCACTGGCATTGAACCCGGTATCGCGACTTCCATCGGTGTTCAGTCGGGCCAGTCGCGTTGCCGTCTGTCCGCCGACACTGGTGAATCCGCCACCGATAATCAGCTTGCCGTCGGAGGGCTGATGCAGGAGCGCATAAATCGTTCCATTGGCATCGGGACTGAAACTGGAGTCCAGGCCGAACGCCTGGTTGATCCGTGCAATATTGTTTCGCGTTGCACCATTGACCGACGTGAACGCACCGGCAAACACCACGCGTCCATTGTTTTGCTGGGCGAGGCTGAATACCGGGCCGTCAACGTTCACGTTGGTGGCACTCGAGACGCTGCCGTCCGACTCGAGCAGGGCGATGCGATTGCGCGTCTGTCCGTTGACGACAGTGAAGTCCCCGGCAATCCAGACCCTGCCATCAGGCTGCGGCAGTATGGCGCGCACGGTGTCGTTGGCAGTGACGACGAAGGCGTTGTCGACACTCCCGCCACTACTGAGACGAGCGATGCCAGCAAAAGGTACGCCATCGATCAGTTGAAAGTCGCCACCGATGAGATACTTTCCATCGTACTGCTGCGCAATGGCGCGTACCTCAGCGTCGGCGTCGGGCGTAAAAAATGAATCGAGCGTATCGCTTCCGAAGAATCTTGCGATGCGATTGCGTGTCGAACCCTCAACACTGGTGAAACTGCCCCCGATCACGATCTGAGCAGAAGCCGGCTGCATCAACGCGAGCACATTGCCAATGATTGGTCGATCGGCAAAGGTCTGATCCAGGCTACCGATCACCTGATAACGTGCCAAATAATTGCGCGCACTCGATCCAATCATCGTGAAGCTGCCGCCGACGATCAGCCGACCATCAGACTGTTGAACCATCGCGAGCGGTAGATTGTTGGGGTGGTTGCCCAGCGTGGTGTCGAGACTACCGTCGTACCTGAGCCGCGCCAGATACGGTCGACTGGATCCGCCAACCGTACTGAACAGGCCAGCAATCACGATCCTGCCATCGGCCTGCGGCAATACCCGTAGCACCAGGTTATTCGGTGTAGCGGTGAACCCGGTATCCACGCTCGCATCGGCATTCAGCCGGGCCACGCCTGCACGCGCGATCCCACCAACTGAACTGAAGTTGCCTGCCAGCAGGACCTTGCCATCGGTCTGCAGGGCGACGTCGGCGACGGTGTTGTTGACGCTGATTCCAAAGCTGGGGTCATCGGCACCGGTGGGATTCAGACGTGCCAGTCGATTGTGCGCGGCGCCCGCGATGACCGTGAATTCACCCGATACCATAAGCTGATTGTTCGGCAGGACCAGAACGCCCCAGACGACATCGTTCGGCGCCGGATCAAATCCGATATCAAGCGCGCCAGTCGACTGGATGCGCGCCAGATTGCTGCGCGGCAAGCCATCGACCCCGACAAAATCGCCGCCCAGCACGATTCCGCCATCGGTCTGCAAGCCGATGTCGCGAATCACACCATCGACGCCAAGATCGACATTCGGTTGGAAACCGGCATCGACTGTGCCATTGCTGTTCAGCCGCGCGATGTTGTTGCGCGGCGCGGACCCGATCTGGGTGAAATCTCCGGCAAGAACGATCTTGCCATCGGCTTGCACAGCGACCGCAGCGACAAGTCCAGTCACCGGAATATTCGCGAAGGAAGCATCGACGCTGCCATCAGCACGTAATCGAGCCAGTCTGGCCCGCGATTGCCCAGCGATGCTGGTGAAAGTGCCAGCCACGATCATCTTGCCATCCGGCTGAATGGCCAGGGCTGAAACGTCGCCATCGGGCGCAGGGTCAAACCCGTCGCTGACGGATTGTGCAACGACAGTCCAACTCAAAACGCAGTAGAAAGCGCCGAACACGAGGAAGCGCAACGCGCTGCGAATAGCCATGTGAGACTCCAATTCGTGCCCATGCACGAGGTCCGCAATCAGCTACGCCGAAAGCCGGAAGTCAGGGCCACGCAGGGGATCGATACATTGCGCACTGGGGCACAAGCACTCCATGCGAGGTTGCCAGCTGAGCGGCCGAGACAGGAACCGGCGATAGCGTGTGGTTTCTCAGGCAGCGGCCGGAATGGCGCAAGCAAATGTTCAGGGTTTGCCTGGCAGGTCAAACGGTCCGGAAAGGGGCTGCTGTCGGCTTCGCGCGATCCGGGCCGACTCGTCAACGGCGACCAGCGCCGCGCCCGGCCGGCTGCCACAATGCCGGGTATCGGCCGCCCAGCGCGGTTCCTGCCTGACCCACGTATCCGGAAACCACCACATGCTCAAGCGCATTCGAAGCGGGCTCTTTGCCCTCGCACTGCTGATCGCAGCCCTGCCAGCAGCGGCAGAGAAGCTGCCGGCAAAACTGTTTGCACAACGTCCGCAATACAGCGCGGTGGCGATGTCGCCCGATGGCCGCCATCTTGCGATCACCACACCGGTCGATAACCGCACTGATCTGATGATTGTCGACATCGAGGGCAAGTCTGAACCGCGGCGCGTGCGCTACCTGCCGAACGAGCACGTGATCCAGCCGTGGTGGGCCAGCGATGAGCGCCTCGTGGTCGGCAAAGGCAAGAAGATCGGGTATCTGGAACAACCTTTCTCGTTGGGCGAGTTGTATTCGACCAATCTGGAGATGAAGGAGCAGCGCATGCTGTTCGGCTACGAGCCCGACGATGGGCGCCACCGCGGACGCATGAAGGACAGCGGCTACGCATCCGTGCTCGAACGCGTGATGCCCGCCGATGGCGAACTCATTGTCCAGTACCAAAGCCAGAATGAGCACGACAAGAAGACCTATGTCTATCGCGTCAATGCGATAACCGCCAACCGAAAACTGATCGACACTCTGGACCTCGAACTTGCCTCCGTCAGCGTAGACCGCAATGGCGTGCCGCGCTTTGCCGCTTCCCTCGACGTAGAGGGCAAGCCGATCCTGCGCTATCGACCGACTGCCGATGCCAGTTGGCAACCGGTGCCCGAATCACTGGCCGGCTACAACATGCAGATATGGGGATTTGCGGCCGACAACAACAGCGCCTGGGCAGAGATTTCCGACGACGGAGAGCCCGATGCGACGTACCGCGTGGATTTTGCCAAGGGCACACGGGAAAAAACCCTCGCCGCCGGCAACTATGAAACCGGTGCATTGATGTTTGCCGGATTTGACCCCGAACCCTTTGCGATCTACTCGAATACGCCCAAGCCATCGATCCACTACCTCGACAATGACTCCGAGTGGGCACGCCTGCACGCCGGAGTGATGAAGCAGTTTCCCGGCAATGCGGTGCGCTTTGTCGACTTCAGCCGCGACAACCAGCGTGTTCTGATCAGCGTCTCCGGCGACCGCAACCCGGGCCAGTTCCATCTGCTTGATCGCAAGAATAATTCGCTGACCAAGATCCTGGACAACTACCAGAACATCGAACCGGGAAAACTCGCGACCACCCGCGTGATCGAATTTGATACGCCGGACAAGCAGCGGCTGAGCGCACTGTTGACTGTGCCGAACGACATCATTTCGCCCTACCCGATGGTGGTGATGACGCATGGCGGCCCGTTTGGGGTCGTCGACACCTGGGGCTTTGATGCAGACGCCCAGTTCCTGGCCAATCGCGGCTACGCCGTATTGCAAGTGAACTTCCGCGGATCGGGTGGACGCGGTGTCGATTTCGAGCGACTCGGCTACAAGGAATGGGGCGGCAAGATCATCGACGACATCGCCAGTGGCGTGCGCTGGGCGATCGATCAGCAAGTCGCCGATCCTGCACGCATCTGCACCTACGGCGCCAGTTTTGGCGGCTATGCGGCATTGATGGGTCCGATCCGCTACCCCGACCTTTATCGCTGCGCGGTCGGCTATGTCGGGGTCTATGACGTCGCCTACATGGCCAGCAAGGGTGATATCGACGACACCAAACGGGGCCGCTACTACGTCCAGGAAACCGTCGGCACCGACCCCGAGAAAAACCGCGCCGAGTCTCCCGTGCACCAGGTCGATCGACTCAAAGTCCCGGTGCTGCTGATCCATGGCAAGGACGATCGCAGGGTCCCTCTGATCCATTACAAGGTCATGGCCGAAGCCCTGAAGAAAGCCGGCCGACCCGCCGAGTCCCTGGTCAAGGATTCCGAAGGTCATGGCTTCTACGCCGAGGACAACCGCATCGAACTTTACGAAAAGCTCGAAGCATTCCTGGCCAAACACATCGGCAAGCCTGCCGCGGCACGATAGCCTGCCCGCGAGCGTTCCGGCCAGCCACTTTTCCCGCGCTGCCCATCATGGCGCGCGCGGGACCATGTTCACCTTTCGGCTAGCCTTGGCTGAGGATCGGTGCCATCAGTTGATATCTTCAGGAACCGGGAATCGCTTCTACAACTGCGACTTCAACGGAAGAATGAACTTCTCCACCAGTTTTTCTCCGAAGGAACGTTGCTCCCACATCCGGTACGAATAACGTTGGGTCGCGGCAAGATCGCGCTCGAACACCGCGGTCATTTCATTGGCGAAATCCTTGTCGTATACGTTCATGCTGGCCTCATCGTTGAGACTGAACGAGCGGATGTCAAAATTGGTCGAGCCGACCGAAACCATCTCGGCATCGACGATCAACATCTTGTTGTGCATCATCGTCGGCTGATATTCGTAGATCTCTACGCCGCCCAGAAGCAGGTCTCCCCATAGCGCCTTCGACGCAAACCGCACAGTTTCCGAGTCAATGTGCTTCCCGGGCAGGATGACCCGGACGCGCACACCGCGCTTCCGCGCCGCCAAGAGCGCTTTGATGATCAGTTCATCGGGGACGAAATACGCCGCATGAAGATCGATTGACTTGCTGGAGGCCGCGATCGACATCAGGTACATCAGGTGCATGCTCTCGCTGCCACCTGCCGGCGATGCGATGAACATATGTGCTGGCATGTTGCCAACTTCCGACAGCGCCGGGAAATAGTCCTCCCCGTTGAGCACCTGACCCGTCGCCTTGATCCAGTTGTCGTTGAAGGCAGCCTGGAACTGCAGCACTACAGGTCCCTCGACCTTGAAGTGCAAGTCGCGCCAGTGCTCCGGGTCCTGGGCATTCCCGGTCCAATGATCTGCGACCCCTACCCCTCCAGTAAATCCGATCTTGCCGTCGACGACCAGTATCTTGCGATGAGTACGATTATTGAGGCGACCCAGGTTGTACCATCTCAGCGGACGATATTTTTTGATGACCACGCCTGCCTTCTTCATATCTTCGAGCAGTGCATCTTCCATCTTAATACTGCCGACCCAGTCGAGCAGGACATTGACCTTGACACCGGCACGAGCGCGATCAGACAGGGCCGCGGCGAAGACCTTGCCGGTCTCTCCGGACCAGTAAATATAAGTTTCGAAGTTGATCGTACTTTTCGCGCTGCGGATGGCATCGAGCATCGAGGGAAATATTTCGTCGCCATTATTGAGTTCGGCAACGAGATTTCCTGGCAAGATGCCCGGACCGAGCATGACGCCCATTTCCCGGCGAAACTGAGGGTCCGCGATCGCATAGCGATGCTCGACCTTGCGCTCGATCCTTTTCTCTGGCGTCACGAAATTCCTTGCGATGACGACCGCAACAACCGTCAGCGCAATCGTTGTCAGAACGGTCAACTTTTTTCTTCTGCTCCAGGCCAAGTTGCTCCCCTTTTTATCGCGACAAAGTGTCAATCTGCATTGCCCTGCATGCGTTCAAGCACAGCAACATATTTCGGCGGCACCATCCCCGCCTGAGTCGAAAGCGCTTGGCCGATCTTGATGAACGCGGGGTCCCAACGCTTAGAAATCGGTAACGAATTACGCAGACGTACCGGAGGGTTTATCGTATTCGATAGCCTGCGATGCGCTCTGCGGCGCATGACTTCCCGCGAAGGTGCCGGCGTCGCGTATTTGGCCAGAAGGGCCGCGATACAAGCCGGGGGCGGTGCGGAGCTAACGTTCATGTCGGTTGTTCCGTTGGGGCTGGCGACGGGATGCCATCAATCAGGCCGCCTGGCATTTGGCCCCGTAGAGTGTTGGTCAGTCGGCCGAAACGAAGACGCAAGTTGCATGCCTGGATTTTTCCGGCGTTTTCGACAGAAATTCACGCTCCGAGGCGCCTTTTTGCACGATGCACACCGCCAATTGCACGATGCCCTCGCGCTCAGGTCACGCCGGCAGCGGTTGCCGACAGGCCCCACCACACCGACTCGCGATCGTGCGTGGTACGGCAGTTGCCCACGGCCCGACAGTCGCGTCCCAGTTGATCACTACCTGAGGACCACCACGATGACCAGCCTCCCTCGGACCCGCTGCAACAACTTGATGGTGCCCGGAGCCGGAATCGAACCGGCACGGCTTTTGGCCGAGGGATTTTAAGTCCGGGTCGGTGCTCATTGGCAGTCATTGAATCCTATTGGTTTCAACGGGTTATCTGCTGCCGGATGTTGGGAATGGTTGGCTATTGTCTGTCCAACTGTCCCACCAGTGTCCCATCAGCATCCCGGCGCATGGAGCACAAGTAGCGTTGTCAGGTAGCATCCGGCAGACATGACAAAGCGCTTCAAAAGCGTGAACCTGCACACAAGTACTGGGCATGCTTTAAAGGGGCGAACATGAACAAAATTCCTCAGAGCGTCGACGACTTGCGGGAAAGGCTCAAAGAGCACCTACATTTCCTGAAATCGTCAGGCAAAGCGTTCGATTCAGGGTATCAAGGGGAGGCTCGGAGACTCGCTGCTTCGGCGAGGGTCCTGCTCAAGGAATCCAGAACCTGCGTTTCTCTACTCAATCAATTGGGTCTGAAAGATGGAAAATTTTTTTATAGCGCCAACCACCCATATGATCCAAAAAATCTGATAACGCACACGGGACTCCTCTCAATAGAATTCAGCGCAACGGGACACAGATACAAAATTAAAGGAATCGGTTCGAAAAGTGGTAGAAACGAATTCTTGGATTTTGAAGAATGGTGGGAGGAAACAATCCTCTATGACGGAGTGCACAAGTTCAGCAGAAGCAGCATAGTCGGATACTTGTCTGAACAAGATGGTGGTGTGCATGTTGATAAAGCTTTGAATGAAGAGTGGGTGTCGCTAAGCAGGCGCAACAGCATTGGCTGGAAATCCGAACAACCCGGCCTCCCCGCTGTCGATCTCGGCGGTGTCGAGCTATTTTCAATGAGACAAATTTCTGAAGAGTTGGTTTATTCCATAGAAAGCACCCAATCAAAGTGCTGAATACCCACGGCACTCGGGAAGTTCCTCGAGTAAACGAGGCCGCAGAGATTCGCCGTCCGATTCAAGCTCCTGAACTGGCTGCCATCCGGTGTGACCAAAGTCTGCGCGGTGTTCTTCCTGCAGCGCGCTGATCAAGGTCTTTCCGGATACGCCCATGCGTCCGCCGGCTTTGTCGCGAGAGTCAACACGGACATCTTCCGGTAAATCTTCCGGAAGGTCGGAGTGTTGCGTTCCGGCAAGCGCATTCTGCCTCAGCCTCGCCAGCTCCCGTTCGTACTCAAGGAATCCAGCGGCCACCATGGCGATGTGATGCCGTCAGTGGTGCGCTGAGCCGGACGGAGTCATCGGCTGCGAATTCTCTTAGCCCCCATCCCGACCCTTCCCAATCGGCACCGCGCCAGTTTCCCACGGCATCAGAAATGCCCTACCCTTGGGCCAGAAGTAGCACAGGTGATTGGTGGCGGCGATCCGACCTGATGCGTCGCTAAGAAAATCCCGGCAATCGCAACAGGTGCGAAGCGATGAAGACTTGCCTAAAGTGCGGGTTCGAGAATTCTTCACAGACGCTCGATCCGCTTTCTGCATGCCCGAAGTGCGGCGCGATTTACGCGCGAGTGGAAGCGGCCCGAGCGCCGAAAGTCGCGCAACCCCCAGAGGTCAATCAGGGTCCGAAGGTTTCGAGAACCTTTAGTGTTGCCCACTTGGTTGCGGTCGCTGCAATTGCGCTGGTTCTGGGCTACTTCCTCGGGCGGGAGCACTTGAAATCACAGATGCTGTCTGTGTTCGCCGCAGCTGCAGGCGAAATGAGCCGAGCATTGTCACCAACCGAATCCGTGGCCCCGACTCCGCCACCGCCACCGCCACCGCCAAGGCGGAATGCTCCTACCAGCCCACTGAATATCCAGCTCACTGGCAAGGGCTTTCGACCTGATCGAGACACCAATGGACGTGTTCAGATGGAGGCCGTGACTTTCGACGTGACGTTTTTCAACTCAACAAGCAAGGCGATTCGCGCCTTTGACGGCACGATCAAGTTCGTGGACTTGCTCGGGAACGAAATAATTGCAGCCCGAGTCGAGATCAACGAGGAAGTCCCAGCCCTGGGCCAGCTGACCTGGTCGGGAGGACTTGACTACAACAAGTACATGAATCCGCATCAGCGAATGCGATCTGAGCCCATCGAGAGTCTTCGAGTCTTGTTTGCACCTGGGAAAGTTCTTTACAGCGACGGCAAACTGGTCAAGTTTGAAGAGTGAGCAGGCGATAGCGGTCGCGGCCACCATCGTACCGGTCCTACACAGGAGTCAATCCAATGAAGGTCTTTCTTAGCTGGTCAGGAGATCTCAGTCTGGCCGTCGCGGAGGCGCTTCATGCGCTGATCTCCAACGTTATTCAAACGGTGGAGCCATTCATCTCATCGCACAATATTCGCGACGGCAGTATGTGGAATCCTGAGATCAATGATCAGCTCAAAACGACTACGTTTGGCGTTGTTTGCCTGACGCCCGAGAACCAGTCAAAACCTTGGGTTGTTTACGAAGCTGGCGCCCTCAGCAAGGGCAACAGAGAGGCAAGCGTAGCAGTGTTATTGATCGGCATGGAGCCCAACGATGTGGACGGACCACTTGCACAGTTCAATCACACAAGACTCAACAAGGAAAGCATCCGAAAATTGTTGCATTCTGTAAACAACGCTAGTGCCTCCGCTTCAATCGCCATCAGCAAGCTAGATGCTGCATTCGACAAATTTTGGCCAGATTTTGAAGCCGCAATCGCCGCCGCGCAGGCCTTACAGGCCGCGCCTTCGCCGAAGCGCAAGGAAAGCGAAATAATCGACGAGATTTTGACTCTCTCACGTCAGACTGCGCAGGAATTGCAGCGGATTCGCAACGCTCAGCGGCTAGCGCCACTAATGAGGTCCTTCGGAACAGAGCAGGAAGTGAGGCTACCGCCGTTCCTTGCGACATCTGGTCCGGGACGTCCGAGTGTTGCTCACGCCTCCGCAACTCATCTCCCGGCCATGGACGGAGCGGTGCTAGGAGCCTTGGACCCCA
>JAYSZM010000097.1:0-48684 GCA_043738015.1 Lysobacterales bacterium
GCCAGCGCCCGTCGTCCATGGCGAGGCCAAAGCCATCGGCGCCGAGCACCGCACCAGGATGAATCAACACGCGCGCGCCGAGGTGCACGCGCTCGACCAGGCAGACTCGGGCAACCAATCTCGAGGCAGCGCCGACCACGCAATTGGGACCGATGATGCAGCCGGGGCCCAGCACGGCACCGGCCTCAATACGCGCGCTGGCGTCGATCACGCAGAATGGGCCGATGCTGGCGCTGGCGTCGATCTCGGCGCCTGCGGCGACGATGGCGCTCGGGTGGATGCCGGCGGGCTGGCTGGCGCGCACTTCAAAGCAGGCACTGATACGGGCGAAGTCGGCGTAGGGGTTGGCGCTGATCAGACAGGCCCCGCTGGCATGGGCTGCGTCTGCCCTAGCGAGCACCACAGCCACCGCGCGCGTTTGCGCGAGCGCGCCGCGGTAGCGCGGATTGGACAGAAAGCTGATCTGATCGGATCCGGCATGAGCGAGGGTAGCAACGCCGCGCGCGATCACGTCGCGCGCGCCGCGCAGTTCCAACGCAAAGCGATCGGCGAGCTCACCCAGGGTGTAGCCCTTGGGCGCAGACATCAGGGCAGGTCGCTGGCTGCGGCCTGTGCCCGCAGACGGGCCAGGACTTCGTCGGTGATATCGATCCGGGCGCTGGCATACAGCATGGGCGCCGGCACGATCAGGTCGTAGCCGTTGGCGCGGGCATACTCGATCACCGCATCGGTGATCTCGGGCCAACGTCGCCCGATCTCGGCTTCTCCGCGTGTCTTCAGGTCGTCATTGAGCTGCTTGCGGGTCCGCTCGAGGCTGCGCTGCAGGGTGACAATCTCGCGTTGCAGCGCCTCGGCGGCGGACTTGGTCATGGTCGCCGCGTCGCGGCGCTCGCGCACTACCAGAGCGTCCAGGCGCGCCTGCTCGACTCTGAGTTGGCCATCGCGTTCACGGAATTCGGCGGCGATCTGCGTTCGTGCGGCCGTCACCTGCGGAGCATTGTCGAGCAGACGTTTCATGTCGACATAGCCGATCTTCTGCGCACCGCCTGATTGCGCCGTGGCAAACAGCGGAAAAAGCAGGGCCAACAGCATCCAAACGATGCCGCCTGGCCCGCGCGTTTTTCGGCTGATTTCCCGCATCTTGCCTACCCGGTTGCCCTGATGATACCGGTCAGAACTGGTTTCCAAACGAGAACTGGATGGACTCTGTGCGATCGCCATCCTTCTTTCTCACCGGTGTTGCCAGGTTGATGATGATCGGGCCGACCGGGGCCTGCCACTTGAACGACAGGCCGGCGGACGCACGCAATTCGTCGGCTGAAAATGCATCGTAGTCGGCAAATACGTTGCCGACGTCGAAGAAGGCCGAGAACTGTGCGGTGTCGCTGTCAGCCTTGGCAAATGGTGTTGGGAAGATCAACTCGACCGAGCCGACCGCCTTGAACGACCCACCCAGCGGCTGCCGGAAAGCGTTGTCACCCGTGCCGAATGCTTCGAACGGACCGAGGGTATTGTCTTCGAAGCCGCGCACCGAGCGAGTGCCGCCAGCGTAGAAGTTCTGATAGAACGGCAGCGTTTTGTTGTTGCCATAGCCATCGCCATAGCCGAGTTCGGCGCGGGTCAGGATCGACCACGAGCTGCTGATCGGGAAGTAGCGGCCGTATTCGTAATTGATCTTCCAGTATTCGAAGTCGGAACCGGGCAGTGCCACTTCGGCACCGATGCGCTGGAACGAGCCGCGTGTCGGCGCGAAGAACTTGTTGCGCGAATCGCGTGACCAGCCCGCCGATGCGCTCCAGGTATTGACGATCCAGCGCCTGTTCGCCCCATAGGTCAGTGCGTCAATACCGGCGATACCGTCGTCATCGTCGAGATCATTGGGATCGTTGTCGCCGTCGTCATCGGAATGGAACACCGGGAACAGCGCGCGCGGACCGAGTTCGTCAACCAGCTGCAGGATCAGCGATTGCGGCGTCACACCGTCAACGGTGGTCAATTGGTTGCGATCCACGCCGAGAGACAGCGAAAGCGTATCGGTCTCGGTCAACGGAATGCCGGCCAGCACCTCGGCCGAGACGGTGTCCGAGGTGTACTGGGCGAGATTGGTGTTGCTGCTGTAATCCTGCTTGCGATAGCTCAGCTGGTAACCCAGGCTGATGCCGTCGTCGGTGAAGTAGGGATCGAAGAAGCTGAAATCGAAGCGCTTGGTGTAGCGGTTGTTCTGGACAGTGACGCCGACGCTGTTGCCACTGCCGAGGAAGTTGCGCTGGGTCAGCGACACGGTCGTGATCAGGCCTTGGAACTCCGAATAGCCCAGGCCGAACTGGAAGCTGCCGGCACTTTGCTCGGTGAGCTTGACGATGACATCGACCTGATCCTCGGACCCCGAAACGCGCGGCGTTTCGATAGTGACGTCCTTGAAGTAGCCGAGGCGCTGCAGACGGATCTTCGAGCGGTCTACCGCTGCCTGCGAGAACCAGGAGCCTTCGAGTTGACGCATCTCGCGACGCAGCACCTCGTCCTGTGTGCGCTGGTTGCCGACGAAGGTGACGCGGCGCACGTAGACACGCTTGCCGGGATTGACCAGCAGGGTAATCCCGATCGTGCGATTTTCCTTGTCGATCTGCGGAATCGGTGTGACTTCGGCAAACGCATAGCCGACATTGGCGAGCACACGGGTCATCGCATCGGCGCTGTTCTCGAACTTGCGACGCGAATAGATCTCGCCGGGCTTGGCGTAGATCAGACGGCGCATGACGTCTTCAGAGAGGATCAGTTCGCCGGTCAGCTTGACGTCCGTGAGCGTGTAGACCTCGCCCTCGCGCACGTTGGCAGTCAGGAACAGGTTGCGCCGGTCCGGACTGATTGATACCTGGGTCGATTCGACCGCGAAATCAACATAGCCGCGGTCCTGGTAGTAAGAAGCGAGCTTCTCCATGTCGCCGGACAGTTTTTCACGCGAGTACTGGTCGTCCTTGCTGTACCAGCTCAGCCAACCGGTCTCGCTTGATTCGAAATCCTCGAGGATGTCTTCATCGGAAAACTGGCTGTTGCCGACAATGTTGACGTGGCGGATCTTGGCCGGCTTGCCTTCCTTGATCGCGATCGTGATGGCAACGCGATTGCGGTCGAGTTCCTTGACATCGGGTTTGATCGAGACCGAGTACTTGCCGCGGTTGTTGTACTGCCGGGTCAGCTCCTGGACGATGCGATCGAGCTGCAGTCGATCAAAGGTCTCGCCCTCGGCCAGGCCGATCTCACGCAGACCCTTGGTCAGGTCTTCGGTCTTGATGTCCTTGTTGCCGACCAGATCAAGCTTGGCGATGGCTGGGCGCTCGACCACGGTGACGACGAGGATATTGCCCTGCTTGGATATCTGGATATCGTTGAAAAAGCCCGTTTTGAACAGCGAGCGCACGGCGTCCGCTGCGCGCAGCCGGTCAATGCGATCGCCCTTTTCAATCGGGAAACTGGCAAATACGGTACCGGCCGGCACGCGGGTGAGACCCTCGAGCCGGATATCGGAGACCACAAAGGGATCGAACCCGGCTGCATTGGGGGCATAGAGGGCAGCGAGCAGGATCAGGGCAGCAATACGGCGCATTCAATCACTCCGAGTTTCTTCAATGTTCGCGGATTCTTCCCCGCTGTTGCGGGCGTCCTCGGATTGCAGAGGGCGCCTGCGGTACTTTCTTGTTTGTCTTGCATCGCGGCAATCTATTGATATGCAACGATTTTTCCGCGCGACTCCGACCCCGGCTCAGCGCACGACGTCATTGAAAACCGCCAGTCCGATCAGGCAGGCCAGCATCCCGAGTCCGAGGTACTGACCCACGATAACCGTGCGTTCACTGAGCGGGCCGCCCTTGAGCGACTCGATAAGGTAGCTCAGGATGTGCCCCCCGTCCAAGATCGGGATCGGCAGCAGGTTCAAAATCGCGATTCCGATCGAGACCGCAGCCAGAAATCCGAGGAACCAGGCCAGGCCTTGCTTCGCTACCGCATTGGCCACCAGCCCTATCGTAAACGGCCCAGCCACATGTCTCGGTGAGATCACACCGCTCAGCATGTCGCCAATGAACGCGACCGTCTTTTTGGTGCCGATCCAGGTTTCGCGTACCGCCGCCGGCAGGGCCGAAATCGGGTCGAGCTGCAGCATGGCGTTGAATTTCATCGGCTGGGGCGCAACACCGATGCGATAGACCATTGTGCCGGATTCATCCTTGACTTCGCGCGCGGTCAGCGCGACTTCGAATGTCCGGTTGCCGCGTTGCAGGCGCAAATTCAGTGCCGGATCGCTGGCCGCGTGCTTGCGCAGTACCTGGGAGAACTCCATGAAGCCACTCACTGCCTGATCGTTTACTGCCAGCATCTTGTCGCCCGGCTGGATGCCGGACAGCGCTGCCGGTTCGCCCTCGGCCAGTGAGCCGACAATGGCAGGCAACTGCAGGTAAAGCCCGATTTTCTCGGATACCTCACGATCCGGCAGGTCAGCCGGAAGCCGCGACAGGGGCAGGGTGATGTTCTGTTCGGTGCCGTCTGGTTGCTGCACCCGGAGCAGGGTATCGCGGCGGTACACGCTGCTTTCGCCGATCGCGCCATAAACTTCAGACCAGGTCGTGTAGGCCTGCCCGTCGACGGCGACCACCCGGCTGCCGTCGATCACGCCCGCCTCGGCGGCAAGTCCCTCAGAATGACCCAGCACCGGCTCGTAGTCCGGTTTGCCGATCGAGAACATCAGCCAGAAGGCGAGCACCGCGAGCAGGAAATTGAAGCCCGGCCCGGCCGCCGCGATCAGGATTTTCTGGAAATTGTTCTTGTTGTTGTGCGCCATGTGGCGCAGATCGGCGGGCACGTCTTCGACGCGCTCGTCGAGCATCGAGACATAGCCACCGAGGGGGATGGCGCCGATGCAGTAGACCGTTCCATCACGACCGGTGCGCGACCACAGCGCCTTGCCGAAGCCAATCGAAAACTTCAGCACCTTGACGCCACAGCGGCGCGCGACCCAGAAGTGGCCAAACTCATGAAAGGTGACAAGGACACCGATGGTGACCAGATACCACCAGAAAGAACCCAGTACTTCACTCATCGCCCGATCCAGATGTACGCAACTGCCAATGCGTGATTTCCAAGCTTGCTACCCGTCTCGCCTCGCTGTCCAGTGCGAGCACGGCGGCCAGTGTAGAGATGTCTGACTGAACCACAGCAGCCATCGTGCTTTCAATCACGCCAGCTATGCCCAGAAATGACAGACCACCCGTTAAAAATGCGTCTACTGCGACTTCATTGGCAGCATTCAAAACGGCGGCGGCCGCGCTGCCCGAACGCAGTGCGGCGTAGGCCAGATCCAGACAGCGGAAATTGCTGCGATCGGGCGCCTCGAAGTGCAGGGCGCCTACACTGAGCAGGTCGAGGCGTTGCACCCCACTATCAATCCGATCAGGCCAGGCCAGAGCCTGGGCAATCGGCGTACGCATATCCGCTGGCCCCAGCTGCGCAAGCAGGGAACCATCGGCGTACTCGACCAGGGAATGGACCAGACTTTCCGGGTGCACGACCACGTCGATACGATCCGCTGGCAACCCGAACAGCCAATGCGCCTCGATCACTTCCAGGCCCTTGTTCATCAGGCTGGCCGAATCCACCGATATCTTGCGGCCCATTTGCCAGCGCGGATGCTTGACCGCCTGCTCGGCAGTGACCGCGGCCAACTGTGCGCGAGTGAATCCGCGAAAGGGTCCGCCCGAGGCAGTCAGCACGATTCGGCGTACCCCACTGGCGTCCGGTGTGCGACGGTACCCGCTAGGCAGGCATTGGAAAATCGCGTTGTGTTCGCTGTCGAGCGGAATGATCGTGGCGCTGCCCTGCTCGGCAGCTTCGAGCAGCAAGCCACCGGCCATCACCACCGATTCCTTGTTGGCGAGCAGGACGCGCTTGCCCGCGCGCGCAGCGGCGAGCGTGCTTGATAGACCTGCGGCGCCCACGATGGCAGCAACTACAGTATCGATGTCGTTCGCCGTTGCGCTCTGATCGAGGGCATCGGCGCCAGCGAGTACTTCGATGTCCTGCTGACCCTGCGCGCGCAGGGCAGCGCTGAGCGCGCTGGCGCAGGCGCTGTCCGCTATCGCAGCAATGCGTGGCCTGAAACGTGCGCAGAGCCGCGCCAGCCCCTCCACATCGCGATGGGCGGCAAGGGCCCGCACCTGGTATCGATCCGGATGACGCGCAATCACATCGAGTGTGCTGGTGCCAATCGAGCCCGTGGCGCCGAGCACCGCAACCCGATTCATACGCCGAGCACCAGCTTGCCGAGCACAAACACCGGCAGCGCGGCAAACAGGCTGTCGAAGCGATCGAGTGCACCGCCATGACCAGGGAACAACTGACCCGAATCCTTCAGACCCGAGTGTCGCTTCATCAAGCTTTCAAACAGGTCGCCCACAATCGAGAACACCACCGTGACCATGCTCAGCGCGACAAACGCCAGCAGCATCTGACCTCGGATACCGAACAGCCAGCCGCAGATCGAAGCGTACAACGCGGCTCCGATCAAGCCACCAAAGACGCCGGCCCAGGTCTTGCCGGGGCTGATCCTGGGGGCGAGTTTGCGGCCGCCGAAGCGACTCCCGCTGAAGTAGGCAAAGACATCGGCGCACCAGATCAGCACCACCACAAAGAGCACCCAGAGTGCGCCACGATCGGGATCGGCGTGCAGCAGCGCGCCGGCGCACCAGGCTGGCACGATCACCAGTACGCCGATCAGGTGCTTGAACAACGACGTCGCCAGCGCCGGCCGAGCAGCGAAGCCGTAATACCTCAGCCATAGCGGCGCGAGGCACCAGAACACCACGCCGACGGTACTGATGTCACGCAGCAGGGCAAAGCCCTGCTGCCATAGCCAGAACATCAACACCGCGTTCAGCGCCAGATAAATCATGCCGATCAGGGGCGATGCCAAACCGGACAGTCGAGACCACTCGCGTAGACCGAGCGCGCAAACCAGGCCCAGCAGCAAAGCGAAGCCTGCACTTGGCAGATAGATAACCGCTGCGATGCCAAGTGGCGCGAGAATGAGCGCAGTGAGCGCGCGCTGGCGCAGCCCGCTGGGTGTCGCACCGGCGCTCAAGAGGCGCTCCGCAGTTGCGCGCCGGTGCGGCCGAAGCGGCGCTCGCGCTGGGCGTAGGCGTGCAGGGCCTGATCCAGACAGTCGGCGTCGAAATCTGGCCACAGGACTTCGGTGAACCAGAGCTCGGCGTAGGCAATCTGCCAGAGCAGGAAGTTGCTGATCCTCTGCTCACCGCCGGTGCGGATGAACAGGTCCGGCTCGGGCAGATCGCTGAGGGCGATCTCGGCCTGCAGCGTGGCTTCGTCGATCGACTGCGAATCGATTTCGCCGGCGCACGCGCGTTCGGCCAAGGCCCGCGCGGCGCGCACGATGTCCCAGCGGCCGCCGTAGTTGGCTGCGACGTTGAGCATCAGCCGGTCGTTGGCCGCGGTTTTCAATTCAACCCCGCTCATCCGCTCGACCAACTCAGACTGGAAGGCGCTGCGGTCACCGATGAAGCGCAGCCGTACACCATTGTTGTGCAGGCCATCGACCTCGCGATCCATCGCGCGCATGAACAGGTCCATCAGGGCGCTGACCTCGGACACCGGCCGCTTCCAGTTCTCGCTGGAGAATGCGAACAGCGTCAGGGTCGACACGCTGCGGCGGATGCAGGCCTCCACCACTTGACGCACCGCCTGCACGCCGGCGTGGTGGCCGAAGGTGCGTGGGCGATGACGGGCTTCGGCCCAGCGACCGTTGCCGTCCATCACGATGGCAATGTGGCGGGGCAGGCGCTGGACCGCAATGGCGGGATCGATCGTAGTCATGATGGGCGATGCTCTGCGTGCGCAGATCACATCGACATCACTTCCTTCTCCTTGTCACGGACGACGACATCGACATCGGCGATGTGCTTGTCGGTGAGTTTCTGGATGTCGATCTCGGCCTTGCGCTCTTCATCTTCGGATATCTGCTTTTCTTTCAGTAGTTCCTTGACGTGCTGCATGGCATCGCGGCGGACATTGCGGATCGAGACCTTGGCGTTCTCGCCCTCAGAATGCACGAGCTTGGCCAGTTCCTTGCGGCGCTGCTCGGTGAGCGGCGGCAGGTTGATCCGGATCACCAGACCCGCTGTGGTCGGATTGAGGCCGAGGTCGGAGGAAATGATGGCCTTCTCGATCGGCTGCACCATGTTTTTTTCCCATGGTGTGATGGTCAGCGAGCGGGCATCGACCACGGCGACACCGGCCACTTGGGAAAGTGGCACGTCGGAGCCGTAATAGTTGACTTTTAAATGCTCGACGAGGCTGGTTGAGGCACGACCCGTACGCAATTTGGACAGGTCATGGCGCAGTGCGTCCAGACTCTTGTCCATGCGCTGGTCGGCGTCGGTCTTGATGGGGTTGATCATGGCCGGGGCTCGAATGGGTTGAGGGGACGCAGAGTATAGCGGCTGCGGGAACGGCTTCCGCCGATCCCGGTGCATGAAGTGGCAAGTCCGGCAGTGTTGAACTGCGCTGAAAGCGCCGCGCCGTCAGTTTCGGGATTTTGTGGCCGCCGGATCAGCCGCTGACCAGGGTACCGATCTGGTCACCGCACATCAGCCGCATCAAATCACCACGCGAACTCATGTTGTAGATCCGCAGCGGCATATTGTGATCACGGCAGAGTGCGATTGCCGCGGTGTCCATGACGCCCAGGTTGCGCTGGATCACGTCCTCGTAGCTAAGCCGCTCGTAACGGGTGGCGCTGAGGTCCTTCTTCGGGTCTGCGCTGTAGACGCCATCGACCTTCGTCGCCTTGAGCAGCAGATCGGCGCCGACCTCGACCGCGCGCAGCGCAGCCGCAGAATCTGTGGTGAAGAAGGGATTGCCGGTGCCGGCGCCGAGCAGTACAACGCGGCCTTTCTCCAGATGGCGGATCGCGCGCCGACGGATATAGTCCTCGCAGACTTCATTGATCTTGATGGCGCTCATCGTGCGCGCGACGGTGCCGCGCTTCTCGAGCGCATCCTGCATGGCCAGACAATTCATTACTGTGGCGAGCATGCCCATGTGGTCGCCGGTGACGCGGTCCATGCCACTGGCGGCCAGGCCAGCGCCACGAAAGATGTTGCCGCCACCGATCACCACACCGACCTGGACGCCGGCGCGTGCCACTTCGATGATCTCGTCGGCGAGCCCCCCGAGCACAGCCGGATCGATGCCGTAGCTTTCCCTGCCCATCAGGGCCTCACCACTGAGCTTGAGCAGGATGCGTCGGTAGATCGGCTTGGTCATGGTGTTCTCCTGAAGCGGTGCAGCGCGTGCATGGGATTGCGATGTTGCGTGTACTGGCAAATTCAGCTCAAAAAAAAGGGAGCACCAAGGCTCCCTTTCGTTCAGGCCAGACCGGCCTGTTTCATGACTTCCGCGGCGTAGTCTTCAACCACTTTCTCGATGCCCTCGCCAACCGCCAGACGGTGGAAGGCAAGCACTTCGGCATTGGCAGCCTTGAGCACGGCATCGACACTCTTGTCGCTGTCGAGCGCGTAGGGCTGGCCGGTCAGGGTTACTTCGTTGACGATCTTGGCGATCTTGCCGCTGATGATTTTCTCGAGGATTTCGGCCGGCTTGGCTTTGTCCTTCTCGCTCATCTTGGCGAGCTCGATTTCCTTTTCCTTGGCGACAAATTCCGCGGGAACGTCTGAGGCCTTGATGTAGGGAGGGTTGAGCGCCGCGATATGCATGGCGATGCCCTTGGCCAGCTCGGCGTCGCCGCCCTTGAGCTCGACCAGCACGCCGATGCGGCCGCCATGCACGTAGCCAGCGACATTATGGGCGCTGTCGATGCGCGCCATACGACGCAGCTGTACATTCTCGCCGACCTTGGCGATCAGTGCAGCGCGGGTCTCTTCGACGGTGGCGCCATCGATCTTCGCGGTCTTGAGGGCCTCGACATCGGCGGCGCCCGTGCTTAGTGCGGTTGCGGCAACTGCCTTGGTGAACGCGATGAAGTTGTCATCCTTGGCGACGAAGTCGGTCTCGGAATTGATCTCGACGATCACTGCTTTGCCACCTTCGCTGGCGAGGACGACACGGCCCTCGGCCGCGACCCGCCCAGCCTTCTTGTCGGCCTTGGCGAGCCCTGACTTGCGCAGGTTTTCCATGGCGACTTCGATATCGCCCTGGGTTTCGGTCAGGGCCTTCTTGCATTCCATCATGCCGGCGCCAGAGCGCTCGCGCAGTTCCTTCACCATTGAAGCGGTGATTTCCATTGTGACCTCGTTTGTCTTTCAGAATTCGGCGCAGGCCAAGCCTGCGCCGTGACGTGCAGTGGATCAGGTGCGCATCCCGCCCGCACCTTCGAAGCTTGCTTACTCGGCAGCGTCGGCGGCCGGTGCTGCATCATCCGATGCTGCAGCCGGAGCGGCGACATCGGCAGCTGGGGCAGCGGCAACTGCTGCCGGTGCGGCAGCGGGTGGCGGACCACGGCGCTGTGCAGCAGGGGCCGGCTTGCGGTTGCTGTTGTTGTTGTTGTTGTTGTTGTCACGACGCGGAGCGCCCGGCTTGTTGTTCGGGCGGCGCTTGTCGTCTTCACGCGGACGCGCAGCCTTTGGTGCCGAAATCGGGTTGCCTTCGGCGTCGAGTTCAACGAACTCATCCTTGACCTGGGCGGCCGTGATCGGTGCAGCGGCCTTGCCTTCAAGCACGGCATCGGCGGCGGCACGGGCGTAGAGCTGCACGGCGCGGATGGCGTCGTCATTGCCCGGAATCACATAATCGATCAGCTTCGGGTCGTAGTTGGTATCGACCACGGCAACCACCGGAATACCCAGGGTACGAGCTTCCTTGATGGCGATTTCTTCGTGGCCGATGTCGATGATGAACAGGACATCAGGCAGCGCCGGCATGTTCTTGATGCCGCCAAGCGAACGCTCGAGCTTTTCCTGCTCGCGCTTGAGCTGCAGTACTTCGTGCTTGACCAGCTTCTCGAAGCGACCATCAATAGACATCGCCTCGATTTCCTTCAGGCGGGCGACCGACTGCTTGACCGTGCGGAAATTGGTCAGCATGCCACCGAGCCAGCGGTGCGCAATGAACGGCATGCCGCAGCGGGTAGCCTCTTCTTTCATCGCGTCGCGAGCAGAACGCTTGGTGCCGACAAACAGCACGGTGCCACGACGCTGCGCCATACCCGACAGGAAATTCATCGCGTCGGTGAACAGCGGCATGGTCTTTTCGAGATTGATGATGTGGATCTTGCCGCGCGCACCGAAGATGTACGGTGCCATGCGGGGATTCCAGTAGCGCGTCTGGTGGCCGAAATGTACGCCGGCTTCCAGCATTTGGCGCATGGTGACTTGGGACATGAAAAACTCCTTCACGATGAAGCGCAGACGCAGGGCGTGGGTGGCCCTTGGTGTTGCGTAAGACGCTTCGGGGTTGGGCCTCCACGATTCCCCGTTCCTGACCACTCAAATCGGATCTTGATCCGGCTTGGCAGCACCCCAGAAACGGGTTGCGAATCGTGTGTGGATTGGCGACATCGCCTGCCTCACGGACTATCGTCCGAAAAAGCAGCGGAATCATAGCCGTAGCGAGAGTCCTCGGCAAGTCCACTGCGGGCGCCGAACGGCGCGGCGCTGGCGCAATCGAGTCGGGGGGGCTTGAGTACGCGCCTTCTCGCGGCCCTTCGGGGTCGTATCCATGGCTCGATGCCGGCTAAACTAGGCCGATGAAAATCTCGCTCAAGTCCCCAGCGGACATCGAAAAAATGCGTGTTGCCGGTCGTCTCGCCGCCGATGTGCTGGACATGATCGGCCAGCACGTCAAGCCCGGCGTCAGTACCGAGACCCTGGACCGGATCTGCTACGAATACATTGTCGAGGTCCAGCAGGCGATTCCGGCCAACGTCGGCTACAAGGGCTTTCCGAAAACCATCTGTACCTCGGTCAACAATGTCATTTGCCACGGCATCCCGAGTCCGGCCAAGGTGCTCAAGGATGGCGATATCGTCAATATCGACGTCACCGTCATCAAGGATGGCTGGCATGGCGATACCAGCCGCATGTATGTCGCCGGCCAGCCCTCGGTGCTGGCCAGGCGTCTGGTAGACATCACCTTTGAATCGATGTGGAAGGCGATTCGCATTGTCCGGCCGGGCATCACCTTGGGCGATATCGGGCACGCGATCCAGCAGCACGCCGAGTCGCATCGTTTTTCGGTGGTGCGCGAGTACTGTGGTCATGGCATCGGGCAGATCTACCATGAAGATCCGCAGATTCTGCACTACGGTCAGCCCGGCACCGGTCCGCGCATCGAACAGGGCATGACCTTCACCATCGAGCCGATGATCAATGCCGGTGCCCGCCACACCCGGTTGATGCCTGATGGCTGGACCGTGGTAACCAAGGATCACTCGCTGAGTGCGCAGTGGGAGCACACCATCGCCGTTACCCACGACGGCTTCGAGGTCATGACCCTGGGCGCTGCTGACCGCGCGATGGCGGCGTAGGCGCCAGCAGCGCGCGCCGGATCACCTCCACGGTCGTGCCGATTCGGCGCTTCCACGAAGGACCCCTGTGTACCCGTAGGAGGCCCGAAGCGGGCCGACCGTGGTCTCGCAGACCCACTGCATCGGTCGCGCTGCTTCGGCGCTTCACTTTCGTGGACCCAAATGCAGAGCGGGGCCCCCGAAGGAGTCCCGCCCCATGCTCATCCGATTTGAGCAGTTCACTCCTTAGCGAACGACCAGCTTGCCGGCGTTGACACTGCGTACGCCCTTGGTATTACGCGCAATGGCGATGGCGGTGTCGCGCATCTTGGTGCTCGGCACCACGCCGGTCAGCATGACTACGTTTTCCTTGGTTTCGACCGTGATATCGAGGCCCTTGACGTCATTGTCGGCGAGCAACTGGCTCTTCACCTTGGTGGTGATCCAGGAATCGTCGATCTTGTCGCCTGCCTCATCTGCGGCTTCGCGCACTTCGCCCGAGGCTGTGGCGGTGTTGGCATCCTGGCGACGCTCGCTGCCAGCAGCGGCGACGACCAGATTGTTGTTCACCGAAACCACACCCTTCACGTTGCGGGCGAGATCGGTAGCGGCCAGACGATCAGCGATCGAATCAGCGCCGCCCTCGAGGGTCACATGACCCGACTTGGTGGTGACGTTGATGTCAAATCCTTCGGTACGCTTGTCGGCAAGCAGGGCGCTCTTTACCGAAGCGGTGATGGTCGCGTCATCGATGACGACACCGGCGCTGCGGTCCGGTTCGTGCGCCACAACCGTAGCCGGCAGTACCGCCGCAAACGACAGGGCGATCGCAAGTGAGAGTGCAGTACTTTTGATGGTGTTCTTCATGGGTATTCCTCGCGTTGGCTTGGTGGCTTGGTGGCTTGAAGCTTCTGGAGCCGGGATTTCACGCCCGGGCTCCGGCTGCCTGTCCACGTCCCGGAACGGAACGGGTGGCTGCAGGGTTTACTACTCATGATTCATGCCAACTGCGTTATTCTGCTCAACATATTGAATGCAAAAGAAAACGTCTTGATCTGCAGTGACGGCCAAACCGCGCACGGCTTGCATAAGGCATGATTCGGAGCCAGACCATCCGGCAAAATGCACGAGGTGCTCCCGGTTTGGCCCGCGGCAAAGCGGAGCCAGTGGATCGCCACAGGCTGGCTCTCGTCCTGGGTACTTCCCACCACAAAACTTGCGGTAGTCTCGGGCAGTAACGCGGCGCGATCAGCCGCGTCCGATCGTTCGACACCAGGCCGGGCGTACCGATGAGCACGACACCAGCAGAAACCAGCGCGCCACAGGCCTTCGATACTTCGGGCTGGCGCGAGCGGCTGCGTCGGGCCCAGTTCGAGGACGAGACCGGTTTTGCCATGGGCATTCCGATTCTCGACCTGCTGCATACGCGTTGCGAGCGGGTCGAACGTGCCTGCATCGCGGCATTCCAGCATGTGTTCGAGGATTCGACCGGCATTGCCCTGATCGCGACGGGTGGCTTTGGCCGGGGCGAGCTATTCCCGCAGTCCGATGTCGATCTGCTGCTCCTGATCCAGGATCAGCATGACGCCCGTTTGAAATCCGGCGTCGAGCGCCTGCTTGGCCTGCTCTGGAACATCGGTCTGCAGGCCAGTCATGTCACTCGCACGGTGGCGCAGTGTGCCGAAGAGTCGGAGAACGATCTGGCCTCGGCCACTGCTCTTTTTGAGGCACGACTTCTTGGCGGCGATGGATTGCTGTACGCGCAGATGCAGGATGTGATCCAGCCCGAGCGGGTCTGGGATGGTGAGCAATTTCTGCATGCCAAGCGCGACGAATTGCGCTCGCGCCACCTTCGATTCAACGATACCGCGTTCAATCTCGAACCCAACGTCAAGGAAGGGCCCGGCGGTTTGCGCGACCTGCATGCGCTGATTTGGGTGGCTGGTCGTGCGTTCGGACTGTCGCAGATCGCGCAATGGCCAGCAGCGGGGCTCTGTTCGGCCGCCGATGCGCAGCGCCTGCTCGACGCGCAGGAATTGCTCAGCCGAGTGCGCTATGGCCTGCATCGCAGTACCCAGCGGCGCGAGGAACGCCTGCTGTTTGATCAGCAGCGCGCGCTGGCGCGGATGTTCGAGCCGACTCTGGGCGAGCGCGAGAACATCGTAGTCGAGCGTTTCATGCAAGGGTTCTTCCGTGCCGCCGGCAATGTGCGCCGGGTCGGTGAGCGGTTGTGGGCGGCCTGGCTGGATCGCGTCGAGGGTCGTCAGCCGAGCCCCGAGCGCGCGCTCGATGCGGGCTTTGTGGCACGCGGGCAGCGTCTTGCCCTCGATCGTACCGAAATCGATCCCGCGGCTGCGATGCTGGCGTTCGAGATGATGTCCCGGCATGCGGAACTGATCGCGATCGAGCCGGCGCTGGAAGCGCGCATCTCGGCGCTCAGTCTGGAGAGCGAGGCAGCTGCCTGGCGCGATCCGCAGATTGCCTCGAGTTTTCTCCGCATCGTGCGCGACGCCGGTGATGTGATGAAGGTGATCGGCCGCATGGTCGACTGCGGCGTGCTCGGTCGCATTGTCCCTGCCTTCGAGCAGGTCACTGGGCGCATGCAGTACGACATGTTTCATGTCTACACGGTCGACCAGCACACCCTGTTCGTGATGCAGAAGCTGCGCACCTTCGCCGATCCTGCGCGCGCTCACGCGCATCCGCTCGCCCACGAGATCTACGCACGATTGCGCAAGCCCGAATTGCTCCTGCTCGCGGGTCTATTCCACGACATCGCCAAGGGACGTGGCGGCGATCATTCGGAACTCGGCGAAGTCGACGCGCGCGTGTTTTGTCAATGGCTCGGACTGCCCGAGATGGATACCGATCTGGTTGCCTGGCTGGTTCGCCAGCACCTGACGATGTCGGTTACCGCGCAGAAGAAAGACATCAGCGATCCGGAAATCGTGCACCAATTCGCCGCCCTGGTCGAGGACTGGGAGCGGCTCGATTACCTCTATCTGCTCACCGTCGCGGATATCTTCGCGACCAGTCCGAAGCTGTGGAATTCCTGGAAAGGGCAATTGCTGGCGACCCTGCACCAGGCCACCCGTTACGCCTTGCGACGCGGGCTCGAGCATCCGGTGCACGCCCGTGAGCGCATCCTGGAGGCTCAGTTCGGTGCGCTGACCAGCCTGGCGCAGTCGGGCTATGACGCGCTCGCAGTGCGCGCGCTCTGGGACGAGTATCCCGATGAGAACTTCCTGCGCTTCACGCCCGCCCAGTTGGCCTGGCAGACAGCGGCGATTCTCGATCATGGTGACAGCAGCGAGCCGCTGGTCACCGCGCGCGCGGCGGGTGAGCGCGGCGGCACCGAAATCTTCGTCTACTCTGTGGATCGTGATGGGCTATTTGCCACGATCACCGCGGTCCTCGATCGATTCCAGCTCAGTGTGCAGGAAGCGCGCATCGCGACCTCGCGCCAGGGCCATGTGCTGGATGCGTTCCAGGTACTGGATGCGGATCAGAAACAGGTCAGTGATCCGCAGCGATTGCAGGAACTGGTCGAGCGTCTGCGCGCCGAGTTGTTGAAGCCCGAACTCAACCTCACCCCGGCGCGGCGAGCCTGGACGCGCCAGCAGAAGCACTTCCATGTGCCGCTACGGCTTGAATTCCAGGCCGATGAGAAGCGCGGCCGCACTGGCCTCGCCCTGGTCTGCTCGGATCGGCCGGGCTTGCTGGCCCATGTCACCCAGGCATTCCGCGCCTGTGGTGTGCGCGTGCATGATGCCCGCATCGCGACCTTTGGCGAGCGCGTCGAAGATCTTTTCGAACTCACCGACGAGAATGATCAGCGCCTCGACGATGTCCAGATGCGTGCGCTGCGCGCCACACTGACGCACGAGCTTGAGATTCCCCGCCGTTGATCCGCCTGCGGCCGTCCCGCTACATCCACAGTGCTGGATTGCGCCACCAGATACTGGCATTGAGCGCCGCCGCGAAGCCCACCCAGAGCAGGTAAGGCACCAGCAGCGCGGCTGCCAGTGGCCGGATGCGCCGGAACTGCAGCATCGTGGCGAGGATCAGTACGATCATCAGCAGGATGTTGATCAGCGCCAGTGCGCCCAGCTGCCAGGCGAAGAACAGCCAGCTCCAGAGTGCGTTGCAGGCGAGCTGGGACACGAAAATCCACAGGGCCCGCGACTGGCCCGCGTGTCCACGCGCGGACCAGACCAGCCAGGCTGATACGGCCTGCATCGTATAGAGCAGCGTCCAGACCGGACCGAACCAGCCGGCTGGCGGTGCCCAGTCCGGCTGCTCAAGCCCGGCATAAAGCGAGGGTGCGCCCGCCGAGCCCCAGGCGCCGAGGGCTGCCGCTGCGAAGCAGAGCAGCAGCCAACCGACCAGCCCTAGCCAGCGCTGTGAAGTATTCATCATGCAGGTCGTCTCCAAGAGGGATGCGTGCAATCCATAGATCGAGACGCAATAGCATACGCTCGAGTACATCATGGAGTATCGCACCCGACATGTGCAGGCGACGCAAACATGCCGAGGCATCTACAATCCGTGCTTTGGTCGGAGCGCATCATGAGTGAGCAGCAGTTGGTCATCGATCGAGCCTGGGAGCATCGCGCCGAGTTGTCGATCGCGCCGATCGAGGCTTCGCTGCGTGAATCGGTCAATACGGTGCTGGCCGATCTGGAATCGGGGCAGCGTCGGGTCGCTGAGAAAATCGATGGCGTCTGGCACACTCACCAATGGATCAAGAAGGCGGTGCTGCTGTCTTTTCGCATCGAGGGCAATCGGCTGATGGCGGGTGCGCCCGCGCCCTACTACGACAAGGTCGGGCTGCGCTACGAGGGCTTTGACGAGTCTGAATTCAGTGAGGCCGGTGCGCGTATCGTGCCTGGCGCCATCGTGCGCCGCGGCGCCCATGTCGCCCGCGATGTGGTGCTGATGCCGAGCTTCGTCAATATCGGGGCCTATGTCGGTACCGGTACGATGGTCGATACCTGGGCCACGGTCGGTTCCTGCGCACAGATCGGAGCGAACGTGCATCTTTCCGGTGGCGTCGGCATCGGCGGCGTACTTGAGCCGCTGCAGGCCAACCCCACAATCATTGAAGACAACTGCTTTATCGGCGCGCGATCGGAAGTGGTCGAGGGCGTCATCGTCGAAACCGGCAGTGTGATCGGGATGGGTGTTTTCCTCGGTCAATCCACCCGCATCTATCACCGCGAGCGTGACGAGATCAGCTACGGGCGCATTCCCGCCGGTAGTGTGGTGGTTGCCGGTTCCTTGCCATCGGCCGAAGGACGCTGCAGCCTCTATTGTGCGGTGATCGTCAAGCAGGTCGATGAGCGCACCCGCGGCAAGACCAGTATCAACGAGCTGCTGCGCATGTAAGTGTCGCTACTGCTTCGCAAGCGCATAGCCCCCACGATGGAAATATCTACGTCGACCATGAACAACCAGCCCACTTTGTACGGACTCGACAACTGCGATACCTGCAAGAAGGCGCGCAAGTGGCTGCAGCAGGCCGGTATCGCGCACGAGTTCGTCGACTATCGCAAGGCGCCGATCGCTGCGCCTATGCTGCGCGAATGGGCCGCGCGGCTGGGTTGGCAGAGCCTGATCAATCGTGCTGGCACGACCTGGCGCAATCTGTTGCCCAATCGCAAGAATCCGCAGAGCGATCCCGAATATATTCTGCTGGTGCGCGAGAATCCCAGCCTCGTGCGCAGGCCGGTGATGGTCCTCGGCGACGAGGTCCATCTCGGCTTCAGCCATGGCATGTACGAAAAGATTTTTTCAGGCGCATCGTGATGAACAGTGAAGTTCTCGATCTGACCATTGAACTCTGCCGGCGCAAATCATTGACGCCGAACGATGCCGGATGTCAGGCGCTGATTGCAGAGCGTCTGCGTGCCTGCGGATTCAGCGTCGAGCATCTGCGCTTCGGCGATGTCGAAAATCTCTGGGCCTGGCACGGCAGCACCGGCAAGGTGTTCACCTTTCTCGGTCATACCGATGTGGTGCCGGTCGGTGATCTGCAGGCATGGTCGTCGCCGCCGTTCGAACCAAGGGTGCGTGATGGTGTGCTCTATGCGCGTGGCGCCGCCGACATGAAATCGGGCGTTGCTGCCATGGTGCTCGCGCTCGAACGCTTTGTCGCGCGCGCACCACAGCACTTCGGCGTTGTCGGTCTGCTACTGACCAGTGATGAGGAAGGTATCGCCATCGATGGCATCAAGCGGGTCGCCGAGACCTTCGGGCAGCGCGGTCAGCGCATCGACTATTGCCTGGTCGGTGAACCCTCGTCCGAGCAGCAATTGGGTGATCGCATCCGTATCGGACGCCGCGGTTCCCTGCATGGTCATCTCAAGGTCCGCGGTGTGCAGGGCCATGTCGCGTTTCCGGAGAAGGCGCTCAATCCGATCCATCATGCGCTACCGGCACTGCACGAACTCGTCGGCATCCGCTGGGACGAAGGCGATCAACACTTTCCGCCGACATCGTTCCAGATTTCCAATGCGCACGCCGGCACCGGCGCGACCAATGTGATTCCGGCTGAATTCCAGATCGATTTCAACTTTCGCTATGGTTCCGCCTCAAGAGTTGAGGATCTGATCCGCCGTGTCGAAACCGTTCTCGCCCATCACAATCTCGATTACCGGATTCGCTGGGTGCATTCTGGCGCGCCCTTCGTCACTGGCCATGGTGCGCTGCTGGATGCGGTTTCGTCCGCGATCAAATCGCAATGCCAGATCACGCCCGTTGCCGATACCGGTGGCGGCACCTCGGATGGCCGTTTCATCGCGCCGATGGGTGCCGAAGTCGTCGAGTTCGGACCCGTGAACGACAGCATCCACAAAGTCGATGAAAACGTCCGCATCGCCGATCTGGACATCCTCTGCGATGCCTATGGCAAGGTCCTCGATCAACTCAATGTCGCCGGAGTGGAAACGCCGTAGCGGTGTAGGGCGTAATGGCATTGCGCCGGATTGCGTTCGACGCAAAGTCCATCGTGCCGGACGATTCGGCGCGATGCCCTCCGGCTTGCGCCCTACTTTATCTGTCGTGCTATTTGGTTGCGCGACTCACTTCCTTCCGCATCAGCACGAACGTAGCCGCGGCAAAAATCAATTCGATGGCCGCGCCGGTCAGTGCGCTGAGATGCGCCGGAGATCGGGTCAGCGCCAGCGCCAGCCCCGCCGCGCAAAGCGTTGCGCCGCACAGCCAGTAGATGCGCAGGCCGTACAAAGTCTGGAAGCTCAGGTAACGGCCGCCGATCACCATCAGCATCGCGGGGAAAAACCACTCAAGGCGCAGTATATGCATCGCAAACGCGATGGCGATGCCAGCTAACATCCAGAGCGTCCCTTCGATCGCAAGCACGGCGAGCGGATTGCCCTTGGTGTGGGCGCCGCTGCGACCCAACAGCTTGGAGCCCAGCATCGCAAGTGGGTGGATCAAAGCGCCGCCGATCAGCAACGTAAGGATTGCGGTCCTGTCAGACGCAAAGACCGATGCCAGACCTGCAGCCAGCCACACCAGACCGGAGACCAGGACACCGGGTGCGCCGCCGTAGTAGCCGCGTCGCATGTCGGCTTGTGCCTCGGTGATGGTGATTGCGGTCATGAAGTGTGCTCGAACATTGGGGAATCGTCAGTGTAGTGGAGCGCCGTATAGGCCAAGCGCGGAAGCCGGCTGCGTGCTGATCGTTGGGGGTCGCCCTCACGCTCGAATTTCGCTGCGCTTTTGACTTCCGCTGCGGGGATGTTGGAACTCACGCTGGGTCGTGTCCAAAGTCAGCGCATCCAACTGTCGAGTTCTGCGTGGTCCGTGTCGAGATCCGGCAGCAGCTTCAGCTCGCACTTCGGCCCGCCGAAGTTCGCGTACATCGCGGAATGCGCTGCGAGCGACATCTCCCCATCGCGATGGTAGTAGTCGCTGACCCAGGACAGCAGAAACGCAAGGCGCTGATCCTGTTCGGCCTTGGAAGCATACTTGTGCGGTTCCCAGGGCCGGTTGCGACAGTTGGCGAGACACTGCGCCTGACCCGGATTCAGCCACACCAGTCGCGGCGCGAATTCAAGCGAGGCTGCCACAAGGTTCGCGTAGCAACCCTCGATCACCCAGTCGGGAGAGGCCGCACAGAAAGTGCGCACCTCTTGCTCGGCAGCGGCAGCCGATCGCGGAACCGCGATCTGCTTCGGTTCCCAGGCTACTGTGTCGAGATCGAGCAGGGGCGAACCAGAGCGGGCAGCAAGCCAGCCCGCAAGCGTGGATTTCCCCGAGCCCGAGTTTCCGATGATGGCGATGCGCATATTGATCCTGTTCCACGCCCGGTGATCCGGGTCGACAAATTTTAGCGGCGGCCCCTCTTGCCTGTCGTCAACATGGCGCGGTCCAGCGGGTGCCTGGCCATGCGGCGCTGTCAGCCGCTCACACCGACGCGCTGCGACAGCGATGCCAGGACCATTTCGATGTACGGCGCCTTGGCTGCGGTATACGCAGACTTGTCGCCGGAAAACCGCTCGGCGAGTTCCAGCTTCAGTGCCTGATACTCGCCGCGAACCCGCGCATCGGAACGCAGCAGGTCGCGGAACGCAAGCTGCATACGCCAGAAATCCGAGTGCAACGCGACCGCATGCAGATGGATGCGCGGCGTGATCGCTGCGGGCCGGACAAAATAGCGCCGCATCGGAAGTTCGCGCTCATATTTGGAGACGTAGCGGTATCCAAGCGCGTCAAGATCCGGGATTCGCGACTCCACCTGGTTGAGGCCCGGTGCTCCGAGCAGTACGTCGATGACGGGCTTGGCCACCAGTCCGGGGACTGACGTGCTGCCGATGTGCTGAATCTCCACAGACAGCGGCGCAAACACGCCGATCAATTCCTGGCGCACTTGCAGATAGTGTTGCGGCCAGTCTTCGCAGTAGGGCCTGAGCAGTGACTCGGGCATGGGCATGGTCGGCGACATCGGTCAGCTGGAGGCCGGTGACGCAAACGCGCGCAACTGGATGATATTGCCTTCCACGTCGCAGGCATTGCGCATCGTGAAGCCCGGACCATCCCACATCGATCCGAACAGCCGACCGCCCAACTCGGCAGCGAGGGCTTCAGCGCCATTCAGATTTTGCACCGTGAAGTAGGGCTTGATCGCCTGCTCCTCGCGAAGCTGGGGCGGCACGCTGATCGTGATGCTGTCGGCGATCTGCGGCGGAATGGCATGAATGATCAACTGGCAATCCGCCGACTCCAGGATATGGTATTCACTATCAGCAAGCCGTGCCGTCATCCCGAGCAGGCGTTGATAGAACGTGGACATAAGGTCCAGATTCTTGGCGTAGATCAGAACTCCGGTACGAGCTGGGTTTGGCATCGGACGCATGCGAGCGGCTTCCTGTGTTCGGTAGGGCGAAGGTGTTGCGGAGACTTGTCGCTGTCTCGCGCTCAGACCGCAAGTTTACGCGAACGCGCCCGCGCGGTTCCCACCAGCACTCTGCAGCAGTCGCCGCCTACGCGCGGTTCGGTAGATTTTGCTTCGACACCAACTGAGCCATATGCAGGATGCCATTCTCATCCGCCGTCGTACGAAAGCCCAATCGGGCGTACAGATGCTGCGCCGGGTTCTCCACGAGCACACGCAGCCGCAATTCTGCGAGGTCGCGTTGGCGTGCGAATCGCTTGGCCTGCTGCATGGCCCAACTTCCGATGCCCTGGCCCTGGTAGGCAGCCAGCAGCTGCAGATCGCGAATTTCGAGTGCGCCCGCGACCCCGAGCAGTTGGAGCACGCCGACCGCGTCGTCATCGCGCAGGATGATGTGGTTCTCGAAGGTGCGCCAACTGTCCACAAAGCGCTGTGGATCCCAGGCGATGCCCCTGGCAATCCAATAGGCATCCATATTGGCGCGATGCAGGTTTTCGCAGAACTGTTGGTCCTTGTCGACGGCCGGACGGAGGGAAAGTCTCATCTTCAACCCAGGCGTTGACTTCAGTTGACGGCACGGACGGGCCTGCTTGCGCAGTGGCGCAAGGATGCATTGCTTGCCCGCGGACTCCAGAACATCTCGCATCGAATTTATCGCGCCGGGCCTCGTCGCGCCAGGCGGGCATGGAGGCCATGAGTGACGCGCGCCTGACGCCGCGCTGCGTTGCGCTTTTTGAACACAGCCCGATGCCCTGTCCGAATATGGCGAGCAGCGGCATTGCGGCCCTGCTCCAATGCCTCGCACCGCACCCGCTGCACCACACCAGAAGGATATGATCATGAAACTTGCCGTTCGAGGAATTCCCACTGCAGAGGCCGAGCATCTGCGCACCGGCGGGCACGACGCCAACGGCCAACCCGCGGTCGTTACCGTCGCCCAGGGCGCACGCAATCCCTGCCGCCATTGTCTTCAGCTGATCGACGAGGGCGAGGAGATGCTTGTGCTTTCGTACCGGCCGTTCGCACAGGCCCAGCCGTATGCCGAGTCTGGTCCGATTTTTCTGCACAGGAAGGATTGCCTGCGTTACGAGGAAAACCGGCTGCCGGCGTGGATTGCACAGATGACACCAGCCATCATCCGCGGCTACGACGCGAACGACTGGATCAAGTACGAGACTGGTGCTGTATTGGCCGGGGATGAACTGACCGCCGAAAGCCGGAAAATCCTGGCGGATGCGAGCGCGGCGTATGTGCATATCCGATCGCGCTTCAACTGCTTTCAGTGTCGGGTGGAAAGGGCGTAGGAGCGCCCAAGGGGCGCGACCGCGATTCCAATCAGTACCGCAGTCGGCCCGCTTCGGGCCTCCTGCGGCAGCTTGAGCAAATCGAGCAGGTGATCTGACACGGCAAGGTCGCAGTCAATTGCTCCTGGTCTTCGCACTCCATTGCTTGTGCAGAAAATTGGCAACTGAGAAACAGCCGGGAATGTCCTTGTTTGACAGCACGATAATGGTTTCTGCGGTCTCGGGGTAGGTGCGAACATCAGTACAGATGCCATCCGCGCTGCCGCCATGACCCCAGCGGAACTCCCGTCGCGTGTAACCTGGCCCGTAGCCCGTCGCGAAAAATCCCAAGCCCATGAACTCGTGGTGCGGCGTGGTCGCCTCTGCAAACAATGGAAGGGAAACCAGTGCCCCGTTTCGCAAAGATTCGACGAAGCGCAGCATGTCGGCTGCCGTCGACAGCTGACCTCCAGCTGGGAAGCCCCGTGCGGGTAGCGTCGCGCAGTTGCGCATCGACTTGCCAGCTACCTGCGCGTAGCCGACGGCAATATCGGCAGCGTCATCGGAGCAATCGAAAAATCCGGTACGCGTCATGCCTGCTAGCTCAAAAATGTGCTTCTTCAGATAGGTCTCGAACGCTTCGCCAGAGAGTACTTCGACGATTCGCCCGAGGACGACGAAGCTGAAGTTTCCATACTCCTGTTGCGATCCGGGTTCGAATGCTGGTGCGCGGCTGCCGTGCAGGGCGACCATTTCGGCAACGCTGTGTGCCCGGTCGCGGTTCTGGGCGTTCTCGATACCAAAGAGATCGATGTCACCTGCGCCGGAGGTGTGGGTGAGCAAATGTCGCACCGTGACCGTGTTGGCGAACTCCTTGTTCGGGTAGTCGGTCAGAATCTCACCAACCGTCGTGTCGAGTGTCAGCTTGCCGAGGGCTATCTGCTGCAGGACCGAAGTGCTGGTGAACATCTTGCCTGCGGACGCCAGGTTGAAGCGAGTCTCAGGTTCGACCGGCGTTTCCTTTTCCGCGTCGACCGTTCCGTAGGCCTTCTCGAAAACGATTTTGCCGTCGCTGGCAATCAGCACAACGCCCGAAAACAGCTGCGCCTCGACAAGTCCAAGCGCGAATCCATCCAGCGCTGCCAGTTCGACTGCACTCGGGATATAAGTCTTGTTCTGCGTTGAGCGACCCGAGCCCTGAGCGGTCGACGAAATCACAATCATGGCAATACAAGTCGCAAGGCTCCGCAGCAAAGCTGATCCAGAGAGGTCCATGATTTTCCTTTGACGAGTAGGTGGCAGGGTAAGGCTGAGTGCGCAGTTCCAGCGGGCCGCTCGCACGATCAACAGCACGCGGACATCACCGGGGCGACCGCGGCTTGTCCTTGAATCGTTACCGCAAGTTCAGATCGGCGTTGCTCGGGCCGATTGGGTTGGAGAGGAGAATTCTATCCAGACCCCGGCGATTGCACGCGCTTGTAGCGCGCCTGATAGATCAATACCGCATACAGGATCGCGAGCAACGGTGCCGCCATCATCGAAAGCACGGACAGTCCCACCACGATCGCGTAAGAAGTGTCGGCCGCTGATCGGTTTTCCGGGGCGATGCCGGACATCAGTGCAAAGGCAGCATGCTCGAGATTCAACGCCATCAGGGCGACGATGATCAGGGTGATCGGCAGCAAGGTGCCAACGATTACCTCTGCAGCTGATAGCTGCGCTGCTCTGCGCAGGAACATCACCAACAGGCCCACGCGCCAACTGGCAACGATCGCAAGGAACCAGGCGTTGGTCGTCTGCGCGGCGGCGAGTGACATGAATCGCTCGACCGGAATCGCATAGAGCAGGGCCGGAGGCGAGCACAGGGTTACGAAGATCAGCACGCTGCGAAACTGCCAGCGCTGCGGTCGCAGCGGATACATCAGAATCCATAGCAGCGCCGCCAGCACCAACACATAAACCAGGGAACCGAGCCCCAGATGCTGCGCCAGATGCGCCTTCGGGTTGTCCCAGTAGCGGCCGATCCCGGCGAGCCAGGTGACGACCAATCCAAAGCCGAGAAACCATCGCCATTGCTGCTGAATCGCAGGGCTGGGTCGGCGGAAGCTGAGAACCCGCACGGTGTCGGCGATCACTTGGCTCAGCATGCGTTGCGCGCCCTCCGCCGTCGGGTAGAAGCAGATCAGCGGTGTTGGTCGAACAGGATCGGGTTGCCGTCTGGATCGTGGACCACGAAACTTGCCGGGCCGGTGGTGGATTCATCGGCTTCGGTCTCGAGTGAAATGCCCTGATCTTTCAGCCGGCGCTGGATTGTGCGCACGTCATCGAAATCCGGAAGCTCCTTGGCATCACTGTCCCACCCCGGATTGAAGGTCAGCATGTTCTTCTCGAACATTCCCTGGAACAGCCCGATGATCGTGGTCTGATGCTTCAGAATCAACCAGCCCTGATCCTGATTGCCGCCGAACACCGTAAAGCCAAGCGTCTCGTAGAACGCGCGTGACGACGTGATGTCCTTGACTGCCAGACTGATCGAAAACGCACCGAGTTTCATCGTGGCTCCTCAGAGAGAAAGCCTGCTGACAGCAGGCGCCGGGGTCATTGCCGTTCGACCTGTCGCTTTCGCAGGACGTCCACGCTGACCGCTGGCTGGATATATCGGAATCTGATTCGATTGTAGCGCTCCGGAAGATCACCACCAGCGGTCGGCGTGGCGGATCGCTGCGCGTTCTTCGGGATCAGCGGGTCCTGACTTCTTGATTTGCCATGCCTGCTGCACCGTGAGTCGGCGCACACCGCACTGCTCGATATCGCAGCAGCGCGGCTGCGAGCCATCGATCAGGGAGATGCCCCAGACATCATGCTCCGTTGCCTCGATGCACAGGCAGGGATGGTAGGCGCAGTCCTCATAGATCTGTCCGGGCTTGATCTTCATTTACTGTCCTGGTTCGACGTTACCGCGAGATGCCTGCCAGTGACGCCGTGTTGATTGCGCTGCCAACAGCAGACGCGATTCAGTCCTTGCCGGTCGACCCAGTCTGCCCCAGCTGCGCGTTCAGTACATTGATCTTGAAGTTGAAGTACAGCGGCGTCAGCAAGAATGTCCAAGGGGCATGAAACCAGGCGGGTTCGCGCTGGGCTTGTTCAGCAGGTTCATTCTGTTCCTGGCATAGAAGCCCCAGACAAGCAGGAGCAGTGATGAGATACCGCCGATGCCCAGATCCAGTCGCACCACCGGATGATCATCCGCGACGAACAGGGACCAGATGAAAAGCGCCAGGGAAGTATATGTGGTCAAGAAGATTGCCGACAAAAGCGCTCGTGGAATCTGCTGTCGATCGGAAAGATAGTAATTCAACTGATGCGTCTGGTTTGCAAGTGAGTGATAGAGGTAGACGCCAGCCTCGCTGCGCCAGCGATCCAGTGTGAGATAGCGTCCTGGAACCTGATTGTCCTTGAGCAACAGGGTCTCGATGTAGTCCGGAGATTGGCGGAACAACTGCGCCCAGGTGACTGCGGGGCCATAATGCCGGACGAACTCTGTTTCGAAGTCCGGGTCGACCTCGAATTCCCATCTGTACGCGTAGAGATCGTCCACGACGCTTGGTCCGAGTGCTTGCGTTGCCGATCAAGTTCCGATCGATCCAGTCCCGCCGCCAGGGTCACCCGAGCTTGAAGCTGATCGTGGTCCGGGCGCGCGCTTCGATGACCTCGCCGTCGCGTTCGCCGGGCTTGAATTTCCAACGTGACAGCGCACGGATGGCGGCACGGTCAAAAATACCTTCGGGCTGGGCACGAACCACTTCGATCTGGCTGGCGACACCATTGATGCCGACGACGAACTGCAGTTCGACCCAGCCTTCGGCGCGACGCTTCTTGGCGGCAGCAGGATACTCGGGCGCAACTTTCACGATGGGCACCGGGTCGGAGCTGGTGCCGGCAGGGCGCGCGCTGTTACGCACCACAGGTGCGGCTGTGGCTGGGGCGGTCGTCGGGGGCGCTGCGCTGCTGCTTGGAACAGTCGGCGGAATGCTGGTTGGATTGGTGTCGACCGCAGCCGGTCGTGTGCTTGCTGGCGCTGGTGTTGCGGCAGCGCTGGCGACCGGTGCTTGCTCCAGGCGTTCCGGCGCCGCTGCAGATTCGCTGCCTGTACCTGGATTGGCTGCCGATGCAGTCGGGGGAACAGCGGCTGCCCGTGCACTCGCTACGGCTGCTGCTGCCTCGGCTACGCGACTGGCTACCTCGAGTCGACGCTGCAGATTTTGCACGATCAGTGAATCCGGGCTCGCCGACGCCAGCACGCCCATCACCCGCTGGGCCTCGGCCAGATTTCCGGACTTGATGTAGGCCTCGATCGCTGATGCGGCGATGGGTGTGATGTCGACGATGATCTCGTTGGCGCCGGCATTGCGCGGATCGAGCTGGATGGCCTTGAGGGCGTGTTCCAGTGCGTTATCACCAGCGGGCTCGACGATACGGTTGGCGCGAAACGCCACATTCGCGCGCGCCAGAGCAGATTGGGCCGTCTCGGCCGGAGCGGCTGCGAGCGGTGCGGGACTCGTGGCATCGGCGGCAGCAGGTTCACCGGTAGGCGCGTCTGAACCGCCACATCCGGCGAAGATCAGCGTCATCAGGCAGGACAACAGAGCGGGCGGGCAGCGCCGGTTGCGTGGTCTGCCGAGACTGGCGTCGGCGCCCAAAAGGGGGAAAAAACCGGATGTACGCATGGTGATCGTGCCTGGCGAAGTTAAACGGGCAGGCTAACAGGCCATGATGACAAACTACTCACCCGTCACATAGACATTGTGCACTGGGTCTCACTTTGCGGATCGGGAATGAATGCGCTCGCGAACTTAGCGGAGGGACTGGGCGGGATGATCGGTCTCAGGCCAGCTCGGCCTCCAGGGCAACATCGGCCGCGGCCGCCCGCTGGCGATGGAAATAGCGCAGTTCGAGATCACCGTTGAACGATTCTGTGATCGCTGACAGGCTTTCGACCCAGTCGCCATCATTGATGTACCAGATGCCATCGATCAGTCGCAGTTCGGGCCGATGGATATGACCGCAGACGACCCCGTCAAGTCCGCGCCGCCGAGCCTCCGAGACCAGTGCGTTGCGGAAGCGTTCGATATAGCGCTCGGCACTTCCGCTCTGGCGCTTCAGAAAACTCGCCAGCGACCAGTACGATTGGCCGCGCCGCCGCCGCCAGCGATTGGTCAGTCGGTTGCTGCTGAGTATCCGGTAATACAGCCATTCGCCCAGCCACTCGCGGACGCCGCCGTGGCGCACATGGGCGTCGAATTCGTCACCATGGGTAACCAGCAGACGGCGGCCGTCGATCGTCCGGTGAATGGCGCGGCGTCGGATATTGACCCCAGGCAAAACCAGGCCGCAGAAGCGGCGCAGTTGCCAGTCGTGATTTCCTGGAATGTAGATGACCTGGGTGCCGTGCTGGGCCAGCACGCGGATCGCTTCGATCACGGCGGTCTGTGCGGCGGTCCAGGCGAGACGGCGCTGGCTCAGCCATTCCAGATCGAAGACATCGCCGACCAGGTAGAGCTGCTCGCAGTGGAGTGCTTCGAGAAATTCGGCCAGCGGCTCGGCATGGCAGTGGCTGGAACCCAGATGCAAATCCGAGATGAAGACGGTGCGATGGCGATGCGGCAGTTGCACCACGACGGGACCGTTCATGCTGCCTCCCGCTCGGGTGTTGGGCATGTCGCGGCAGCACGCCCAACGGTCGTTGCGGCGTCGAGATATCGGCGACGTTTTTTCAAAGTGACGCGATTGAGATCAATCCAGATCAGGCCGTCGACCGAATCGCTGAAATCCGGATCGACGCCAAAGGCCATGAAGCGCGCGCCGCCGGGTTCGCAGAGTTCGGTGTATTGGCGGTACAGCGTCGGGATGCGCGCGCCGAGCGCAGCGAGATTGTCGCGCAGCAGGACGAGGCTGCTTTCGGCATCGAGCGTACCGAATTCCGGCGCCTCGCCAGCGTAGCGAAATGGGTGATGCGCCTTCGCCAGTGTCGCGGCCGCCCCGAAGTAGCGACTGTAATAGGCGACCAGCAGGTCGCGTGCCTGCACTGGCAGGGCGGCGCTGATCGATACCGGGCCATACAGATGCCGGACATGCGGATGCGCGCGCAGCCAGGCGCCGATGCCGAGCCAGAGATAGTCGAGGCTGCGGCTGCCCCAGTACTTGGGTTGCACAAAGCTGCGGCCAAGTTCCATCGACTCATTCAATCGGCTGATCAGTTCGGGCGTGAACTCGAACAGTGAAGCGCAGTACAGACCCTTCATCCCCAACTTGCCGAGCACCTCGCGGCAATCTGCGATCCGGTAGGCGCCAGCGATTTCGAGCTGTTGACTGTCCCAGACCACCAGTTGCTGATAGTGGCCATCGAATACGTCCTGGTCGAGCCGGAGTCCAGTTCCCTCCCCGACGCTGCGGAACGTGAACTCGCGCAGGCGGGCGATCTCCAGCATCAGGGCGCTGTCGCTGCGCGGGCGACCGCAGAGGATGGTCTTGCCGTCGCTGGTCTCGCCCAGTTTCTGCAGTTGCGCAATGTCGGCCAGCATGGCACGCAGGCGCGGCGCATGCGCAATCGGTGCGGCGCGGTCGGCATAGGGCCGGCGTCCGGCGGCGGTGGCGTAGAGCGCGCGGCGCAGATGCGCCACCAGATCGGCACGCCGCGGATGCTCGGCCTTCAGGCAGGTTATCGCGGGCAGTTGGGTCAGTCGTATGCCAATACGGCGCGGACGCTGTGCGCTCAGTTCGCGCGCAAGTAGGGCCGCTCCAAGCGGCCGATAAAGCGTGGACAGGCCATAGAACAGCGCGGAATTGCGCGCGTCGATATGGGCCAGAACGAGGGTGGCGGCACTGCGCTCGGCAAGGTTTACGAAGCCCTGTTGCCAGCGGCCATCGCGGATACCGCGCGGGCTGAGGCGCGAAACCTCACCGGCGGGAAAAACGATGACGGCCTGACCCTCACGCAGAGCGGCAGCGATCAGCTGCAGGCTGGAGACTGTGGGCGCGCCACCGAGGATTCGCACCGGCAGCAGCAGATTGCTTAGACCGGCAACCTCGGACAGGATCTCGTTGGCGACGATGCGCACGTCGCGGCGGACATCGCCGACGCACTTCAGCAGGGCGAGCGCATCCAGACCGCCGAGCGGATGATTGGCAACGATCAGACAGGGACCGGACTCGGGGATGTGTTCGCGTTCGACATCATCGACCAGATAGCGGCAATCGCGATCGCGCAGCACGGCATCGACGAAGGCCAGCCCTTCAAGGTGGGCGTGTTGATTGGCCAGGCGTTCGAGCACATCGAAGCGATTGAACCGCGCCAGCGACCGCAGCAGCGGGCGCGTGATGATGGCCTTGTGGCCTTCGAACCACTGTGGAAAGCGGCGTTCCAGTCCAGCCTGGATCTTGAGCATGGCGTTCACCCGAGCGTAGTCTCGGGATCGACAATATAGGGCCGGGTCGCGTCAGCCCTGTTGCGCTTGTGCTGCACTGGCGTGTCAGTTGCAGCTCGCGCTCAGCTTTTGTGCGATCCAGGCAGCAGCGCACCAGCTGTCATCGAGATCAGGCGCGCTCGATACCCTCCACCTTGGTATAGCCGCGCGGCAGCAATTGACCGCGGCTGGCGCGCGCGCCCCCGACTTCGACCAGGTCGGCCCACTTTCGGTTGAGCTTGCGGCCATTGCTCCAGATCGCCACTTCGCCGCCTTCGGGTACGACGGCAATACCGGCGACCTGTTCGGTGCCGAGTTTGGATTTGGGAATCTCGATCAGCTTGTTGCCCTTGCCGCCCTTGTCGAGCTCGGGCAATTCGGCCACCGAGAACATCAGGATATGGCCGGCGGTGGTGACCACGACGACGCGATCACGTGAAGAATCGCCGACCAGGGCCGGCGGCAATACACGCGCGCCTTCGGTCAGCGCAACGATCGCCTTGCCGGACTTCTGCCGCGAGACCAGGGACTCGAAGCGGATCACGAATCCATAGCCGTGGTGGCTGGCAATGACGATCTTGCTGTCGTTGTCGGCGGCGATCAGGGCATCGAAACGGGCGCCCGCTGCCGGTGAGAATCGACCGGTGAGAGGTTCGCCATTGCCGCGTGCCGACGGCAGCGTGTGTGCTCCCGTCGTGTAGGCACGACCTTCCGAATCAAGGAAGGCGACTTGTTGCGTGCTGCGTCCGCGGGTCGACGCCAGCAAGCTGTCGCCTTCACGGTAGCTGAGGCTGGCGGCATCGATTTCGTGACCCTTGGCAGAACGGACCCAGCCCTTGTTGCTGAGCACGATGGTGACCGGCTCGGAGGCGATCAATTCGGACTCCGACAGGGCCTGCGCAACGCCACGGGCAATCAGCGGTGAACGCCGCTTGTCACCGTAGGCATCGGCGTCCTTGCGGATTTCGTCCTTGATCAGGGTGCGCAGTCGTGATTCCGACTTGAGCGTGCCACTGAGGCGGGCGCGCTCTTCCTCAAGCTCGTCCATCTCACCACGGATCTTCATTTCCTCAAGGCGGGCGAGCTGCTTGAGCTTGGTGTCGAGGATGTAATCGGCTTGGGTCTCGGAAAGCTTGAAGCGCGCGATCAGCCGATCTCGCGGCTCATCCTCGGTCCGGACGATGCGTATCACCTCATCGAGATTGAGGTAGGCAATGCGCAGGCCTTCGAGCAGGTGCAAGCGCTTCTCGACCTTGTCGAGTCGGTGCTGCAACCGGCGCTTGACGGTATTGATACGAAACGCCAGCCACTCGGCGAGGATGGCCTTCAGGTTCTTCAACTGCGGCCGGCCATCGAGCCCGATCACGTTGAGGTTGACCCGGAAGCTGCGCTCCAGATCGGTGGTGGCAAACAAATGTCCCATCAATTCTTCGGCGTCGACGCGGCTGCTGCGCGGAATGATCACCAGTCGGATCGGATTGCGATGATCGGATTCATCGCGAATGTCCTCGACCTGGGGCAGTTTCTTCGCGCGCATCTGCGCCGCGATCTGCTCCTGGATCTTGGCCGGTGATACCTGGTGGGGCAGGGCGGTGATGACGATATTGTTTTCTTCGCGCGTGTAGACCGCGCGGGCACGGACACCGCCGTTGCCGGTCTCGTAGATCTTGAGCAGATCCTCACGCGGCGTGATGATCTCGGCCTCGGTCGGATAGTCGGGTCCCTTGATGTGCTCGCAGAGATCGCGCACCGAACAATCAGGCTCTTCGATCAGTCGGATGCAGGCGGCGGCCACTTCGCGCAGATTATGCGGCGGGATATCGGTGGCCATGCCGACGGCAATGCCGGTGGTGCCGTTGAGCAGGATCTGCGGCAGACGCGCCGGCAGCCAGTTGGGTTCTTCCAGGGTGCCATCGAAATTGGCACTCCACTCCACCGTGCCCTGATCGATCTCGTCGAGCAGAAGTCCGGCGACCTTGGTCAGCTTGGACTCGGTATAGCGCATCGCGGCGAAGCTCTTGGGATCATCGGGCGAACCGAAGTTGCCCTGGCCCTCGACCAGCGGATAGCGGTACGAGAATGGCTGCGCCATCAGCACCATGGCTTCATAGGCCGCCGAGTCGCCGTGCGGATGAAATTTGCCGATCACGTCACCAATCGTGCGTGCGGATTTTTTCGGCTTGGCGCCCGCGTCGAGACCAAGCTCGCTCATCGCATAGATGATGCGGCGCTGCACCGGCTTGAGGCCATCGCCGACGAAGGGCAGGGCGCGGTCGAGTACGACGTACATCGAATAGTCGAGGTAGGCGCGCTCGGCGTAGTCTTTGAGCTCTTGCTGCTCGAAATTGCTGTTTGGTGTGGTCATCGGTCAACTGCTGGGTTCATGCGACCGGCGATTGTACTCGTACCGTAGACCGGAAAATCTGTTGCAAGAGAAGTCGAGCCCAGGCTTCTGTATCCACGGGCTCGGCAGCGGAGGAACCGTTTCGCCTGATGGTCCGGGATTCAAGCTTTGCTCTGGTGCGGAGTTCGCTTTTGTTCACTACCGCGCTGGAATTTTGCAGGCGCCGGAGTCCGCGTGACCTGTGGCGCGTATGGCGGGCGTGCGGAGCCGCTATCCTGCGCTGTCCCCTCAGGTTCCACCCGTGACCAAGTTGTCCCCCACGCCGTCCAATACCCATCTTTCGCATCCGGTGGCTCTGGCGGCGTTGCTGGCCGGGCTGTCGATGTTCGGGCCGTTCACCATTGATGCCTTTTTTCCGGCGTTCCATGCCATCGCCGAAGATCTGAATGCGTCGCCGTGGTTGATGCAGCAAACCATCTCGCTGTATCTGCTGGGTTATTCGCTGATGGCGCTGCTGCACGGCCCCTTGTCGGATGCCTATGGTCGGCGCCGGATCATTCTCTACGGCGTTGTCGCCTATACCCTGAGTTCGGTCGGTTGCGCGTTGTCGGGCAGTATCGAGACCCTGCTGGTGTTCCGCTTTCTGCAAGGTTGCGCAACCGGTGCCGGGATGATTGTTGGCCGCGCCCTGGTGCGGGACCTCTATCAGGGTCCCGAGGCGCAGCGGGTAATGGCGATGATCTCGATGTTCTTCGGGATCGCGCCGGCGATCGCGCCGATCATCGGCGCGATGATTTTTTCGGTCGCCAACTGGCACGCCGTATTTCTGTTTCTGGTCGGCTATGGCCTGGTGCTCTGGCTGCTCTGCCTGCGCCTGCTGCCGGAGACCCATCCACCTTCGGCGCGCACGCTGTTCCGGCCCTTGCCGCTTTTGCGGGTCTACGCCGGCATCCTGCGCGATTGGCGTTTCCTGTTGCTGGTCACCGCATCGAGCGCGGGATTTGGCGGACAGTTCCTGTACATCAGTTCGGCTCCGAGCTATGTCGAGCGCTTTCTCGGGCTGGGCAGTTTTGGTTACGCCTGGTTTTTCGTGCCGATGATCGCGGGTATGACCCTGGGCGCGCTGGCTTCTTCGCGACTGGCGGCACGGATCAGCCCCGAGGCCTGCACCCAGCGCGGCTTTGTCGTGATGGCGGTGGCGAGTCTTGCCAATCTGGCGTACAACCTGATCGTTGCGGCCCCTGAGGTGCCCTGGGCGATCATCCCGAATTTTGTTTATGCCTTCGGCGTGGCGCTGACCTTTCCCCCGATGAATCTGCTGATGCTGGATCGCCATCCGCGCAACCGTGGGTCGGCTTCCAGCGTACAGGCGTTCGGCAGCGGCATGATCATGGCCCTGATCAGCGGTGTTGCTGCGGGCTTCGTGCTCGGATCGGCGCTCAGTCTGGCAATCGGCGCAATGATCCTGTTCCTGGTCGGTGCCCTGGCCTGGTGGCTGTACCAGCGCCACACCAAGGTCGTGTCGCATGCCGGTTCGGAGCCCGAACGGCTCGATCCGGACGAGATGCCGCTCTGATCAGGCGGGCCGAATGTGCCAGCGCAGATTGCCCGCTCTCCGCTCTGGTCTTACCCTTGTCGGCCCTTTACAGAGACTTTTGTGATGATCGAGAAGAACAAGGCGGTTTCGTTCCACTACACCCTGACCGACGACGGCGGCACGACCATCGATTCCTCGCGGGTCGATGATCGCGAGCCGCTCAGCATTTTGCACGGCTACGGTGGTCTGATTCCGGGTGTTGAGAAGGCGCTCGAAGGCCGCGTGGTCGGTGACCGCTTCACCGTGGTGGTCACGCCTGAAGAAGGCTACGGCCTGCGCGACGAGTCACTGACTCAGCGGGTGCCGAAGAAATATTTCCGCGATGCCGAGCGCCTGCGTCCGGGTACGCTGGCGGTGATCCAGACCGGTCAAGGTCAGCAGCAACAGGTGATGGTGCAGAAGGTCGGCAGCAGCGTCGTCGATATCGATGGCAATCATCCGCTTGCCGGTGTCACTCTGCATTTTGATATCGAAATCACCGAAGTGCGCGACGCCAGCGAAGAAGAGATCGCCCACGGCCATGTGCATGGACCGGGCGGTCATCACCACTGAGCGCGAAACAGGGATCGGGCCGGGTGACAGCGGCCTGACCCTGGGGTCTGGTCGCTGATCCGTCCCGATAGCAGCACACTGCGGAGCCATTTTGAGCAAGGAGCGTACAGCCGCCCCCGGGTTCGACGTCGCCATCATTGGTGCTGGCGTGATTGGGCTGAGTTGCGCCTTGCATCTGCTGCGCGCCGGGCGCAGCGTGGTCGTGCTCGAACGCGACCGCGTCGGCAGCGGCGCCTCGCACGGAAATTGCGGCACCATCACACCCTCGCACGCGTTGCCACTGGCGCAACCGGGCATGCTCGCCAAGGCGTTGCGCTGGATGCTGTCCAAGGACGCGCCCTTCTATGTGGCGCCCCGCTTCGATCCAGCGCTGCTGGGATGGCTGCTGCGGTTTGGACGCAACTGCCATTGGGATCAGGTGCGCAGCGCAACCCGTGATCGTGCCGCCTTGCTCAATCTCTCCCGGCAATTGATGGAGCAGCTGATTCGTGAGGAATCGATCGACTGTGAATTCAGCGCGTCCGGACTGCTGACCGTGTTCCGCGATCCCCGCGCGTTTGATGAGGCGCGGGTCATCGAACGCCTGCTCGCCGAGGTCGGTATTCCGATCATCGCGCTGGACGGCGCCGAGGTGGAGGCGCGCGAACCGGCACTGCGGCCAGGCGTTGCCGCCGGGCACTGGTATCCCAGCGATGCGGTGCTGCGTCCGGATCGATTCGTTGCCGGCTTGGCGCGCGTGGTGCGCGCACTTGGCGGCGAAATTCGCGAGGGCAGCCCGGTGGATTCCTTCGTAGCGCATTCGAGCGGTGCACCGCGCGCAGTCGTTGCCGGTCATCCGATTGCCGCGAATGAACTGCTGCTCTGTGGCGGTGCGTGGACACCGGAAATTTCAAGGGCGCTGGGCTTGCGCGTCCCGATTCAGCCGGGCAAAGGCTACTCGATCACCTATGCCGCGCTGGATGCGCCGCCGCGTACGCCCCTGGTGCTGCGCGAGCGCAGCGTCTGTGTGACGGCCTGGGAAAGCGGTTTTCGCCTCGGCAGCACGATGGAGTTTTCCGGTTACGACACGCGGCTCAATCGTCTGCGTCTGGACGCGCTGGTTCGCGGCGCATCCGAGTACCTGCTGCCGCCGCTGGGCGGTGCGGTACAGGAAGAATGGTATGGCTGGCGACCGATGATGGCGGACGACCTGCCGATCCTGGGCGCCTCGTCGCGCCTTCCGCATACCTGGTTCGCCAGCGGACACGGCATGCTCGGCATGAGCATGTCGGTCGCCAGCGGTCACTGTCTTGCCGAATTGATACTGGGCCGGACAGCGCCAATTCCAACCGATCCGTTTGCGCCGGGCCGCCTGGGCCTCTAAAGGACGCACTGCTCTAGCGTGCTCCCGGCCGATACAATCTGCTGATGCAAACCTATAGTCTTCATCAAGGCAGCACCGCGCTGCTGATCAGCCTTCCGCACAACGGGATCGAGATTCCCGAGTCGATCCGCGCGCGCATGAGCGAAGCCGGTCGGCGTGTGGCCGATACCGATTGGCATGTGGACCAGCTTTACGCCTTCGCGCGTGAACTGGGTGCCTCCATCCTGACGCCGAAATTCTCGCGCTATGTGGTCGACCTGAATCGACCTCGCGATGGCGCCGCGCTCTATCCTGGCCAGCGCGAAACGGGTCTCGTGCCGACGGTCAGTTTTGCAGATGAGGCGCTCTATCTCGCGGGGGCGGAACCGGACCAAGCCGAGATAGCCGAACGCGTTCAGCATTACTGGCAGCCCTACCACGACGCCCTCTCGGCCGAGCTCACGCGCCTGCAGTCCACGCATGGTCGCGTCGTATTGTGGGAGGGTCACTCGATTCGCAGCCAGGTGCCGATGCTGTTCGATGGCCGGCTACCGGATATGAATATGGGCACGGCAGGCGGCGAGAGTTGTGATGCAACGCTGCAGGCGAAGCTGGCCGCCGTGCTGCAGCAGCAGAATCGTTACAGCCACGTGGTCAATGGCAGATTCAAGGGTGGCTACATCACCCGCCACTACGGTCGGCCAGCGCAGTCGGTCAGCGCCGTGCAGATGGAGATCGCGCAGTGCGCCTACATGGACGAAGACAGTTTCCAGTATCGACCCGCGTTGGCCGCGCAGTTGCAGCCGCTGTTGCGGGAGCTGTTGATGTTGACGGTGTCCCAAGGGGACTCCCTTCGGTCGTAGAGCGGGGCTTGCCCCGCTGTTCTTGATTTCGGTTTTCGGTTCAGAACAAATCCAAGGCCAGAGCAGCGCGGCAAGCCACGCCACGCTCTACAAAAGCAAAGGCCAGAGCAGCGCGGCAAGCCACGCTCTACAGGAGCAATAGCAAGCGCCGCAGGAGCGGCGCCCTCCAACAGCCGTCTGGACGCGCGCTCCCGCGCGACCGCTTTCGCTAGACCTCGATCGTGGCGAGGTCGCCCTTGGTTTCGAGCCAATCCTTGCGATCCGAGGCACGCTTCTTGGACAGCAGCATGTCCATCATCTTGTGGGTCGCTGCGCTGTCTTCGACATTGAGTTGGACAAGTCGGCGGGTATCCGGGTGAATGGTCGATTCGCGTAGCTGCGAGGGGTTCATTTCGCCCAGGCCCTTGAAGCGGGTGACGCTGACCTGACCCTTGAGCTTCTCCCGCTCGATCTTTTGCAGGGTGCTGCGCTTTTCATCTTCATCAAGCGCGTAGAAAACCTGTTTGCCGCAGTCGATGCGAAACAGCGGCGGCATCGCGACGAACACATGACCAGCGCGCACCAGGCTGGCGAAGTGACGGACGAACAACGCACAAAGCAGTGTCGCAATGTGCAGACCGTCGGAGTCGGCGTCGGCGAGGATGACCACTTTGCCATAGCGCAGGCCGTCGAGGCGCTCATTGCCGGGATCACAGCCGATGGCCACAGCCAGATCGTGCACTTCGTTGGATGCCAGCACACCGTTCGATTCCACTTCCCAGGTATTGAGGATCTTGCCGCGCAGCGGCAGGATCGCCTGAAAATCCTTGTCGCGTGCCTGCTTGGCCGAGCCGCCGGCGGAATCGCCCTCGACCAGGAACAATTCGGTGCGCGAGAGATCGGTGCTGGCACAGTCGGCCAATTTGCCCGGCAGGGCGGGGCCCTGGGTGATCTTCTTGCGGACGACGATTTTTTCCTGCTTGAGCCGCACCTGGGCACGTTCGATCGCGATCTGGGCGATCCGCTCGCCCATATCGGTATGCTGATTCAAGTAGAGCGAAAAGGCATCGTGCGCGGCCGATTCGACAAAGGCGGCGGCACCACGTGAACTCAGGCGTTCCTTGGTCTGGCCGGAGAACTGCGGATCGCCGGTCTTGTAGCTGAGCACATAGCTGACCCGGTCCCAGACGTCTTCCGGCGCCAGCTTGACGCCGCGCGGCAACAGATTGCGGAAATCACAGAACTCGCGTAGTGCATTGGTGATGCCCGTACGCAGCCCATTGACGTGCGTGCCGCCCTGTGCGGTCGGGATCAGATTGACATAACTCTCCGGCACCAGATCGCCGTCGATGGTCCAGGTCAGCGCCACGTCGAGCGCATCCTTTTCGCGTTGCAGGCTGGCGACAAAGAGTTCGGGCGGCAGCATCTCGCGTTCACTCAGCATGCCGCGCAGATAGTCACGCAAGCCATCCTGATAGAACCAGTCGCTGCGCTCGCCGCTCGCTTCATCGAGCAGGCTGACCTTGAGGCCCGGGCACAGCACGGCCTTGGCGCGCAGCACATGTTTGAGCCGGGTCAATGAGATTTTCGGGGTATCGAAGTACTTGGGGTCCGGCCAGAAGCGCAGCCGCGTGCCGGTCTGCTTTTTCGGCACGGTCCCGATCACGGTCAGCGCGGTGGCACGATCACCGTTGTTGAAATCCATCTGATACTGCTGGCCATCGCGCCGGATCACCACCTCGACCTTGGTCGACAGTGCATTGACCACCGAGACGCCAACGCCATGCAGACCGCCGGAGAACTGATAGTTCTTGCCGGAAAACTTTCCGCCGGCATGCAATCGGGTCAGGATCAGCTCGACACCGGGTACGCCCTCCTCCGGATGGATGTCCACCGGCATGCCGCGGCCGTCATCGATGACTTCGACCGAGCCATCGCTGAACAGGGTGACCTCGATGCTGCGGGCGTGCCCGGCCAGGGCTTCGTCGACCGAGTTGTCGATGACTTCCTGGGCCAGATGGTTCGGGCGGGAGGTATCGGTGTACATGCCGGGCCGGCGCTTGACCGGCTCCAGACCAGAGAGAACTTCGATATCGGCGGCGTTGTAGCGGGTGGTCATTGCGAAACCCAGCGGGATGAATCAGCCGTGCAGGATGGCGGTCTCGTGGCACAAGTTCAAGTGCGCAACGAAATCGGGGCGGGTTCAGGTAAAATGTCACTTTCCAGCGCATAGGCCGCTTCAATGACCGCCCTGATCTTTGTAACCGGAGGCGTAGTGTCCTCGCTTGGCAAGGGCATCGCCTCGGCCTCGCTGGGTGCCATCCTCGAAGCGCGTGGCCTGAAGGTCACGATGATGAAGCTCGACCCCTACATCAATGTCGACCCCGGCACGATGAGTCCGTACCAGCACGGCGAAGTCTATGTGCTCGATGACGGCGCGGAGACTGATCTTGATCTCGGTCATTACGAGCGCTTCGTCAATACCCGGCTGTCGCGCAAGAACGCCATCACCACCGGCCAGATCTACGAGTCGGTGATCCGCAAGGAACGTCGCGGCGACTATCTCGGCGCGACCGTGCAGGTGATTCCGCACATTACCGACGAAATCAAGCGCTGCGTTGATGTCGCGACCGAGGGCTTCGATGTCGCCCTGGTCGAAATCGGCGGCACCGTCGGTGATATCGAATCGCAGCCCTTTCTCGAAGCAATCCGTCAGCTCCGCATCGAGCGCGGCCCCGAGCGCACCTTGTTCATGCACCTGACCCTGGTGCCCTTCATCAAGGCGGCGGGTGAGATCAAGACCAAGCCGACCCAGCATTCGGTCAAGGAACTGCGCAATATCGGTATCCAGGCCGATGTGCTGCTGTGCCGCTGCGAAGATCCGCTGCCCGATGATGAGCGACGCAAGATCGCGATGTTTACCAATGTGCCGGTCAACGCCGTGATCTCGGCGGTCGACATGAAGTCGATCTATGCCATCCCGCTCTGGCTGCATGAACAAGGGCTCGACGAAATCGTGATCCGGCACCTGCGTCTGGATGCCGGCCCGGCCGATCTAAGCGACTGGCAGCGCACGGTCGATGCCGTGCAGAAACCGACCGAGAGCGTGAACATTGCCATCGTCGGCAAATACGTCGAACACAAGGACGCCTACAAGTCGCTGGGCGAGGCCCTGCGCCACGGCGGCATCACCCACAAGGTCGGCATCAATCTGCACTGGGTTGAATCCGACGCGCTCGAGGCTGAGGGCACTGCGACCCTGGAAGGCATGGACGCGATCCTGGTGCCGGGCGGGTTTGGTCAGCGCGGATTCGAGGGCAAGGTCTTGGCGGCGCGATTCGCGCGCACCCGGCGGATACCCTATTTCGGGATCTGCTACGGACTGCATGCGGCCGTGGTCGAATACGCACGCAATGTCTGTGGTCTGGCCGGTGCCAACAGTACGGAGAACGATCGCCAGTCGCCGCATCCAGTCATCGCCTTGATCACCGAGTGGACGACCAGCGCCGGTGATGTTGAAAAGCGCGATGACAATTCCGACAAGGGTGGCACGATGCGCCTGGGCGCGCAGGAATGCCGACTCAAGGCCGGCTCGCTGGCACGCGAGTTGTATGGCAAGGATGTGATTGTCGAGCGCCATCGGCACCGCTACGAATTCAATAATCGCTATCGCCAGGTGCTCGAAGACAACGGCATGGTGATCTCCGGCAAATCGATCGATGACATGCTGGTCGAGATGATCGAGCTGCGCGACCATCCCTGGTTCGTGGCCTGCCAGGCACATCCGGAATTCACTTCATCGCCGCGACGTGGTCATCCCCTTTTTGCCGGCTTCGTGAAGGCCGCGATCGAACAACGCGCGCGACCGAGCAATGTGCGCGAGATCGTTGCCAAGAGTGTGTAGGTGCAAGGCTTGATCCGCACGCTTTGGGTTTTCGAAATCGTCGCCATATAGTGCAGACCTGCGGCCCAGCCGCCCTGCCCGCAGTCTGCGTACACCGAGGAAAGTCATGAAACTGTGTGGATTTGAAGTCGGCAACGACCAGCCCTTTTTTCTCATTGCCGGACCCTGCGTCATCGAGAGCGAGCAGCTTGCGCTCGACACGGCCGGGCAGCTGAAGGAAATCACCGCGCGCCTCGGTATCCCGTTCATCTACAAGTCCAGCTTCGACAAGGCCAATCGATCGTCCGGCGGTAGCTTTCGCGGGCCCGGTCTCGAAGGCGGTCTCAAGGTGCTGGCCGAGGTCAAGCGCCAGATCGGTGTGCCTGTGCTCACCGATGTCCACGAATACACGCCGATGGACGAAGTCGCCAGTGTGGTCGATGTCCTGCAGACGCCGGCGTTTCTGTGCAGGCAGACCGATTTCATCCAGAGTGTCGCGCGCACCATGAAGCCGGTGAACATCAAGAAGGGCCAATTCCTGGCACCCTGGGACATGAAGCATGTGGTCGAGAAGGCCAAGGCCACGGGCAATGACGACATCATGGTTTGCGAGCGCGGCGTCAGCTTCGGCTACAACAATCTGGTCTCGGATATGCGCTCGCTGGTGGTGATGCGCGAGACGCGGTGTCCGGTGGTGTTCGACGCCACCCATTCGGTGCAGTTGCCGGGCGGGCAGGGCAGCACCAGTGGTGGTCAGCGCGAATTCGTGCCTGCACTGGCGCGCGCGGCGGTGGCGGTCGGCATCGCAGGTTTGTTCATGGAAACCCATCCGGACCCAGAGAAAGCGCTCTCCGATGGTCCGAATGCCTGGCCGCTCGGTCATATGGCACAGTTGCTTGAGGTGCTGTTGCGGTTGGACAGCGCGGGCAAGTCGTCGCGAGAATTCTGATCGCGACTACTCACGATCCATTTTGCCAGCGACGCCCGCGCGTGCAGCGCCGGCGATGAGGACGAACTGATGGCGATCCCCTGGCTGAGCTTGCTGAACACGGTTCCCTGGTCCGAGGTGATCCGCAACGCGCCAAAGTTGGCGGATGCTGCGGGCAAGCTATGGAAGACCGTGGCGCGCCGGCCGGCATCGTCCGCGGCGATTTCCAACGCGGCGACGGATGCGTTGATCGCCAACGCGCCCGATCCTGCTGCGCTGGCCGATGCGAGAATCGCCGCGCTCGAAGTGAGCGTGGCCGAGCTCAATCAGCAAATGCTTGCCTCGTCCGAATTGATTCGGGCCCTGGTCGAACAGAACTCCGCGCTGATCGCGGCGATCGAGACCCATCGAAGGCAGCGGATATGGCTGATCACGCTCGCGGGCTCGGCGCTGATCGTCGCCGTGGCTGCCATGGCCTTTGCCATCCTGGCTGGTCGCCCGTAGTGCCGACGGAGCTGCCACCTGGCGGCGCTGATTGCCGACTCTGGCAGCGCAGCGGCCTCGGTTTCCGTGGATCGAGGTCGTGCACAGTCTCCAGCGAGTTGCGCTAGCGTCGGCGCGTCCCTTGGAGCCGATATGCCGATCCCTCTCGACAGCAGAACCGATACCGGCTCCGGCTCCCGCGCCGGTGATGATCTCGCCGGTCTGACCCGGATGGTGATCGATGCCGTCCTCGGCGTTACCGATGTCGTCGAGAACATGCATCAGCGGATCGCCAGCGTGCCGCCGATCATCGGCAATGTGCCGGATCGGAGTACGCGCGGTATCACCGGCATGGTCTACCGCAGTGTTCGCGGCATTACCCGCATCGTTGGGTCTGGACTCGATCTGGCGTTGAGTCAGATCACCGCCCAACTTCCAACGCGTATCGATGGCGCGCGTCGTGAAGCCGTGCAGGCTGCGCTGAACGGGATGTTTGGTGATTATCTGGAGGCAAGTGGGAACTCGCTGGCGATTCCGATGCGGCTGCGCCATCGCGGCGTGCCCTTGCTGCTCGAGCGCGCTGCCTTGCAGGCGCGATTCGGAGGGGACAATCAAAAACTCGTGATCCTGGTCCACGGACTGTGCTTGAACGACCTGCAATGGCAGCGCGATGGCCATGAGCATGGCGCCGCACTGGCTGCCAATCACGGCTACACGGCGCTGCACCTGCATTACAACAGCGGTCGTTCGATTGCCGACAATGGGCGTGCCTTCGCGGACTTGCTCACCGAGTTGTTGCGGGCATGGCCGGTGGCGATCGCGGACCTTGTGATCATCGGCCACAGCATGGGTGGCCTGGTGACGCGTAGCGCCTGCCACCATGGCGGACGCGTTGAATCGGACTGGCTTCGATCCTTGCGCGGACTGGTCTTTCTCGGCACCCCGCATCTTGGCGCGCCGCTGGAACGTGCTGGCGACAAGGTGGATCGTGCACTCGGAATCAGTCCTTACACAGCGCCGCTCGCCCAACTCGGAAAAATCCGCAGCGCCGGTATCAAGGATCTGCGTCACGGCAGCATCGCCGAAGACGACTGGCTGGAGCGTGACGCCAATCGGGCCGGGGTGTTGCGCATTACCCCGCTCCCCGAGGGTGTGCCGTATCTGCTGATCGCCGCCAGCACGGCGAAATCCAGCGGCGCGGCGGGCAAGGCAATTTCCGGTGATGGCCTGGTACCGGTTGCCAGTGCGCTGGGACTTCATCGCAGCGCCGAGCGTGGTCTCGGGGCCGCGCCCGAAGCAACAAAGGTCTGCTTCGGGCTCAATCACTTCGATCTGCTCAGCAGTGGCGAGGTCTACCGGCATCTCAGTGACTGGCTGGTGGCGCGCCGATGAAGGTGCTGATGCCGTTGCCTGATCGCGACCACGACGTCACCGAGGTGGCGGTGCCCTGGCATGTGTTGACGCGCAGCGGTCATCAAGTCGTCTTCGCAACCGAGGTGGGCAGCTCGCCGCATTGCGATCCGCTGCTGCTCAGCGGCGTGATCTTCGGCCAACTCGGCGCTGACGCCGAGGCCTGCGGTCTGCACGCGCAGATGGCGGAAACATCTGACTACCGTGTGCCGCAGCGATGGGATGCGCTCGACGCGGCTTCGTTCGACGCGCTGTTTCTGCCGGGCGGCCATGCAGCGGGAATGCGTCAATACCTCGAGAGTACGAACCTGCGCTCGCTGGCGGCGGATTTCGTCCGCCGAGGCTTGCCAGTGGCGGCAATCTGTCATGGCGTCCTGGTGCTCGCGCGCACGCGAATGCCGGAATCGGATCAACCCCTGCTCCATGGGCGACGCGTCACCTGTCTGCCCAAGTACATGGAACGCACGGCCTGGTGGCTGACCGCCTGGAAACTCGGTCGTTATTACCGTACCTATCCCGCCTATGTCGAAGACGAAGTCCGCGCAGCGCTCGGCACCAGCGGTCGTTTCGAGCGTGGGCCGATCCATCTGTTTGCGCGTGGCAGCGATCGCGACAACAGCGCAGCGCATATCGTCGAAGACGGCCAGTTGATCACCGCGCGCTGGCCCGGTGATGCCTGGGCGATTGCCAAAGCGCTCTGCGCAAAACTCTCGGCGTAAAAAAAGCGGCCCGGTTTCCCGGGCCGCGAATCTATTGCTTGTTGCTGATTGGATCAGGCGGTGCGGCGGCGGATACCGAAGCCGAGCACCATCAGGCTGAGTGCGATCAGTGCCAGGGTGCTGAGCGTCGGCACCGGAATCGAGGTGCCAAGTACCGCAAACCCGGTCGGATCGGCGCCGCCAGCGACGCTGGGATCATCGGTCGGTCGCGCGGTCTCATTGGTTCCGTTGCCATCGGCATCGAAGTTGATCGTGCCCTGGTTGGTGATGGTGCCCATGGCGCCAGCGTTGATCACGGCATTGATCGTGATCGTCACCGTGCCACCGGATGCCGCCAGACCACCGTTCCAGGTGACTGTATTGGTGCCGATGTTGGCGACCGCGGTGCCCGAGCCAGCCGTCGCCGAGACCAAGCTCAGCGAGGCGGGCAGGACATCGACAAACTCATCGCCGGCATTGTCGGCACTGGGCGCGTTGCCCGAGTTGGTCAGCACGATTGTGTAGACGATGCTGCCGCCCGGCGTAAAGCTGCCGCTGACCGACTTGGTGCCGCTGACATCGGCCGAGCCCATCACCGTCGTCATGTCGGTCGCGCTGTTGTTGCCCGGAACCGGATCGGTCTCGCCACCACCGATAGCGATGTTGGCGGTGTTGCTGATGACCGTGCCGTTCGCCGTTGCGCCACTGACCATGCAGACCGCGGTGTAGGTTGCGGTCGCCGAGGCCGGCAGGTTGATCACGTCACTGATACTGCCGGCACCTGCCGCAGTACAGGTGCCACCGCCGGCGCCGACACAGGTCCAGCTCACACTGGTGCACTCGGCCGGGAAGGTATCGGTGACGGTGGCACCGGTGGCCGTCTGCGGTCCGGTATTGCCGGCAACGATCGTGTAGGTCAGCGTGCCGCCCGGATTGACAGTAGTGACGCCATCGGTCTTGGTGATCGACAGATCCGCAGACAGCACCACCATATCGGTGTCGGTCGCCGAGTTGTTGCCCGGGGTCGGATCGGTGACACCACCGGCTGCTGCAACCGTCGCCGTATTGGCGATGGTGCCTGAGGCAGCACCCGATACCGTGCAACTGGCGGTATAGGTGACGCTGCCGCCCAAGGGCAGATTAGCCGCGTCATTGATATTGCCCGCGCCCGCTGCAGTACAGGTACCGCCGCCGGCACCCACGCAGGTCCATGTGCAGGTCAGCGTAGCCGGGAAAGTATCCGCGACCGTGCTGCCGGGTGCATCGCTCGGGCCGGCGGCATTGCTGGCGGTGATGGTGTAGGTCAGTGAACCGCCCGGCGCCACACTGAGGACACCATCGTCCTTGGTGATTGCCAGATCAGCCATCGGCGCCAGCGTGTCGGTATCGGTGGCGCTGTTGTTGCCCGGTACCGGATCGGTGATCGCCGAGGAAACCGTTGCGGTGTTGACCAGGGTGCCAGTGGCCGCTGACGAAATCGCGCAGCTGGCGGTATAGGTCACCGAACCACCCGAGGGCAGATCAACCGCGTCATTGATATTGCCAGCGCCCGCAGCGGTACAGGTACCACCACCGGCGCCGACACAGGTCCAGTTGCAGGTCAGGCTGGCCGGGAAGGTGTCGGCGACCGTCGCACCGGTGACCCCATCCGGGCCGGCATTGCTGGCCGTGATGGTGTACGTCGTTGAACCACCCGGTGTTGCCGTGGCGACGCCATCGGTCTTGGTGATCGACAGGTCGGCACTGAGTGCGCGGCAGGCGGTGACCGTGACGTCGTCGATGGCGAGCCCGGCCAGCTGCACCGAGTCGTCGGAGGTCAAATTGAACCGGAGTTCAGTATTCATTCCCGCCAGGGCATCGGCCCTTGCCAGGATCTGACTCCAGCCGGAAGACTCCTGAATCGTAACCGAAGGATTGCCCACGGCGTTCGTCATCGTCGCACCCAGCCATTCAAACAGTCGGATGGGTGTTGCGCCACCGACCTGCTGAATGTCTACCGACGCGCGATCGAAGGATGCGCTCTCGATCTGGTATTTCTGTGCCCAGCGCACCACCACCGGGGCAGAGAGCCCGGTCAGGTTGATCGCAGGCGAGAGCAGATCCTGTGGTGTGCCCGCGACAACGCCGGGGTTGTAGGTATTGTCGAGGTCGGTCTTCCAGCAATTCACACCACTATTGCACGTAGTGATCGGCGCGAATGTCGGCAGGCCGCGCTCCCATTCATCGGTTACACCGGAATGGGTGAAGCCTGCATCATCGGTTTCGAAATCCGTGGTGTAAACAGTTTGTGTGGCGAAGCCGGGCGGGCAGGTTGGCGGTGGCGGCGCCTCGCAAATCCGCAGGCTCCAACCAGTCAGTGTGCCGCCGCTGGCATTGGTAAGGTCATCGCGCAAATCCAGTGTCCAGACCCCGCCGGCGTCTTCGCCATCGAACCAGTCCAGGCGATAGGCCAGCTCGGGCTTGACCTGCATGCCACGCAGCACGGTGAACGTCGGCGGGGCGCCCGCCTCGTCGTCAAATAGCACATCCATCATGGTCTGGCCGCCGGTTGCCGAGGCGCCGATATCGGTAAACAGACCATTGTCGTTGCCGGCCGGCGAACGCAGGTGCGCGTCGATGTCGGCCATCAAGGTGTGATTCAGCTGAATCTCGACATCGATATCGGCGATGCGTGGATTGCCCGGCACGGTGATGGTTGAGCTGACCAGGCCCGCGCCAGGGCCAATGGTTTGCGGCACATTGGTGCTGGTATAGGTCGTGCAGTTGACCCCTTCATCGACAGCCGGATGGATGCTGACGCTGAGATCATAGGTGGCCGTAGGGCCGCCGGTTGCAGCGCTGGCAGAATCGACGAAGGCGAAATAGGTGCCTGCCGTCTTCACCGTGAAGAACAGGGCTTCCGACAGCGGATTGGCCACCGAGCCCACACTGGCATCGTCAACAACCAGGATCTGGTTGTTGGCGTCGCCAAACAAGCCGATGCCAAGACGCCCGTTCCACTGCACGTTGTCGCGTTCCGGGTCGAGATTCAGACTCAGATACACAGTGTCCCCGGCCGCGGCGGTAAAACTGTACCAATCCTGTTCGGTGGCGGCTGCAGGATTGCGCGCGCCACTGACCCAGCCATTGACCGGGAGTGGGTTGGCCGTCGCTGGCGTGTCGTTGGCTTCGACTTCGGGGGTGGGACTGCCACTCTGCAGTCTGAAGTGCAGGTCATACGAACGCAGCTGACCGGTCGCGCTGAAGTGGTTGACCTGTAAAAAATAGGTGCCCGCTGAAGGAATCGCGGCGCCGGCGATCGACGATGAGAGCCCGCCCAACGAGCCGTCGTTGTCATCGAATTCGATCAGCGTGGTTCCGTCCGATTGGAACAGGCGCAACTGGGAATCGGTACTGGCGCTAGCGCTGAAGCTGGTCATGACCGCCGCGTAGACGCGATCGCCGGCATTGGCCGAGAACGAATACCAATCGACGTCGGCGTTCGGAAAGATATTGGCGCGCGCCACCACATTCGTTCCGGCCAGGGGGGTGGCCGTGCCGAAGGTGCCATTCGGTTCCACTTCGCCGACGTAGCCCTGACCGAGCACCGCAGCTGGGGGGCGCCGCAATCCCAGAGGATCGTTCAATGGCACCGGAGTCTTGCCGGATGGGTCACCGCTATCCTCTGACCCGGTCATGTGTTCGGCGATATTGGCGAACTCCAGGCTGTTCGCCTGTAGGGAACCGCCCCAGATCAGCACCACTGCCGCCAACATCCGGCCTGCCCACGTTGCCATGCAACTCATATTCGATCCCCAGGTGACTGTGAAGAAAACCACGACGACACGGGTACGTGATCGTCAACCCCAACGTTCGCGCGCACATTAGAGCTAATTGTGCTTGCCGTCGAGATGCGATAGCACCATCCATGCTCGG
>JAYSZM010000098.1:0-16977 GCA_043738015.1 Lysobacterales bacterium
CGACTTCCATCGGTTACTCCTTTGTCACCGGGGCCGAAGCATGCCCGCGATCCTGCTTCCAACCCCAGATCAACAGGACGAACGCGCCAACGCAAATCGCGGAATCGGCGACGTTGAATGCCGGCCAGTGCACCTGATCCCACAGCCGGACATCGACGAAATCAAGCACATGGCCGAACCGGATGCGATCGATCACATTGCCGATCGCGCCACCGATCACCAGTGCGAACGCCAACTTGGTGGCGCGATCGCTGGGTGGCAAGCGCGTCAGCATGACGGCGAATACCGTCGAAATGATCAAGGCAAATGCCGACAGACCATGGCGCTGCCAGGCGTGGCCATCATCGAAAATACTGAACGCGACACCGGGATTGAAGCGAAGCGTCCAGCTCAGATGGGAGAACACCGTGATCGACTGGCCTTCCTGAAGTGCACCGATGGCGATGGCCTTGGTCCACTGGTCGAATACGACGATCACTGCCGACAGGATCAACCAGCGCAGTGCCAACGCGCCAGAGCGCTCAGAAATAGGCACGATGTTCTCCGGCTCCGTCGACGTTCTGAATGCATCGTCCGCACAACTCAGCATGCTCGGCGGCAGCGCCCACGTCTGGTCGATACTGCCAGCAGCGCGCGCACTTGCCGTGTTGGGTCGCGGTCACCGCCAGCTTGAAACCCTGCGCGCCGGCATTGCCTGCTACCGCATCCGATGGCGCCTCGGCACTATCGGCGATGCGTACATCGGAGGTGATGAAGTAGAAGCGCAGTTCGCTCGCCACTGGCGCCAATCGGGCGTGCGCGGGCGTATCGAGATAGAGCGCGACTTCGGCCTCAAGCGAGCCGCCGAGCTTGCCTTCGTTGCGCAGCTCCTCGATTCGCTTCTGCGCTGTCGAGCGCATTTCACCGAGATTCGCAATCAAGGCATCCTCGTCCTTGCTCAGCTGCAATCCGGCAAACAGATTGTCCAGATCGGACCAGGTGCTGAAGAACACCGAATCATGCGCGCGTGCCGGCATCGCCGCCCAGATTTCCTCGCTGGTGAAACTGGTGATCGGTGCCAAGGCACGCACCACGACTTCCAGCGCGGCGTACATCGCCGTCTGCGCCGAGCGCCGTGCCAGCGAGCGCTCTTGCAAGGTGTAGAGCCGATCCTTGGTCATGTCGAGATAGGCCGCGCCCATATCGACGGTGCAGAACCGCATCAATTCCTGCACCAGGGCGGCGTAGGCATAGGTGTCTACGCTGTAGCTGGGCTGCGCGCCAGCCTCGAAACCGTAGACGCGGCGCGCGAGCTGCATCAGGCGCTCGGACTGACGCATCGCCCAGCGATCGAGCAGTAGCATTTCCGCGCGCGGCACCAGGTCGCGTGCGGGATCAAAGCCCGACAGATTGCCGAGCAGGAAACGCGCGGTATTGCGCAGACGACGATAGGTATCGGCGACGCGCTTGAGGATCTCGTCGGAAACCGACATCTCGTTGTGATAATCGGTCGCGGCGGTCCACAGCCGCAGGATGTCGGCGCCCAGCGTGCTCACCACTTTTTGCGGTGCAACGACATTGCCCACCGATTTGGACATCTTGCGGCCCTGGGCATCGACGGTGAATCCGTGGGTGATCACCTCAGTGAACGGCGCACGACGGTCCAGCGCGACCGAAGTCATCAGGGACGATTGGAACCAGCCGCGATGCTGGTCGGAGCCTTCCAGGTACATGACTCCGACGCGCTTTCCTGCCGGCACGTCATCGATTTCGGCGCGGCGATTGAGCACGCAGGCATGGGTCACGCCGGAGTCGAACCAGACATCCAGAATATCGGTGACCTTCTCGTATTGATCGGCCTCGGCCCCAAGCAGGGATTCGGCATCGAGTTCGTACCAGGCGTCGACGCCCTCGTGTTCGACTCGCTCGGCAACGGCGCGCATCAATTCAACACTGCGCGGGTGCGGCTCGCCCTTCACCTTGTCGATGAAGATCGCGATCGGCACGCCCCAGGTGCGCTGGCGGGAGATGCACCAGTCAGGCCGATTGCGCACCATCAAGGAAATGCGCTCCTCGCCCCACTCGGGCATCCAGTGCACCTGCTTGATCGCGGCCAAGGCATCAGCGCGCAGGTTTGCCTGCTCCATGCTGATGAACCATTGCGGCGTGGTGCGGAACGCAACCGGCGTCTTGTGGCGCCAGCAATGCGGGTAGCTATGCGTGATTTTTTCGTAGGCGAGCAACATGCCACGGTCGCGCAGCAGCTGGATGATGCTGTCATTGGCCTTCCAGACATGCTGACCGGCAACGAACTCGGTATCGGCAACGAACACACCATTGCTGCCAACCGGATTGAGCACGTCCAGGCCGTACTTCTGCCCGACCACGAAGTCTTCCTGGCCGTGGCCGGGCGCGGTATGCACCGCGCCGGTACCCGAATCTGCCGTGACGTGATCACCCAGGATTACCGGCACCTGGCGCTGATAGAAGCAGTGCTGCAGCAGTTGGCCTTCCAACGCCGCGCCCTTGAGGCGGCCGAGCACGGCGGTCGACTCGATGCCGTAGCGGCGCGCGACATCAGGCACCAGCGATTCGGCAACCACAATCAGCAGGCGTCGGCCGTCACGCGGCAGGGCTTCGATCGCTGCGTAGTCGAACTCGGCATGCAGGGTTACTGCAAGGTTTGCCGGCAAGGTCCACGGTGTCGTGGTCCAGATCGGCAAGCTGATGATGGCATCGCCGGCATCAAGACCAAGCAACTTGGTGACCGCGGCGGTATCAACGAAATCAAACGCGACATCGATCGCAGGCGAGCTCTTGTCGGCGTATTCGATCTCGGCTTCGGCGAGCGCCGAGCCACAGTCGAAACACCAGTGCACCGGCTTCACGCCGCGCGAAAGGTGACCGTTCTCAACGATCCGCGCCAACGTGCGCAGCATCTGTGCCTCGAAGCTGAAGTCCATGGTGCGATAAGGCTGATCCCACACACCCATGACACCCAGGCGCTTGAAGTCGGCGCGCTGTCCGTCAATCTGTTCGGCGGCGTAGGCACGGCACTTGGCACGAAATGTCCGCGCGTCGACCTTCTGGCCGACCTTGCCGATTTCTTTTTCGACGGCGAGCTCGATCGGCAGACCGTGGCAATCCCAGCCCGGCACATAGTCGCTGCTGAAGCCGCCGAGCAGTTTTGATTTGACGACGATGTCTTTCAGGGTCTTGTTGACGGCATGCCCGATATGGATCTGGCCATTGGCGTAGGGCGGGCCATCATGCAGCACGAAGCGCGGCCGCTCAGCGGTGTGCTGCTGCAGTCGCCCATACAGATTGCTCGCTTCCCAACGGGCAAGCGTTTGCGGCTCCCGGGTCGGCAGATCGCCGCGCATCGGAAAGCTGGTTTCGGGCAGATGAATGGTCTGCTTGTAGTCCCTGCCCTGCTGACCAGCATCCTTGGATTCGGTACTCACGACTCGCCTTCTCCAACCATTGTGCGCGGCGCCAGGACGGCGCGCGCCTGTTCTGCATCGATACTCATCTGTACCACCAGGGCGTCAAGATTATCGAAGTGCACTTCGTTTCTGAGCTTCTGGATAAAGGCCACATCCAGGCGCTGGCCGTACAGATCGCCATTAAAGTCAAACAGATGGGCTTCGAGCAAGAGCTCGCGGCCGGCAATTGTCGGGCGCGTGCCCAGACTGGCGACACTGGGCCAGTTGCTGAGCCCGGCGCCGCTGACCCGCACCGCATAGATGCCCTGCACCGGCGGATGCCGTCCAGCGAGCGGAATATTGGCCGTGGGGTAGCCCAGGGTACGACCCAGCTTGAGTCCGTGCACGACGCGCCCTGCGATGCCGAAATCGCGACCCAGCATGGCGCTGGCGGCGCCAAGCTCATCCGCTTGCAGCGCCGCGCGGATGCGCGAACTGCTGATTCGTTCGCCCTGCCATTCGGCGCCCGAAATCGCCTGAGCGTCGAATCCATATTGCGCACCCATTCGGCGCAGCAGGTCGAGATCGCCGCGCCGTTGGTGACCAAAGCGGAACTCAGGCCCGACCCAGACTTCACACGCCTGCAGACGCTCGACCAGCAGGCCACGGACGAAATCCTCGGCCGAGGTCTCTGCGAGCCTGCGATTGAAGCGCAGCAGGCCAACCCGATCGACACCGGCAGCGGCAAGCAGCTCAAATTTCTGACGCGCCGAACTGAGCCGGGCAACCGGTCCCTCACGTCGAAAAAACTCGCGCGGCAACGGCTCAAAGCTCACCGCCACGAAATCAGCAGCGAGTAAACGTGCGCGTTGGCGCACGTGCTGCAGCAATTGCTGATGCCCGAGATGGACGCCATCAAAGGCGCCGATACAGACGACGGAGGCGCTGGAGCCCAGGCGCGGCCCGGTCGCGTCGCGAAAGAGTAAGGTCATGATCCGAACCAGTATAGCGGGATGACCGTGCTCACCTGCTCGAATCAGGTCTGCCCTGCGCGGCTGCCGGTGACACGACGCAAGGCGAAAGGATCAAGTAGCCACCGGCGGCTCACGCAGCATGGCTGGACGCATGCCGAGCGCGAGGAGCGCCAAAACAAACGTCGCCGCACCCGCGGCAACCGTCAAGCCCATGGCCGACAATCGCCAGTACCAGGCGCGTAGCATCCAGCCGGCAAGCGAATCTTTGAGCAACCAGACCACCACAGCCATCAGTACACAGCCGAGCAATAGCCGCAGCAGATAAGCAGGCCAGCCGGGTTGCGGAACCAGCAAATTCTGCGCCCGCAGTTGCCGCCACAGCCACCAGGCGTTGAGGATGCCGGCCAGGCCAGTGGCAAGCGCAATGCCGGCGTGCGCCGACGGCACCTGGTAGTGCCACAACGGGGTCACCAGGGCGATGGTCAGCACGACATTGGCGATCACGGTCCGGATCGCGATCCGCATCGGGGTGCGCGTATCCTGGCGCGAATAAAAGGCGGGCAGCAGCACCTTGCTGAGCATGAAGGCCGGCACGCCGATGCTCATGGCGCGGATGCTGATCGCCGTCATCTGCGAATCCTCGGGATTGAAGCGGCCATACTGGAACAAGGTCGTCACCAGCGGCTCCGCCAGCACGGCCAGGCCTGTCGCAGCAGGCAGGGCGACCAGCAGCACACCGCGCATGCCCCAGTCGATCGCTGCCGCGTAGCCAGCGCCATCATCGGCGGCATGACGCCGCGACAGATGCGGCAGGATCACGGTGCCGATCGCCACGCCGAACAGGCCGAGCGGAAACTCGATGAGTCGATCCGAGTAGTACAGCCACGACTGCGCGTGCACGACCAGCAGAGAGGCGAACATGGTCCCGACCAGCAGGTTGATCTGCGCGACCGATGACGAAAACACGGTGGGCAGCATCAAGCGGAAAACCCGGCGCACGCCCTCGTGCCGCAGATCGAAACGCAGACGGGTACGCAGGCCCAGGCGCCGCATTGCCGGCCATAGCAGCATCAGTTGCAGCAGTCCGGCGACGCTGACGCCCCAGGCCAGCGCCTTGGCGGGGATCGCCAACAGCGGCGCGAGCAGCACCATGCCCGCGATCACCGCCAGATTGTGCAAGACCGGGGCAAAGGCCGGCAGCCCGAACTGACGAAAGCTGTTCAGCACCGATCCGGCCAGGGCCGTCATCGAGATGAAGACAAGGTAAGGAAATGTGATCCGCAGCATCTGCGCGGTCAGCTCGACCATGGCCGAGTCTTTTCCGGCAAACAGCAGGAACAGGCGCGCAATCCACGGTGCCGCCAGAATGCCCAGCCCGGTGACGATCACCACCAGGGCCAGCAGCGCGCCGGCGACATGGTCGAGGAAATCCTGCAGCGCGGCCTGATCGCCGTTCTCGCGCAGCTCGCTCAGTACCGGCACAAAAGCCGAGGCGAACGAGCCCTCGGCAAAAATCCGTCGCAGATAATTGGGAATCCGATACGCCACCACGAAGGCGCTGGCGGCGGCGCCAGTGCCGAACAACGCACCCTGCAGGGCATCGCGGACAAAACCCGCGATCCGCGACAATAGCGTGAACGCGCCAAAGACCAGGGAGGATCGGAGCAGCTTCATCAGACGGCCGATGCTGAACGGGCAATTCGCTGATGAATCAGCGGAAATTCGTGTCGGGACGAGACTTTTATTGACGCGAGGGCCCGGGACACAGATAATGCGCGCCCTTTCTGTACCCCCGATTCCGGAGCAACATAGTGGCAAACATCAAGTCCGCGAAGAAACGCGCGCGCACGTCGGAGAAAAACCGTCTGCAAAACAACAGCCATCGCTCGATGATGCGTACCGCTGTGAAAAAAGTCATCAAAGCGATCGAGACCGGTGACAAGGCCGGCGCTGAATCCGCCTTTGCAACCGCCCAGCCCCTGCTGGACCGCTTCAGCGTGCGTGGTCTGATCCACAAGAACAAGGCTGCTCGTCACAAGAGCCGCTTGACCGCCGCGATCCGCGCGATCAAGTAATCCTGCGCTGTGCGCAGCAAAGAGCCGGCGCAAGCCGGCTTTTTTGTTTGCCCAATTGCGCCACGCCGTCGCGATCATGCGTCAGCGGATTCGGCCGCGTCGCGGCGCTCGGCATCGATGAAGGCCATCGCCTTGCGGCAGACCAGCTCGGAGCCTTCGCCGGAATAGGCCGAGACCGCGAACCATGGTTTACGGCCCCAGCGCAGGCGCTTGATGATGTCCTGAACGCGCGCTTCGCGCTCCTCCGCGGGGATCATGTCGATCTTGTTGAGCAGCAACCAGCGCGGCCGCTTGGCCAGCGCCGCGTCGAATTTCTTCAACTCGCGCTCGATGATCTTGACCTGGGCAACCGGATCGGTATCGTCCAGCGGCGCAATGTCGACAACGTGCAGCAGCAGACTGGTACGCGAGACGTGCTTGAGGAACTGGATGCCAAGGCCCGCGCCCTCGGCCGCACCTTCGATTACGCCAGGAATATCGGCAATAACGAAGCTCTTGTCGCGACTGACCGATACAACACCAAGGTTGGGATACAGGGTGGTGAACGGGTAATCCGCCACCTTCGGCGTCGCCGCTGAAACCGCGCGGATAAAGGTCGACTTGCCGGCATTGGGAAATCCCAGCAGGCCGACATCCGCGAGCAGCTTCAATTCCAGGCGGATCTCACGCTCTTCGCCCGGCATACCGGGAATGGCCTTGGTCGGCGAGCGATTGGTCGAACTCTTGAAATTGACGTTACCGGCTCCGCCATGGCCGCCCTTGGCAACCAACAGCCGCTGACCGTTCTGGACCAGATCGCCGATCACCTCGTCGGTGCCGACATTGATGACCACGGTGCCGACCGGAACACGGATTTCGGCGTCAGTGCCACCGCAACCCGTCATCTGGCGCCCCATGCCATTTTCACCGCGCTGGGCAGCAAACTTGCGCTGATGCCGGAAATCGACCAGCGTGTTCAGATTGATGTCGGCGGTGACATAGACATTGCCGCCATCACCGCCATTGCCGCCATCGGGCCCGCCCAGCGGAATGAACTTCTCGCGGCGAAAGCTGATCGCGCCATTGCCTCCGGCGCCGGCGTGCACTTCGATTTCGGCTTCATCTACAAACTTCATAACGGCATCTTCTTCGGGTGATCTGCAAAAGAAAAGCCCCGCTCGAGGCGGGGCTCTTCGCTAACGCGGGCAATACTGCTTACGCGGTCTTCACGTTGACGGTGCGGCGACCGCCATTCGGGCCCTTGACGGCAAATTCCACCTTGCCATCGGCCAAGGCGAACAGCGTATGGTCGCGGCCGAGGCCGACGTTCACGCCCGGGTGATACTGGGTACCGCGCTGGCGCACGATGATGTTGCCGGCCTCGATGGCCTGGCCACCAAAGATCTTGACGCCGAGGTATTTGGGGTTGGAATCGCGGCCGTTGCGTGAACTGCCTACGCCTTTTTTCTGTGCCATGACGAATTACTCCTACGATGCGAAACGGAAGTGAAAACCTGAATTGGAGGGCGATCAGCCCTTGGCAATGCCAGTGATCTCGACTTCAGTGAAGTGCTGACGGTGGCCCATCTGCTTGCGATGGTGCTTGCGGCGACGGAATTTGACGATCTTGATCTTGTCGGCGCGGCCATGACTCTTGACCTTGGCGCTGACCGAAGCCCCGCTCACTGTCGGCTGACCGACCAGGATGGAATCGCCATCACCCACCAGCAGGACCTGGTCAAACACGACCGCCTCACCTGGCTCGATATCGAGCAACTCAACACGCAGGGTCTCGCCCTGCATCACGCGGTACTGTTTACCGCCTGTAACAACGACTGCGTACATGATAAACCTCGGTTCTGTAGTTATTCTGAGCCCCAAAAAAGGGCGCGCGAGAATAGCGGACTGGGCATCCAGGGTCAAGGCAGGCAAAAAATCACGCCGGCCGTCTGCCCCAGTCATTCCGTCTATTCCCCTAGCCGCCCGGTATGACCGGTCGGACTCCAATCATAGCGCATACACACGCCGCCCCGGCGCCCATGCCGCACCCGGTTCAGCCGGCGGCCTGACGGCGGCAGCATTTTCCAAGGTTCACATTGCCGACACCAGCGCTCCGGGATAAGGTGTCCGTTTAACCGGAGCCGGTCATGGCGATGGACACGATCCGCATCCGCGGGGCACGCACGCACAACCTCAAGAACATCGATCTCGACCTGCCACGCGATCGCCTGATCGTGATTACCGGCCTGTCCGGCTCAGGCAAGAGCTCGCTCGCCTTCGACACCATTTATGCCGAGGGCCAACGACGCTATGTCGAGTCGCTTTCGGCCTACGCCCGACAATTTCTGTCGATGATGGAAAAGCCCGATGTCGACCACATCGAAGGCCTGTCGCCGGCGATCTCGATCGAGCAGAAATCGACTTCGCACAATCCGCGGTCGACGGTCGGCACGATCACCGAGATCTACGATTATCTGCGCCTGCTGTTCGCCCGCACCGGTACGCCCCGCTGTCCGGATCACGGCGCTCCGCTGGAGGCACAGACGGTCTCGCAGATGGTCGACAACACCCTTGCGCTGAACGCCGAGCACCGCTACATGCTGCTGGCGCCAGTCATCCGCGATCGCAAGGGCGAGCATGTCCAGATATTCGAACAACTGCGCGGCCAGGGATTTGTCCGGGTGCGGGTCAATGGCGCAATCCACGAGATCGAGTCTGTGCCGGCCCTGGCGCTGCGCCAGAAGCATACGATCGAGGCCGTAGTCGATCGCTTTCGGCCAAAGACCGACATCAAGCAGCGTCTGGCTGAGTCCTTCGAGACCGCGTTGCGCCTAGGCGAGGGACTGGTGATCGTCGCCGACATGGACGATGCCGATGCCAAGGAGATTCTCTACTCCTCCAAGTTCTCCTGCCCGATCTGCGACTACTCACTGTCGGAAATGGAGCCGCGACTGTTCTCGTTCAATTCGCCGATGGGCGCCTGCACGGCCTGTGATGGCCTCGGCGTCACCCAGTATTTTGATCCGGCGCGCGTGGTCGTGCACCCCGAGTTGGCGCTGGCAGCGGGCGCGGTCCGCGGTTGGGATCGGCGCAATCCGTACTATTTCCATATGATCCAGTCGCTGGCGCGGCACTACGGTTTCGATGTTGAAACCCAATGGAGCAAATTGCCAGCCAATGTGCGCGAACGCGTGCTTCAGGGCAGCGGTAAGGAAGAGATCGAGTTCCGCTATCTCTCCGACAGCGGTACCTCGATGAAGCGCAAGCATCGCTTCGAGGGCATCCTGCCCAATCTCGAGCGCCGCTACCGCGAAACCGATTCCGCCGTCGTGCGCGAGGAACTGGCCAAGTTCATCAGCGAGCAGCCCTGCCCGGAGTGTGGTGGGCAGCGATTGAATCGATCGGCCCGGCATGTCTTCGTCGCGGACCGCAACTTACCCGAAATCACCGCGCTGGCGATCGAGGAATCGATGCGGCTGTTCGATACCCTCACGCTGGCTGGCTGGCGCGGCGAGATCGCGGCAAAAATCGTCAAGGAAATCCGTGAACGGCTGCGCTTCCTGGTTGATGTCGGGCTCGAATACCTTACCCTCGATCGCAAGGCCGATTCGCTGTCCGGCGGCGAAGCTCAGCGTATCCGTCTGGCCTCACAGATCGGAGCTGGCCTGGTCGGCGTGATGTATGTGCTCGACGAGCCTTCGATCGGCCTGCACCAGCGCGACAACGAGCGTTTGCTCGGTACCCTGACCCGGCTGCGCGATCTCGGCAATACCGTGATCGTGGTCGAGCATGATGAAGACGCCATCCGGCTCGCCGATCACTTGCTCGATATTGGCCCGGCCGCAGGTGTACACGGCGGCGAAATCGTCGCTCAGGGCACGCTCGAAAACCTGTTGGCGGCACCGCGCTCGCTGACTGGCGATTACCTCAGCGGTCGGCGCCGGATCGAAATCCCGAGCGAGCGCCGCCCCTGCGATCCGGACAAGCTGCTGCGCGTGTTGGGGGCGTCGGGCAATAACCTGCATGATGTCGATCTGGAAATTCCGGCCGGACTTTTTACCTGCATTACCGGTGTGTCGGGCTCGGGAAAATCCACCCTGATCAATGACACCTTGTACCGCCTGGCCGCGGCCGAGCTCAATGGCGCCAGCGAGCGACCAGCCAGCCATCGCGAGGCCTCGGGACTCGACCTCTTCGATAAAGTTGTCGATATCGACCAGTCACCGATCGGTCGCACACCGCGCTCCAATCCGGCGACTTACACCGGCCTGTTCACGCCCTTGCGTGACCTCTATGCCCAGGTGCCGGAATCACGCGCACGCGGCTATGGCCCGGGGCGCTTCAGTTTCAACGTCAAGGGCGGTCGCTGTGAGGCCTGTCAGGGTGATGGACTGATCAAGGTCGAGATGCATTTCCTGCCCGATGTCTATGTGACCTGCGATGCCTGTCACGGGAAGCGCTACAACCGCGAGACGCTCGAGATCCACTACAAGGGGTACAGCATTCACGATGTGCTCGAGATGACCATCGAAGAAGCACTCAAGTTGTTCTCGAGCGTGCCGGTATTGGCACGCAAACTCGAGACCTTGATGGCGGTCGGACTGAGCTACATCAAGCTCGGCCAAAGCGCGACGACACTGTCGGGCGGTGAGGCGCAGCGGGTCAAGTTGTCCCGCGAATTGTCCAAGCGCGATACCGGCCGCACCCTCTACATACTCGACGAGCCGACCACCGGCCTGCACTTCCACGACATTGCCCAGTTGCTGGAGGTGCTGCATCGACTCAGCGACGACGGCAATACCGTGGTCGTCATCGAACACAATCTGGATGTGATCAAGACGGCGGACTGGGTGATCGATCTGGGCCCCGAGGGTGGTGATCGCGGAGGACGCATCGTTGCCAGTGGCACACCCGAGCAGGTGGCGCGTACCGAGGGATCGCATACCGGTCGGTTTTTGGCGCGCGTGCTGGCTGGGCGGCTATCCGCATCGCCGCCGGCTCGGACGGCAGGAAAATCTGCCCGCGCTGCAGTGGCCAAACCGGCACCCGCCGCGCGGCCTGTGGCCAAGGCGAGTGCCAAGGCGAAGCCCGCTGCCAAGGCGAAGCCCACCGCACGGAAGCCGAAGCAGTGAGCGAGCAGACAATCCTGATCCGCGTTCCGGTCACCACGCGCTGGGGCGATATGGATGCGCTCAACCACGTCAACAACAGCGTTTACGCGACCTACGTCGAAGAGGCGCGGCTACGCTGGTTCCAGTCCCTGCCTGAGCCCTGGATCAGCGCGCAGGCGGGCCCGGTTATCGCCGGCATGCAGATCAATTTTCGCAAGCCGATCCTGTGGCCATCGGAGTTGTTGGTCGACATATCCTGCTCGCGCGTCGGAACACGCAGCCTGACGCTCGGGTTTCGCATTGTCGATCGCGGCGATGAGGCCATTGTCTACGCGGACGGAGATTCGGTTCTGGTCTGGGTGGCAGCTGCGACGGGTACATCGGTGCCCTTGCCGGAATTTGTGCGGCGCGCTGTGGAGCCCGCTCAAAACTAGCCTCACGCACCTATAGCGTTGGCGGAGAGTGCACTTTGGTCAGCTAGACGAGTCGGCGCCCGCTATCGAAAGCTGCCACCAGTGGCTGGATCTCAGTCCGCGCCCGGCATTACACCAATCCGGAACACGATGTCCTGCTCGCTCCCATCGTTGAAACTCAGACGGATCGGGCAGGTTTCACCCTTGCTGAGACTGCCCTGTCGACGCATCAGCATGAAGTGCGCGCCTCCCGGCGAGAACGAAAACGTGCCGCCCGGAGGAATGCTCACCGACGGGAGTTCGATCATCCGTGCCACGCCCGCCTCGACGCGCGTCTCGTGCATTTCCACCAGGCCGAATCGCGCACTGCTCGCCGCGACAATCTCGATGACTTGATCGGTTGCATTGTGCAGCTCCACGTAGCCGGCGCGCATCGGCGCCGCAGTCGGCGCATCACCGATCCAGGCAGCGCTGGCCTGGAGTTCGGCTGCATCGGTGCTCAGGGCTACGGCGAGCAGGCCAGCGAACAAATAACGCAGGATCATCGATCTGACTCCTTCAACGACAGTTGCAAACGGTACGCCCTCGCCAGCATCGTCGCCGCGCGCAGCGGCGAGCTGGGAACTTATCGACTCCAGCCGCGCATGATACTTTGCCCAAACCTTTCCATCGAGCGCCCGCCATGATTGAACGCATTGTGCACGACAAGATTCTCGAACTGCGCATGTCGCGTCCGCCGGTGAATGCGATCTCTCCGGAGCTGACCAAGCTGCTGCTTTCGGCGGTTCGCGAAGCGCCCGCGCAGGGCTTTCGCGCAATGGTGATCAGCGGTACGCCCGGCATGTACTCGGCGGGTCTGGATGTGCCCACCCTGCTCACCCTGGATCGCAGCGGCATCACCGCATTCTGGAATGATTTCTTCGCCCTGATGGCGGCCGTGGCGCGGTCACCGATTCCCACCGTTGCGGCGATTACCGGACACTCGCCAGCCGGTGGCGCGGTGATCAGCATTTTCTGCGACTACCGGGTCATGGCGATCGGCAAGTATCGGATCGGACTGAACGAAGTCCAGGTCGGGTTGATGGTGCCCGAGGTCATCCAACTGGCCTACAAGCGATTGCTCGGCGCACACCGCGCGGAGCGCCTGATGGTTGCCGGCGCGATGGTCGAATCCGATGCCGCGCACGCCCTTGGTCTGGTCGACGAATTGGCCGAATTGGACCAGGTGATTCCCCGCGCGATCGCTTGGTGCCAGGCCACGCTGGCATTGCCGAGCGAAGCCATGAGCGGAACCCGGCGCATCGCGCGACGCGATCTGGCCGACATCATGTCCGAGGCCAGCCGCTTTCCGGCTGATGAATTTGCCGATGCCTGGTTTGGCGAGGAAACCCAGAGCACCTTGCATGCCCTGGTCGCCAAGCTGAAGTCGAAATCGGGCTGAGGACGGTCGAGCTCAGGCGTTGAACTGCAGCAACTCGCGCAAGGTCGAGGTGGCGTAGGCTCCGGCGGGCAGCGAGAACTCGACGCGCAGCACATCCTCAGCGATCCAGGTCGAAGTCAATTCGCCCGGTCGGATCCGCAGTGCGCGTCGCTCCTGCTCCATACCCGCTGCCTCGACACCGGCAGCGAGATCGGGGTGTGCCGCGGCGGTTGCGATTTCCAACTCGGCCACAGTCTCGGTACTGCGCACCGCGCCCCGGCCCCACAGCGGTCCGGTGGGATGAATCTCGCCGCACGCCACGCGCGCAGCCAGAGCCGCATCGATGGGCTCGGGACCAAAGATCGCGCTGCGTCCGTGCAATTGATAGACGTCACCCGGCAGGGCTTGATCCCAGCTTCCGGTTTCAACACGGGCAGCGAGCACGGCATTGAATATTTCCGAACGCGCTGCGCTGAGCAGAATCGACCGTTCATTGCGCTCGAAACGACGACCGGAAAACATGGCGCGCGCCTTCTCGACATTCGCGCCGCCACGACCGAACCGCTGCTCGCCAAAATAGTTGGGGACTCCACGCGCTGCGATCGCAGCAAGTATGCCTGTGGCCGCTTCGCGTTCGCCGACCACATCGCGGAGGATCAGCACGAATCGATTGCCCTGCAAGGCGCCGCGCTGGATCTTGCGGGCATGGCGCAGCGCGCTGAGTATGCGCACGTCGGGATCAGCGAAGCTGGACCAATCCAGGTCCGCGCCCTTCTTCGCTGGCACGCTGAAATACTGCCGCGCCACGGCATGCCGATCCTTCATTCCGGCATAGCCGAGTTCACGCTCCCCGACGCCAGCAAAACTGGCAAGTCGGCGCAATGCCCAGGCCGTGTTGGCGGCGCGCTTCTCGACATGAACCAGCCAGTGTTCGCCGCTCCCGCTGGCACTGAAGCCAATCAATTCATCGACGAAAAAATCTTCGGGCTCAACGCGCAGCCGACCCACCAACGGCGGGCCGCCGAATGCGTAGGGAAGGCCGATGCTCATGCGAGGCTTTCGATCAGCACCACGGCCTCGGCCGCAATGCCCTCACCGCGACCGGTGAACCCCAGTCGCTCGGTGGTCGTGGCTTTGACGCTGATCGATCCGATCTCACAGCCCAAAACTTCGGCCAGGGCGGAGCGTATCGCCTCGCGAAATGGCCCGATCCGCGGAGCCTCGGCGAGAACCGTGATATCGGCATTGCACAGCCGCCAGCCAGCGCTCCGCACCAAGCCCTCGACATGACGCAGAAAGACGCGGCTGTCGGCATTTTTCCATCGCACGTCCGAAGGCGGGAAATGTTGGCCGATGTCACCCATGGCCAAGGCACCGAGCAAGGCATCGCAGAGCGCGTGGATGATCACATCGCCATCGGAATGCGCGATAACAGCGTGCGTGTGCGGGATGCGGACGCCACCGAGCATCACGCTATCGCCGTCGCCAAAAGCGTGCACATCAAGGCCATGACCGATCCGGATGGCCATGGTCAGGCTGGACTCGTGAGAATGAACTCGGCAAGCGCGAGATCGTGCAAGCTGGTCACCTTGATGTTGTCATCGGCACCCTGCACCAGCAGTGGCCGTTTGCCTTGCAGTTCAATCGCCGAAGCCTCATCAGTGATGCGCGGCCGCTGCTCCGGATTGGACAGCGCAGCACGCAGCGCATTGCGCAGCATGCCGAAGCGAAACAACTGCGGGGTCAGCGCCCGCCACAGCACCGATCGATCAAGGGTATCGATGATCGCGGCCCCGGCGCTGCCGCGCTTGACGGTATCCCGTATTGGCGCAGCCAGGATCGCGCCATCGGCGTGCGCCATGCCCTGCTCAAGCAGCAGATCGATGTCGTGGTGGCGCACGCAGGGTCGCGCGGCATCGTGCACAATCACCCAATCATCGGCAGTGCAGTCGCCTGAGAGCGCATCCAACGCAGCCAGTACCGAATCGGCACGTTCGACGCCGCCGACACAGGTACGCACCGGCTTGCCTTCCAGTTCATGCAGATCGGGCCAGTGCTCGTCACTATCGGCCAGGGCAACCATCAGCCCGGCGACGCGGGGGTGCGAAATCAAACGGTCAAGCGTCCTGATCAGCATCGGCACGCCGACCAGAGGCGCATACTGCTTTGGAATCACGGCGCCGAAACGCTGCCCTCTGCCCGCGGCGGGGACTACGCACCAGATCATTCGGGCTTCCTCTGTGTGCTGGGGTCTTCCTCGACCACCTGATAAAACGTCTCGCCGGGCTTGATCATGCCGAGTTCGCCGCGCGCCTTTTCCTCGATGGCGTCGGTTCCGGTTTTCAGATCGTCGACATCAGCGACCAGTGCCTCATTTCGTTGTCGCAGAGTGGCGTTCTCGGCCTTCTGCAGTTCCACGCGGGCTTGCAGCGTGCGGACATCCGCGCGCCCGCCCTGGCCCGACCACAGCTTTACCTGCAAGGCCAAGCACAGCACGAGCAGCAACAGGAGTATCCAGCGGAGCACGGGATCTGATCACTCCGCCTTACTTTCCAAACCCGGGCAGACTGATGAAGGCATCGCGGCCAGCATAGGTCGCTGCCCGCCCGAGCGACTGCTCGATGCGCAGCAACTGGTTGTACTTGGCCACGCGATCAGTACGACAGAGCGAGCCCGTCTTGATCTGGGTCGCCGTCGTCGCCACCGAAAGATCCGCAATTGTTGTGTCCTCAGTTTCTCCCGAGCGATGCGAGATGATCGAGGCATACCGGTTGGCATCCGCCATTGCGATCGCATCGAGCGTCTCCGAGAGTGTGCCGATCTGATTGACCTTGATCAGGATCGCGTTGCCGATGCCCTTGTCGATACCCTCACGGAGGATTTCGGGATTGGTCACGAAGAGATCGTCTCCGACCAACTGCACCGACTTGCCGAGGCGGTCCGTCTGCACCTTCCAGCCGGCCCAGTCGTTCTCGGCCATGCCGTCCTCGATGCTTATGATCGGATAGCGCGCGCACCAATCGGCATAGAATTCCACGAGTTGCTCCGAGCTGAGCTTCTTGCCCTCACCGGTCAGATGATATTTGCCATCGTCCTTGTAGAACTCCGAGGCCGCCGCATCGAGCGCCAGCCAGACATCCTCGCCGGCCCGATAGCCAGCCTTGTTGACTGCCTCGAGAATTGTTTCGATGGCTTCCTCGTTGGAGCGCAAATCCGGAGCGAAGCCACCCTCGTCGCCCACCGAAGTGGCGAGTCCGCGTCCTTTCAGTACCGATTTCAGCGCGTGAAAAATCTCCGTGCCCGCACGCAGAGCCTCGGAGAAATTCGGCAAGCCGATCGGCAGCACCATGAATTCCTGCAGGTCGACATTGTTGTCGGCGTGGGCACCGCCATTGATGATGTTCATCATCGGCACTGGCAAACGCGGCGCGCGCGTACCGGCCAAATGCGACCAGAGCGGCACACCTTTAGCGGCGGCAACGGCATGCGCATTCGCCAACGAAACACCGAGCAGCGCATTGGCGCCCAGTCGCCCCTTGTTGGGCGTTCCATCCAGGGTGATCAACTGGTTGTCCAGCGCACGCTGATCGCCGGCATCAGC
>JAYSZM010000099.1:0-16878 GCA_043738015.1 Lysobacterales bacterium
GCAATACGATGCCCACGTGCGCGCCGAGTCCCTGTTGCGCCAGCGCCGGCAGGTCGAGCAGTGGCGCGAGCAACGACTGCAGCAGCGCGGCCAGTTCACCTTCGATACCCTGATCGAGCGTGTCTATCGGGCCGTAGGTTCCGCAGATCGGCGCCTGGCCGATCAATTGCACGCCGACTGGCCGGTTGCCCTGATCGACGAATTCCAGGACACCAATGCGCAGCAGTTTGCGATCCTGGATCAGGTTCATCGCGCGCCGGACGGCCGTGCGCGCGGTCTGCTGGTGATGATCGGTGATCCCAAGCAGGCAATCTATGCATTTCGCGGCGGTGACATTCACACCTACCAGCGTGCCGCAGCAGCAGCCGATGAGGCGATGTTTCTCGACGTCAATCATCGCTCCTCGGCGGAGTACGTGCAGGGACTCAACAGTTTCTATGCCCTGGTCGCACCTGGGCTTACCCGGATCGACGGAACACTCGGCTTTGACTATCAGGCCGTGCGCGAGAGCCCACGCGCAGGGCTGACGCCCTATCGCATCGATGGTGCAGTGGTTGCGCGACCACTGCAACTGCATCTGTTCGAGGCACCGCCAAACGCCAAGGGACTGCGCGCACGCCTGGCCCTGCAGGCCTGCGCGCAGCAGATCGCCGGGATGCTGCAGTCATCCACGCACCGGATCGGCGATCAGCAGTTGCGGCCTGGCGATATCGCGGTACTAGTGCCGCGCAATGATCACATCGTCATGCTGCGCGGATTTCTGCAGCAACTCGGCGTGCCTTGCGCCGGTGTCGGTCAGCAGTCGGTGTTCGATTCGGGCTGGGCCAGCGAGATCCAGGTGATCCTGTATGCGCTGGCGCATCCACGCGAGGCCGCTGCCTTGCGTGCCGCCCTGGCCACTCGCCTGATCGGATTTGATCTGGTGCAGATCGCAGCGCTGGATCACGAAGCAGCCGGCTGGCAGTCCGCGCTCGATCTGATCTACAGCTTGCAGGAGACCTTGCAGCGACGCGGTGTTCTGGCCCTGGTCCATCAACTTCTGCAACGCAGGCCACCGGCGCTGCGCGCGCCGGAAAGTTACGAGCGCAGCGTCACCGACCTGCGTCATCTCGGCGAATTGCTCGACGAAGCCGGCGCGACGCATCATGGTGCCGAACAGCTGCTGGCCTGGCTGGATCGTCAGCGTAACGACTCCGAAGCGGCGCCCGAGGCTGCCGAAGATCAGCAACTGCGCATCGAGTCGGACGCCGCCCGCGTACGCCTGATGACCCTGCACGCCAGCAAGGGCCTCGAATTCGGCGTCGTGTTTCTTCCGCTGATGTGGGCGCATGAGGGTTCCCTGCGCAGGCGCGCTACCTACCCGGTTGTGTTCGACGAGATCAGCGGCCGGCGCATCGCGGATCTTGGAACGCAGGCGCAGGACGCACGTCGTGCCCAGGCAGATGCAGACGATCAGGACGAACGCTTCCGCGTGCTCTATGTCGCATTGACGCGGGCGCGCTATGCCTGCCATGTCTATGTGCTGCCACCGACTCGGCCGCGTGATGCGCGGGTCAGTCTGCCCAGTTCCGATCCCGAGCGATCGGCGCTCGACGCCCTGGTCGAACGCCTGCTCGATCGGGTCGGGCAGGACCCCACAAAAATCGCCGGATCTGCGGGCCTGGCCTGGCAGGTCGACAACTGGCCCTGGCCAGCGGTTCGCTATAGCGCCGACACCGAAATCGGGGATGCGTCTGCAAGGCCAACGATTCACGAACTGCCCATGCCGCGACCAGCGCGTAGCGTGCATAGCTTTTCCAATCTGCTGCGACCGACACGGAACAACGGGATCGAGGAGACGGCTGCAGTCGATGAATCAGCGGTTGAGGAGATCGGTCCTGGCGCGGATGAGGCGCTCCTGGTCGATACCGAAACCGCGCTCAACGAGCGCCAGCCGCATCCGCATTTGCTCCTGCTCGCCGAGGTCCGCGGTGCCGCGCTCGGCAATGCGCTGCATAGCGCACTCGAACAACGGCTGACTGATCAACCGATGCGGGATCAACAGGCGCTGCTGGCCTCCGCGCTTGTCCAGTATGACGTGCGCTCCATTGAGCCTGCGCAGGCAGAATTTGTCGCGCTCTGGGCCGAGCGTCTGGACCAGGCGCTAAGCGCCGATCTTGGTGACGGACTGCGGATTGATCAGGTGCCCGCACTGGCGCAGCGCGCCGAGATCGAATTTCATTTCGCCGTGGACCAGGTGCGCCTGGAGCGGTTGCGCCGGATCTGTGCCGAACACGGCCTCGCCGATCTGATCCCGGATGGACTCGGTGTTCATCAGTTGAACGGCCTGGTCACCGGCAAGATCGATCTGGTCCTGCAGCGCGGCGAGCGCTTTCATCTGATCGACTACAAGGGCAACGCGCTGTCGACTTGCTTGCAGGATTATCAGGGTTCCGCGCTCGAAGCCGCGATGGACGCACACCACTACCGCCTGCAGGCGTTGATCTACACGCTGGCAGTGGATCGCATGCTGGCCGGTCGTATCGTCGATTACCGGCGCGCGCATCATCTCGGTTCGGCAATTTATCTGTTCGTGCGTGCAGCCGGATTGGCGCCGTCCGCCGGCGTCTGGCGCTATCGCTTTGATGACGCATTGATTGAGGCCTTGCAGGGCGCGCTGTCGACTGCGGAGACCTCGTCGTGAGCGGGTTTGGCTTTCGGCGCGCGCCCATCGAGCTGTTGGATGCGCCCTGGCGCGCTCTGGATCGCGCCGTGGCGCGCTGGGTGCTCGCGCACGCAGGCGATGAATTGCTCGCCGGTGTTGCCGCCTGGGCGAGCTACGTGGAGAGTCTCGGCGATACCGTGCTTTTGCTGCAGCCGGATGTCACGGCCGTGCGGGGTATGCCCGCGCTCAGCACTGAAGAAGTAGTGCAGCTGCGCGCATCGCCTCTGGTCGGCGACGGTTCGGCGCTGCGACCGTTCGTCATCGATACGGCAGGGCGGTTCTATCTCTGGCGCAATTATCGCAACGAGTGTGTGGTTGCCGGAAGTCTGCGTGCACGCCGCGCGCGGCGATTGGATGCGGGTTCCGCAACCACCCAGATGCAACTCGATGTGCTGTTCGGCGGCGCGTCGGACAGTTCAGCACAGCCCCAACGTGAGGCGGTGGCCGCCGTGCTCGGCCGTTCGCTCTTTGTGCTGACCGGTGGTCCCGGCACCGGCAAGACCCGCACCGTGCTGCGCATGCTGACGATGCTGCAACAGCGCGCATCTCAGCCATTGCGGATTGCACTCGCCGCGCCGACCGGAAAGGCTGCCCAGCGACTGCTGCAATCACTGCGCCAGGGCAAGGAAACACTGAGCGAGCAACTGCCTGCCGAGTGGCGGGGCGCACTGGATGCGGTGCCCACTCACGAGGCGCAGACGCTGCATCGCCTGCTTGCCTACAGTCCACAGCAGGGGCGCTATCTGCGCCATCGCGAGGATCCGCTCGCGGCCGATGTCGTGGTGGTTGATGAGGCCTCGATGGTCGATCTGGCGATGTTGCGTGCCCTGCTCGATGCCGTGCCTGATCAGGCCAGCCTGATCTTGGTTGGCGATGCCGACCAGCTGACGTCGGTCGCAGCCGGTACCGTCCTGCAGGATTTGGTTGCCCTGCTCGAATCCCGGCATCCTGAATCGGTCGTACGGCTGCAGCACAGCTTCCGGGCCTCGACCCATCTGGCCGCGCTCAATCGTGCAGTGCGTCTAGGCGATGCCGGCCTGCTGCGTTCCACCATTGTCGATGCTGGCGATGCCGCGCGTTTGCTGCCCTACGAATCGGATGCAGCACTCGCGCGCCTGCTGCAGCGCTGGGCGGATGCACTGGCGCTTGCCGATTTCCACGCTGTGCCCGAGCCCGGCAATGCAGGCGACCAGGCCGGAAGCGAGGCACTGCTGGCGCTGCGCGCTTTGGGTAAGCGCCAACTGCTGTGCGCACTGCGCGAGGGATCGACCGGCGCCGTCGCGGTCAATCGCCGGATCGAACAGCGTCTGCGTCTGCGTTGGCAACTGCCGGCAGCGCAGGAATGGTATGCCGGTCGCGCGGTGATGATCAGCCAGAACGACTATGCACTCGGCCTGTTCAATGGCGACATCGGTTTGGCCCTGCAGGATTCGGCGGGGCATCTGCGCGTGTGGTTCGAGGGCATAGCCGCTGATGGCCTGACCACGGCGTGCGCGTTTGCCCCCGGCATGCTGCCTGCACATGAGACCGCGTTTGCGATCAGCATCCACAAGAGTCAGGGTTCCGAGTACGACCACGTCGCCGTGCTGTTGCCGCCCGACCCCGAGCATCGAATCCTCAGCCGGCAATTGCTGTACACCGCGCTGTCGCGTGCGCGCGCCTCGGTCGAGATCTGGAGCAGCGCGGCCAGTCTCGACGCCGCGCTGGCGCGGATCGCAGCGCGCCATGGTGGGCTGGCTGCGCGCCTGAGTGATCCCGCTGGGACGGATGACTGATCGAACACGGTCGGCGCCGGCGGACGGAGAAAAAACGGAGCTTTTGGCCCATGTATCGGAGGCCGCGCGGGCGCACACTGCAAGCGCAACCGGAGTCCACCCATGCATCCACGGCCGCTAGCCATTGCAATCGCCGACCGAAAACCGCTGCAGGTCTGCTGCATCGCAGTCGCGTCCATGCTGCTGGCCTTGACCGGTAGCGCACAGGCGCGTCAGCCCGATGGCCGGCGCGTGTTGGAGACAGCCCGCAGCCATGATCAGATCTCGCCTGCGCTGGAGTCTGCGATGCAACAAGGCGCCGAGCGCAATCTCGCGATGCTGCGTGCGCGCGATCAGCTGTTGCCCATCGATGCTGCCGCGAAGCAGTTGAACGCACTGCGTTGGCCGCTCGGACCGACACCTGGCATCGGCACCGGCTGGCATGCGATCTCGGGTTTCGTTGATCTCGATCCCGCCTTCCCCAATCAGGTGCGCGACTACACCTGCAGTGATCGCAGCTACGACACGGCAGCCGGTTACAACCATCGCGGCGTCGACATCATTCCCTGGCCGTTCGCCTGGGACCTGATGGATGCCTCGGCGATCGATGTGCTCGCGGCGGCGCCAGGCCAACTGATCGAAAAAGTCGATGGCAAGCCGGACCGCTCCTGCAGCTGGGACGGTCCGGACATCATGAACTACGCCATCGTGCTGCATGCGGATGGCACGATCGCGCGTTACCTGCATATGAAATCGGGCACGGTGACCACGCGGCCGATCGGCGCGCAGATTGTCGCCGGTGAATACCTCGGCAAGGTGGGCAGTTCGGGGATCTCCACGCTGCCGCACCTGCACTTCGAATTGCGTCGCAACAACTCGGTGAACGCCGGCAATATCGAGGCTTTCAGTGGGGCCTGCAATACCGCGCCGCTGGCCAGTTGGGCGAGTCAGCGTGCGTACCGGGACTCTGCGCTCAATCGGCTGTCCACACACAGCATCGAGCCTGAGTTTCCGGTCTGTCCGGATACCACCGACCGTCCGCATTTCAAAAACAACTTTGTCGCTGGTGATCCAATCACCTTTGGCGCTGCCTATCGCGATCAGGGGCGCGGGCAACTGACCACGTTTCGGGTGCTCCGCCCCGATGCCACCGTGTTCAGCAGCTGGACTTTCGACATGGCCGAAGAACCCGGCACACCGGAGTACTACAGCGGCACGTTCTGGAACTGGAATCACACCCTGCCACTGGATGCGCCGGGCGGAACATGGACCTTCGAAGCGACATTTCTCGGAACTACTTCGCAGCACAGCTTCACGGTTACGCCAGCTGCGAGCACTCTTATCTCCGATCCGCGTGGACTGATCGGCGCCTGGTATGAGCCGACGACCAGTGGACAGGGCTTCGAGATGCAGTGGCTGGAGGGCGATGTGCTGCTGGTGTTTTTTTATGGCCACCATGACGATGGCAGCAATCTTTTCCTGATCGGCACATACAGCGGTGCGCCGGGTTATGGCATCCCCATCGACATCGCGATGACCGAAACCCGTGGCGGTCGCTTCAATGCGCTCGATCCCGCCGCGATCCAGCGGCAGCCGTGGGGTACGCTGCGTCTCACTGTCAACGACTGCGTGAGCGCGCGCGCCGAGCTGAGCGGGGTTGATGGCAATATTGTGCTGTCGCTGCAGCGACTCGGTCGAACGCCGGGACTTGATTGCGATTGAGCAGCGCCCCGGTGCCCGCGATCTTGATCCTGTCCCCGAGGGGATTGCATAGAGCGGAGCTTGCCCCGCTGCCGTTGATCGTGATCTTGTCCCCGAGGGGATTGCATAGAGCGGGGCTTGCCCCGGTGCCGTTGATCTTGATGTTGGAGTTTGTGCTCAGAGCCAAGCGAAAAAGCAGCGGGGCAAGCCCCGCTCTACATACATCAAGGGCAACTACATACATCAAGGACAAGAGCAGCGGGGCAAGCCTCGCTCTACGGGCGCATTCGCGTATCGCGAATGGATCGCCGATGATGTGCAGCCCGGCAAACGCACCTCGTTTCCGCAGAGCGTCAAGCTCAAGGAAGACGAAGTGGTGGTCTTCGCCTACATCGTCTACACCTCGCGTGCGCAGCGCAATCGGATCAACGCCCAGGTGATGAAGGATCCGAGACTCGCCTCAATGATGGATCCCAAGTCGCATCCCTTCGATGCGCGGCGAATGTTCTGGGGTGGCTTCAAGCCCTTGGTCAGTCTGTAAACGATGCGCTTCGCGTTGCGTAGGATGTGCTGAGCGCAGCGAAGCGCATCAATCTCGGCACGTTCAATGCCGCGAAGCGATGCGCTTTGCGTTGCGTAGGATGTGCTGAGCGCAGCGAAGCGCATCAATCTCTGTGCGCCCGATGCAGCAAAGCGATGCGCTTCGGCCTGCGGCCTCAGCACATCCTACGGTTTTCGGCGCAACCTGCGGTTCGCCGCGATGCGAACCGACTCGGCTCTGGCCTAGGCCGCGCGTGATTTCTCGACCACCGGAAAATCGATTTCGGTACGCGCGATGTGGTTGGTGTAGTTGGTGTAGATGTTGAGCACCACATTGACCAGCACTTCCAGAATGGCCGCATCGTCGAAGCCGGCGGCCTTGAAGGCATCGAGTTCGGCAGTCGGCACGTTGCCACGCGACTCGACAATGCGGCTGGCCAATTGCAGCAAGGCGTTGTCGCCCGCTTGATCGGCTTTGGCATGACGCGCCTGGGCAATCTGATTGGCATTCAAGCCGACCATGGCGCCGATCGCTCCATGCGCGGCAACACAGTAATCGCAACTGTTGCGATCGCCGACCGTCAGCGCGATCAATTCGCGCTGCTTGGCGTTGAGCTTGCCGCGTCCTGCGACGTCGGAAAGCTGAAGGTACGCATCAAGCGCGACCGGCGCCTGTGCCATCGTCAGCAACATATTGGGCACGACGCCGAGCTTTTTTTCGACCGCATCGAGCTTGGCGGCGATCGCAGAAGTGGCAGTTGAACGGCTGAGGGTAGGGATGTAGGACATGAGGGGCTCCGGGGATGGTGTTGAGTGATCCGCCCAGCGTATGCCGGGCAGGGAGGTACTTTAGGCAGGGAGCGCGTACTAAAGATTGTGTATAATCCGAAATACTTTGCATATCGTACGGAATCCTATGGACCGCCTCGCCGCTCTGTTTCGCCGATTCAGCGTTAGCGCCCGCATGTTTCATTCCGGCGCCTTGTGCGGGCTGCACGATTTTCGCGCCGAACCCGGTGTTGGCCAGTTGCATCTGCTAAAGCAGGGCGACGTCGAAGTTCGTCATGGCGATGCCCGTCCGATCGTGGTCGACGAGCCGAGTGTGTTGTTCTATCCGCGCTCGATGCCGCATCGCTTCATCGCTGATACCGAGATCGGCGCGCAGCTTGCCTGCGCCAATATCCATTTCCAGCACGGCAGCGGACATCCCCTTGCGCATGCCTTGCCAGAATTCGTGTTGCTGCCGCTGGCGCGCATTGACGGCGCCGAACAGACGCTACAACTGCTCTTCGACGAGGCCTTTGGCCAGCGCTGTGGTCGTCAGGCTATTGTCGACCGCCTGTTCGAGGTCGTGCTGATCCAGATCGTCCGTCAGATGATGGTCGAGGGCACCAGCACTGCTGGCATGCTGGCGGGGATGGCGCATCCGCAATTGGCACGATCCCTGGTCGCCCTGCACGAGCGACCGGCCGAAGCCTGGACCCTGGACACGCTGGCGCGCGAGGCCGGCATGTCGCGCACCTCATATGCTGAGCATTTTCGCAATGTGCTCGGCAGCACACCGGGCGATTACCTTGGCAGTTGGCGACTCGGTCTCGCCCAGCAATCGCTGTTGCAGGGTCGGCCACTCAAGCAGATTGCAATCGAGATCGGTTATGGCGGAGAAGCCGCGCTCTCGCGTGCCTTCAAAGCACGCTGCGGTTTGTCGCCGCGGGCATGGCTGAAACAGTCGGGCGCGTCGGGTGTCGGCTGATCATCACCGCTGAGGCTGTCAGGCAGAGATCTGGTTCGCCGCGCGCGAACGTCCGGTGATTGGGTTCAAGGCCGGATGCTCGACTGCGTGATCGGCTTGCCCTGTAGAAAATCCTGCAGCAAGCCACGCATTGCCTTGGACCCGAACAGATCGAACTGGTGGGCCGCGCCTGGTACGACGATCTGCGTAGCCTGTGACAGGCTGCTGGCGATCTCGGTCGCATTGGCCACCGGCGTGTTGACATCGAGTTCGCCAACCAGGATCAGAGTCGGAATGGCGCTGACCAGCGGAGCGCGAAATTCGGCGCCCAGTTCCTGGGCGCCCCAGTCGGACTCGAGTGCCATCCATGGAAAATTGAGCGCATTGCCGAGCAGGGAAGTCTGGGCCTCCTGCCGAATGCGGAGTCTGCGCGCCAGGCTGGCGCCCGAGCTTGCATTCATCAGGTGCTTCATCGCCGATTGCAGGCTGATCCTTTGCAGATATCTCAGCGCGATCGGAGCGAAAGCCGAGAAATCACCCTGAGCCATTTTTCGGTACGCAGCCGGCAGCGTCGCTATAGCCTGGGGATTCGCCAGCGCGTTGGCCGTGATCCACTGCAGATCGAGCACGCCAATGCTGATCTCGGTTGGCTCATTGCGGAGCGGGTCGATGGAACGAACCCGGACCGGATTCTCGCGCAGCCGAGCCAGCACCTTGGCCATGTCGCGGCGCAAGCGGCTGGCACCAGGGCGCAGCTCAAGCGACTCCAGTACAGCATTTGCGGCACTTGGCAATTTCCAGGTGTGGTCGGGGCCTTCGGGTGCAACCAGGACCATTCTTTGTACGGAATCGGGATAGGCACGCGCATAGGCGAGCGCTAGATGCGAACCATAACTGCGTCCCCATACGGTCAGTTGCTGATAGCCGAGGGCACGACGGAGGTCCTCAATATCATCGGCACTCTCACGTGTATTGAACGCCCGGACATCGATTCCACGCTGGGCCAGATCCTTGGTCGCATCGGCCACCGTACGGCGCAAGATCGGTAACCAGAGTTCGCTCGATGCTGGTTGATCCAGGGGTAGAGAGATTTGCCTGGTGTCCGCGAGGTTCGGCGATGAGGCGCCAGTTCCGCGCTGGTCCAACCCGATGATGTCGGCATCAAACAGGGGATCGAGCAGCACACCACCCTGCCGCGCGAGTCCCTGCACGAGCTCGACGCCGGACTCGCCGGGCCCACCGGCCAGCACGATGTGCGCGGATGCGGCAGGACCATCAGCGCGATGGATGCGCACGAAGGCCAGCTCGAACTTTGGCGAGTCCGGTCCGCGCTCAGCGTGCAGTGCGGATACCTGGATGCGCCCCCGCGTGATCGAGAATTCCGCGCCGTCCTCAGCACGAAGCACGGAGCGCGTGGACTCCAATAGTCGTGCCGCCTCTGTCGACTTCGCCTCGAATGGCAGCATCGTGATCAGCATGATCAGGCCAAACTGCAGGTGCGCGATCACGAGCGTGCTCCGTGAATCGCTGATTCAAGTTGTGCGCGCCGATCCTGAAGTCGCCGAAAATTTCGTCGCGCGCGAACCAGCAGCGCGAGCGCCGCGGCAACAAACACCAGCCCGGTGCCGGCAGCGACCAGGCCGGCACGATGTCCACCAAATAGGCCAACAGCCAGTGCCGATAGGGTAAAGACGATCGACCAGGCGGTGGCCATCCCGGCGGCGATAACACGATGGTTGGCCAAAAAACCCAGGCGGCCGCTCAGCACCCTGCTGGCGTAGACCACCCAGCTCAGCGCAATGACGAGGATCGTGACGAAGGCAGTCACTGTGCGCGATGGCAAGCTCGGCTCGGTTACCAGCAGGGCGCCGACAAGTATTGCCATGGCAAGCGCAACCAGCATCAACAGCAGATGCCACCAGCGTGTGCGTGGACTCAGCGCCTGCTCGTTGAGGCGGGTCAACTGGGCAACGAGATCGCGAGAAGTATCATCGGACGGGTTCATGCTGCAGATTCCTTTTGGCTGAGGCGTGCGCGGAGCAGACCGCGTGCGCGAAACAATCGCGACTTGATGGTGCCCACGGGCAGGCACAGCGCGCTGGCGACCTCGTGGATCGACAACTCCTGGAGATAGAACAGAATCAGCACCTCGCGTTCCGCGACTGGCAGCAAGTCCAAGCCACGATTGACCTGTTGCCGATCCAGTGCGCGATCGCCATCAAAGTCGACAGCGACTTCGTCCCTCGAATCACCGGCATGATTGTCAGACCCGGCATACTGCGTGCGCAGTCGATCCATGAGCACGCGGTGCGCGATTGCAAACAGCCACGAGCGCAGATTTGCCGGATCGCGCAGCCGTGCCATGCCTTGCAGCACGGCCAGCCAGATTTCCTGCGTCATGTCGTCGGCGCTGTGAGCGTCGCCACTGAGGCGCATCGCGTAACGCTTCAATGGCATCGCCCAGCGTTGCGCCAACTCGTCAAAAGCCGCGCGTTCGCCGAGCTGACAACGCACGGCCAGCAACTCGTCGGCCTGGTCCTTGTCCCGCGATTCCTGATCCACCTGCGTCTCCTTCGATCCAGTTGTTCCGGTAGTCGGTCGAGAGCAAAAAAGGTTCACGGCGTGGCCTGCATGATCAAGCAGGTCAGTCCTTTTGGGATGATGGCGTGACCAGGCGCTGGACTGGCGCGGCATCTTCATTGAGTTCAGCGATCCAGAGTTCGCCGCCACAGCCTTGCTTCTCAGAGGAGACCGGCGCCTGATTGCGGAATGATTCATCGAATCCTGGTTCGCCAGGACAATGAATCGGTCGCCGAGCAGGACCGGCGCCGCGCAGGGATTGATCATTCTCGCCCGGCGGTTGGAGCTCGGCTTGCTGGCGCAGCTTCAAGTCGCCGTCGAGTTCAACAACCAATCGCGGGCACTGGCTTCGTCGACGAATACATTGGCGACCATGCCGAAATTTCTGGCCATGCTGACGCCAAACCGCTGAGGATCGATAAATTCGATCGGGCAGACCACAGCGACGACGACTCGTCCCTGCGCTGCGGCCGCCCAGTCGCGCACCATCTCCGCCCGCATCGCCAGACTCGGCACTGCAAGCGCCGGTCCCGCGCTGATCTGGATCAATAGCTTGGACCATCGCCGCGTGCAGGCGTCGGCAATGGCGATCGTGACGGACTGAGCCAGCTGAAAGCGGCTGTCGCCGTGCATGCGAACTACGGCGATATCGCCATCGTGCGCCGGTGGGATGCTGACACCGTGCGTTTCCTGATCCATGCGCACAGCTTAAGCAGGTTTGCCCGTCTTGCAAATCAGTATTCGTGATTCGCGGCCGAGGCGCTCCGTTGGCGCGATATCCCGCCCGATCGTGCGCCCGATGCCGGTCATCCGGTCGTACCTGCGCGACACCCCAGTCGCTGCGCCCCTGGACCACGCGCGGCGAGTGCGTCACGCGGGTTGTACAGACGGCAGGCCTTGAGCGAGAGGCAGCCACAGCCAATGCAGCCCTGCAGCTGGTCGCGCAATGCTTCGAGATCACGGATGCGCTGATCCAGCGAGGCGCGCCAGCCCGCTGACAATTTTGCCCAGTCCGCCTTCGTCGGTGTGCGTCGATCGGGAAGCTGGTGCAGTGCATCGGCGATTTCAGCGAGCGCAATACCCAGAACCTGTGCGGCGCGGATGAAGGCGATCCGGCGCAGCACATCACGTTGGTATCGACGCTGATTGCCGGCACTACGCGCCGATGCGATCAAGCCCAGCGACTCGTAGTAGTGCAGGGCGGATACCGCGACGCCGCTGCGCTGCGCCACTTCACCCACTCCAAGCAGGGGTTTGCTGGGCATGACTTGACCTAAAGTGAACTTCAGGTTGCATGCTAGTGCTCCGTATCCAGCGAGACAAGACATGCAGCTAGTCATCAGCGCCGCCTCTACGCCATCCCTGTTTTCGCCAGCCTGGCGCAACGTCAGCATCGGAGCGGTGGGTCTGTGTTCCATGATGGCCTTCGAGGCCATCGGCGTTGCGGCCGCCATGCCCGCGGTGGCGACGGCGCTGGATGGCATGACCCTGTACGCGCTCGCGTTCGCCAGCACGCTGGCCGGATCGGTGGTGGCGATGGTCTGGTCTGGTGTCGACTGTGATCGTCACGGCCCGTTCCGCTCGATGGCGGGAGGACTGTTGTTGTTTGCGATCGGGCTGCTGATTGCTGGCCTCGCCGATTCGATGCCGAGCCTGATCGTCGGTCGCGGCCTGCAGGGACTGGGTGTCGGTGCACTCGGGGTTGCCCTCTATGTCGCCACCGCGCGTGCGGTGCCCGAGGTCTTGCATCCGCGATTGTTTGCGTTGTTTTCGTCGGCCTGGGTCGTGCCGGCGGTGGTCGGTCCGGCGATTGCTGGCTGGATCGTCGAGCAGTTGGGCTGGCGCTGGCTTTTTCTCGGCGTTCTTTTGCTGTTGCTGCCGACCGCGGCGCTGATACTTCCGCCACTGCGACGCAGCGCCGATCCCGAAGCACCGCCGTCGAAGCGCAATCGCCTGCTGCCGTGGGCGCTGCTCGCCGCGGTGAGTTGCGTTGTGCTCTCGGTCAGCGCCTCGGCCCAGGCCTGGGCGCCGCTGGTGGTCGCGCTGACCCTTACTGCGATCGCCGCTTCAGCGATGCGACTATTGCCGGCGGGCACGATCCAATTGTCGCCCGGCCTGCCCACGGTAATCGCACTGCGCGGATTGAATTCGGCCGCGTTCTTTCTTTGCGAAGCCTTCATTCCGCTCTGGCTCGTTCAACAACGAGGGTGGTCGATCGCGGCGGCCGGCCTCGCGCTGACCAGCGGTGCGCTGGCCTGGAGTCTGGGCAGCCACTTGCAGTCGCGCGTTTCCGATGAGGTCCGGCGCGGGATATGGTTGCGCCGCGGCTGTCTGCTGCTCTCGATCGGCATCGCAATCTGCGCAGTCGTCGCGTGCGGTCTGCTTCCCGACTGGCTGATCTTGATCGGCTGGGCCTGTTCGGGTCTGGGTGTGGGCCTGTCACTTCCGATGCTGGGCGTGCTGACCCTGAAACTTGCGCCGCGTGCGTTGCAGGGAACCTACTCTTCCGCACTCCAACTATGCGCCGCCCTCTGCATCAGTACGGCGCTCGCGGCCGGTGGTCTACTGTTTGCGTTGCTGCGGGCGCAGCACGCGACGCTCGCCTTTCTCAGCGTGTTTGCGCTTGCTGCATTGTTGTCGATCCTGGCCTGGGCCAGTGTGCCGCGCGCACTGGCCTTCGCAGCGCCGGCCTTGCCAGATGGCGCGCGGGGATGATCGGCCAGCGCTACGCCCCTTCAGCGCAGTCTTGCGTCGGCCACAGCTGACTTGGCAAAGCGAGTGACAGTTCGCAGTTGCGCCCGGCTGCACCGGCCTAACATCTTCGCGGCGCAGTGCGCGCCTGGGGAATTGGCCCAACGTGATCATTGATCGAATTCGATACCTGGTCGCCGGGCTCGCACTGGCGGTGTTGGTCAACACTGACGGCGCCCAGGCCGGCGGTCTGCCGCAGGGGCCGGGCTGGCATGAATTGCCCAATACCGCCTTGCGTCCGCATTGTCCGAGCGAGGCGATGTACCCCGGCATCAGCGGCGGATCGGGTTGCGCTGGCGTCATCGGATACAGCGGCGCCAGCTTCGATGCGGCACGCAACCGGCTGTTGATCCAGGGTGGGGGACACTTCGACTGGGGTGGCAACGAGGTCTATGAACTCGATCTCGATACGGTCGAGATGCGCCGCTTGAACGCGCCCAGTTATCCGCTGCGCGACGGCTGCCTGTTCGGCGGGATCTACGCGGATGGTCGCCCGGTCTCGCGACATACCTACAACCAGTTGGAATACCTGCCGGTACAGGACCGCGTCTTCATGTTCGGTGGCAGCCGCTGGAGTTGTGGTTTCCTTTCGGACGATACCTGGACCTATGACACCGGCACCGATCAGTGGTTCGCGCATCCGGGAACCGTGCAGCCAAGGCCAGCCTTCAGTCTGTCGATCGTGCGCGATCCGGTCTCCGGACTGCTCTACGCGCGTGACGCCTACAATGTTTTTTCCTACGATCCCCAGACGCAGGCCTGGACCAAGCGCTCCAACGACAATGATCTTGCCGTCAACGATTACAAGAGCGGCGTCATCCATCCGAGCTTGCGCCGATATTTTTTCTTCGTAGCCGGTACCCGCGTCCTGCATAGCTATGATATCTCCAGCACGACGGCACAACTGAGCCTTACCTCAACGCCAACGCCCAGCTGCGCGTTCATGGACAGCGATGCGGTGGGTTGGGATTACGATCCCGAACTCGACCGTCTGGTCGCCTGGCGTGGCGGCAACGATGTCTACTTGCTCGACGCTGCCACATCGACCTGCAGCCTGCGTACGATCAGTGGTGGCCCCACGGCGGCAACCTGGATCTACGGTCGATTCCGTTATTCAACACAATCGCGTGTGCATGTGTCCTGCAATCGCATTGACGACAACTGCTACATCCTGCGTCTTGCCGATGTTGATGTCTTCGCCAACGGCTTCGAAAACTGAGCTTTTCGGTCCACAGTCCGCAATGAGCAAGCGCATCCCATGAATCGAAAGAGACTCCAGCAGCCAACCAGCGCGGGCAAGGGTTTGACCCGCCGCAGCTTCGTGCTGGCCGTGCCGGGCGTCTGCGTCGCGGCACCGTGGTCGGCGTGTCTGTGGTCAGCGGAAGCGTACGCGGGCACGTCGGCGTCATTGCGCTCGCGCAGCGGCCCGACGGGGCTATCGTCGCTGCCGGCCCTGAACCTGCGCTCCGCGCAGGCCCGCACCCTGGCGCCCTTCTGCGTGGGCCAGGCCTTTGCAGAGGGCGCGGTCGGAGCGGCCCAGTTCATCGTGTCCGACATTGCAGAATTTCAAGTGAACGTGCTGAATCGCTGGCGCGATGGCAGCGTCAAGTTTGCATTGCTCAGCGGTCGGGTGGATCTGAGCGCCAATCTGCCACGGGTACTAGCGCTCACCACTGGACCCGCGCCCACCGGTACCGATTTGAACGAGAACGACTTGCTCGCAAGTGGTGTCACGGCGTCGATTGCCTATTCCCCCTACGGTAGCGTGCAACTCAGCGCACTCATCGGCGTCGTCAGTCTGTTCCAATCCGGTCGCTGGACTGCGGGTCGCGTGGCGACTTTGTTCGTGGGTAGTGAGTGTGCATCCTGGCTGTACTACGCGCCCGTGGGTGCAGACGCGCACCTCTCGGCCTGGTTCGAGGTCCGACTCTGGCGCGGCGGCAGTGTCGAAATTCTGCCCTGGCTCGAGAACGGCAATCTGAATGTGCCCGCGCCTGCGCAGCGCAGTGGAACTGCAACGTTTGTCATGGCGGGCAGCACGCGGTTCGCTGCGACACTGAGTCTCGAACATCACACCCGCGCTGTGCTGGCCAGTGGCAGCACGCTCAGCCACTGGTTGGACAGCTCCGTGCCAGTGGAAGTGCGCCATGACACCGCCTACCTGCAAAGTACGCGTCTGTTGCCGGCGTACCATGGGGTGATCGCCGCCAACAATCCGATCTTCGCTGGTCTCGTGTCCAACTACGTACCGCTGGCGCAGGCCAACCTGCCGGCGGCAATGGGCAGTGCTGGCTATCACCCATCGATTGGTCCTTTGCCGGAATGGGATGTCGCCTACTTGTGCAGCAGTGCCGATCCGCGCGCGGCGGCAGCCGTGCAGATCAATGCCTACTGTGCAGGTCGCTACAGCATTCACTACCGCGACGAGACCAGCAATCGTCCCCTGGCATTCTCGCAGTACCCGAATCTGGTCTTGAATGGCAGCAACAGCGGCGTCGGCAGCGTTGGTTCCAGTAGCAACAACAGTTACACGCCGCTTCCTGGGACTGGCGGCGGTCCGGTCTGGGCAAGCTCGCACCATCCGTCGCTGGCGTATCTCGCTTATCTGATAAGCGGCCGCCAGTATTTCCGCGAGGAAATGCAGTTTGCCGCGACCCTGAATTTTCTCAAGCAAACCGATGTACAGCGCGGTGTCGGTGGAGTCTTCCGAACCAATGTCGGCGCCAACACGACACGCGGGGCAGCCTGGGCGCTGCGCACCCTGGGCCAGGCCTGCTGCATCACGCCGGACGTTGACCCATTGCGCGCGGAATTTCTCGCCAGCGTCGACGCGAATGTGCGCGCCTACTATTCGGGGAACGCAGTGCCCGAGGTGAATCCGCAAGGCGTGTGTGCGCCCTACAGCGACTACACATCGGGTGATGGCATCTATATGCATGCGTCGTGGATGGAAGACTTCCTCACCACCGCCTGGGGCATGATCGCCGATCTCGAATTGCCGCTTGCCAGCGATGCGCTGCAGCAACTCGATGTGTTCTTTGCGTGGAAAGCGCGCAGCATCATCGGCCGGCTTGGCGCGCAAGGCGATGCACAGCAATACAACTATCGCGACGCGG